>NZ_JAKKSG010000007.1:0-196947 GCF_025653545.1 Shewanella sp. SW1 | reverse complement strand
TTTTGCTAAGCGAACTTAGACAGAATACAGATACTTGATAAAGTTTGAACTCAAACAAAGCAAATCAGCTTTCCGAATTATTATTAGCGTGAGCCAGAGATGGACACGGTAATAAACAGAATTTGCTTGGTGACAATAGCCTTGTGGAACCACCTGATCCCATCCCGAACTCAGAAGTGAAACGCAAACGCGCCGATGGTAGTGTGGGGTCTCCCCATGTGAGAGTAGGTCATCGCCAAGCGCCTAATTTAAATAATCTTAATTGATTAGTATAGAATTGCTGATATGGCTCAGTCGGTAGAGCGCATCCTTGGTAAGGATGAGGTCCCCAGTTCGATTCTGGGTATCAGCACCATTACAATCTAGTGTTTAATCCTAGAATAAAGAATTTGCTTGGTGACAATAGCCTTGTGGAACCACCTGATCCCATCCCGAACTCAGAAGTGAAACGCAAACGCGCCGATGGTAGTGTGGGGTCTCCCCATGTGAGAGTAGGTCATCGCCAAGCGCCTAATTATCTCATTGAGATGTAACCAAGCCAGCTGAATAAGCTGGCTTTTTTGCGTCTGTAATCTGAACATTCTTTGTACTAATAGCAATGCTACCGACTGTAAGTATTGCTATTAGCTTTGTTGGCGAGTTTTTTCTTCCCCTCAATACACAAGCTTTGCTTCCAGATTTTTCACTATTAATCGATAAAAAAAAGCAGCCAGAAGGCTGCTTTGAGGTGTTACTTTCGCATTAGGTTGCTTAAGCTTCTTTAAGCCACTGGGCAGCACGTTTAGCGAAGTAAGTTAAAATACCGTCTGCGCCTGCGCGTTTAAAGCAGAGTAGGGATTCCATGACGATGGCTTTTTCTGCTAACCATCCATTTTGGATTGCAGCCATATGCATGGCGTATTCACCACTGACTTGATAGGCGAATGTTGGTACTGCAAGTTCAGTTTTAACGCGATGCACTATATCTAAATACGGCATACCTGGCTTAACCATCACCATATCGGCTCCTTCTTGGATATCGAGTGCGACTTCATGCAAAGCTTCGTCACTGTTCGCTGGATCCATTTGATAGCTATGCTTATTTCCACCTTTGAGGTTACCCGCTGACCCTACGGCATCACGGAATGGACCGTAGTAGTTTGAAGAGTATTTTGCCGAGTAAGCCATTATTTGGGTGTTGACGTGCCCTGCCGCTTCTAATGCTTGGCGAATCGCGCCAATACGGCCATCCATCATGTCCGATGGTGCAATGATGTCTGCTCCAGCATCGGCGTGTGACAGTGCTTGCTTCACTAAAATCTCGGTGGTGATATCGTTAAGGATATAACCTGTTTCGTCTATGATGCCGTCTTGACCGTGAGTGGTGAAAGGATCTAGTGCCACGTCAGTCATGATTCCGAGCTGTGGAAAGGCTTTTTTGAGCTCGCGAACCGCACGTTGCACTAGGGCATCAGCGTTATAGGCTTCTTCTGCCATTAACGTTTTTTTCTCTGCAGGTGTCACAGGGAAAAGTGCAATCAATGGGATACCTAACTCAACCAGTTCTTCAGCTTCTTTCAGTAGCAAGTCTATCGAGTAGCGCTCAACACCGGGCATAGAGGCTATTTTTTCACTGCGATTAGTGCCTTCTAGAACAAACATTGGGTAAATCAAGTCATTGACCGTTAGATGATTTTCGGCCATGAGGCGACGGCTAAAATCATGTTTACGCATGCGGCGCATTCTACGCTGAGGGAAGGCACTGGTAATGATATTCACATTTGACTCCTAATTAGGTACTGGTCTTGCTTGATCCGACAAATACAAGCTGACTTGATTACGTCCACCGTTTTTGGCTTGGTAGAGGGCTTTATCTGCTTGTTCTAGTAATTTAGTACTGTGTTGATCGTGGGTCACTATATCGGCACTGACTCCGATACTGATAGTCAAAGGTATCGCTTCACCTTCCCATTCAAAATGAATAGAGGCAACAGCGTCTCTTATTGTTTCAGCAACTTGGAGAGCACCTTCTGCAGTTGTATTAGGAAGGATGATAGCAAATTCCTCCCCCCCAAAACGTGACACTAGATCCGTTGGCCGTTTTAAATGCTGCTGTAATGTTTGAGCTATTGTACGTAATGCTTGATCGCCTGCAAGATGACCGAATCTGTCGTTGATCAGCTTGAAGCGATCTATATCAAGCATTAACAGTGCTATGGGAGTTTCTTGCCTGCGACTGATCCGGCTTTCAGCGATTAAACGTTTATCAAAGGCACTGCGGTTTTTGACCCCAGTTAAACTGTCGATAGTGCTTTGTTCAGTGAGTTTTTGGTTTACTTCATGCAATTCTCTGAGCGTGATTTCAAGCTCTAAGGTACGTTCTTGTACCATTTGTTCGAGTTTCTCATTGCTCTCGGCTTCCGCTTTTAGGGCTTCTTCCCGCGCACTACGAATTTTCTGTGCTTGTTTCAAGGCTTCTTGCTGGATACGTAGTTTAGCTTTGCGCTCATCGTTATAGCGGATGGCGAGCACCAGAGACATGAAGATAATTTCAAAAGTCAGCCCAAGCATCACAGGCGTTTGCGGTTTTAAATTGAGGTCAATCACGCTGAGATAAAGCAAGCTACTGATGCAGGCGCCTGTCAGCATACTCACCCAGCCAATAGTGTACATACGTGCCAGTTTATGGCCATTGATAGCCTGAGTAATGGCAAAGACCATCAGGATTAGGCTGAGTACTGCAACGGAAATGATCTCGATATAGAGCGCCGTTCCATATTGGATAAATGGTGTGGCGAGTCCAACACAGAGGATATACACAGCACTATAGCGACAAGTGAGTAACATACGGCGGTTTAAATATTTGAGCTGTAATATTTTTTCAGTAAACATTAACGCAAATGCCATAACGATTGGCAGTAAAAACGGCACCATAACTTGCTGCAATAGCGGCCAGTCTGGCCAGAGGAATCGGAAGGCAAAACCGTTAATCGTGGCAACGAGTAAGGTCATGCTAAGGACATAGCCAGAGTAATAGCTGTAACTGAATGAGCCCGATGCTATGGCGATAAAAAGGCTAAAAATGCCAATTGCGGCAAGTACACCAAGTTGGAATCCATGCTCAACGGCGGTAGATTCGGCAATTTGAGCTAAGTCATTAGAAGACCATAGGTTTAATGGTACTGCAGCACTACCTTCAGTTTGAATATGCAGATAGAAAGTATGGGAGTCATCTGTGTTGATCTTGAAAGGATATAGGAAAATATTGCTCAAGAATGGTCGATCCTCATAGGGGAATATATCACCCATCAGCACAGTATTCATGAGTTTATTATTGACTAAATGGTAGATAGTTACCTTGTCTAACAAAGGGTTATCTAGCGCTAAAATGCGCGAAAGTGTTTCGTCAGGGCTGGTTAAGCTGAAACTGAGCCAAAAATCATGGCCGCTGAGTTTTTGAATGTCTTTATTGGTAAAGTTATGCCAATCAGTTTTTGGCAAAGCTTGTATTTCGGCCAGTTCTTTTGCTGGTGTAGGGTGGCTGACCATTAACCAAGGCGTAAGGTTTAAAGGTGTCGTGGTTGACTCGTCAATGCTCAATAGGGTTGCCAAGGCCTGTGTTGGGTATATCCATAGCCACAGCAAGAGTATGAGTGGCATGTTTTTGTTAAGCATGGATTCGATCCAAATTAAAAAACGCTAAGCTATTTTGGTAGCAACGTTTTGCAAACTCATCCGCATCTTCTCCGCGTAGGTTTGCAATATAATTTGCGATATAAGGAAGGTATTCGGGCTTGTTTTTGCTCGATTTAGGCTTAGGTCGCATACTACGGGGGAGTAGGTAAGGGCTATCTGTCTCGATTAAAATGCGATTCTGCGGAATAAAGGGGACGAGTTGCGCTAGTTCTTGGCCGCGTCTTTCATCACAGACCCAACCTGTTATGCCTAAGTGTAAATCGAGGTCAATATAGGCTTCCATCTGTGCGTGAGTGCCTGTGAAACAATGTAAAAGCGCACCATTAAGCTGGGGGCGATATTCACGCAGGATAGCGATAAAGTCTTCGTGGGCATCGCGCTCGTGCATCAGTACTGGCATTTGAAGTTCAATCGCCAATTCTAGTTGCGCAATAAAAGCTTGGCGCTGGATAGGTCTCGGGGAGAAATCACGATTGTAGTCTAAACCACATTCGCCAACGGCAACCACTTGCGGTGCATGGCAGAGTTCAGCTTGTCGAGCGTTTGAGCCATCATGCCAACCACTGGCATGGTGGGGATGCACACCAGCAGTGCAGTAAAGTTGATTAGGATATTGCTCGCAGACAGCAATGGCTGCCGCACTTTCAGTTAAATCGCTGCCAATAACAATTAACGGCGAAACCCCTTGGTCCGCCGCCGCTTGTATTATCGATACAGTATCTTGTTCGAGTGCGCTGCCAAGTAAATTGACAGCGATATCTATGTATGAGGGCATTATTTTAGGCGTTTTACCCGAACCTTGGCATTGCGATCATCGGTACCCATTAAAAAAGAACCTAAAGCGGCTTTTTCAATATAGACAGTTTCACCTTGCTTAACATTGTACTTACGGCCATCAGTTTGTTTCCATACCTGACCGTTAGTGAAAGTCACTTTAATGTCTCCGTAGGCATCTTCGGCTATAGATTGAATCTCTAAATAAATCTTATCGACAGTATTTTCTTGAACACGCTTGGCTTCCATCCCAAAGTCATCGGCAATTTTTGCCGCTGGTGCTTGGGGGGCGGTTGCCACTATCGCTGCTGCAGTCGTAGGGACTGCAACTGTTGCTACTGTAGCCGGTATCGCTTGAGTGCTAATGGTGTCAGCTTTTACGCTTTCTGCTAGCTTGTCATAGCAAATCAAGCGGTCGAGTTTATCGGCGGTTGCTGCACATTGGGTTAACTGTTGTTCAATGCTGGCATTTGCTTGGACAGATACAAGCATTATCGCTGCCGTTATAAGAGTTAAGCGCATGAGAATGTTCCTTATTATATTATTCCCCTAACGCCTTCGAGGACGTTAGTCGTTTGTTTGTTCAGTATCTTCGTCTGACTCGTCATCTGGTTTGCTGTAGAAACGAGCCGCTAATAAACCGCCTTCGAACAATAACAGCATTGGTACAGCAAGCATAGTCTGGGAAATCACATCCGGTGGGGTTAATAGCATGCCGACGACAAAGGCGCCCACTATGATATAAGGACGTTTTTGCTTGAGATCTTCAGGTGTAGTGACACCTGACCAGCAGAGTAAAACAACGGCAATGGGGATTTCAAAGGATAGACCAAAGGCAAAGAACAGCTTCAGAATAAAGTTAAGGTAACTAGTAATGTCTGTCGCAACTTGAACTCCCTCTGGCGCATTGTTAGCAAAAAAACCAAAAACAACAGGGAATACAAGATAATAAGCAAATGCAATGCCGAGATAAAACAATAAGGTACTGCTGAATAGCAGTGGCATCACTAAGCGTTTTTCATGTTTATATAAACCCGGTGCCACGAAGGACCAAATTTGAAATAACACGTAGGGCACTGCCACAAAAAATGATAAAACGAGGGTTAGTTTGAAAGGTGCAAAAAATGGTGCAGCGACATCCGTCGCAATCATGCTGCCACCAAGAGGCAAAGATTGCATTAAAGGTATTGCCATGTAGTGGTAGATATCATTTGCCCAGTACACACTACAAATGAACACTAATAACACACTAGCAATGGATTTTAGCAGCTTGGACCTAAGTTCAAGCAAATGGCTGATAAGTGGCTGCTGTTGCGACATGAATTATCCGTTGGCTTTCGGGTTAGAACTGGTATCCACGCCCTGAGATGGCTCACTTGAAGTAGCGGAAGAAGCCGATGTTTGACTCGCCTCTACAGTGGCTGTTGGATTAGTTTGGCTAGCTTGAACTGGATTCACTTGAGCAGGAGTGTGAATTTGATTCTCAGGCGCAGGGGTGTCTTTTGATGGATCCTGAACCTGATAAGGGCGGTTCACTGACTGTGCCGCTTGCTTTAGTTGCTCAATAGACTCTTTGAGTTCAGGTGAGAGGTTAGATAAACCTTTGCTCTCGGCTTTTTTAAGATCGGCATGCAACTGCTCGATCTTCAGCTCCTGCTCAAGCTCTTCTTTTACCGAGTTCGCCATGCGTTTCATCGCACGGATCCAACTCGTTACCGAACGCACCGCAACCGGTAGACGTTCGGGGCCAAGAACCACTAGCCCCAAAACACCGATCAGCAGCAGCTCCATAAAGCCGATACCGTCAAACATAAAGAGTTACGCCTGTTCTTTGTTAGACTCAGGTTTCTTTTCAGTCGCCTGTTGAGTTGTTTGCGCTGTTTTAGCCGCTTCGGTGTCTTCTAATGCCTTCTTGTCTTCTTCTGAAGACATGGCGTTTTTGAAGCCTTTAACCGCACCACCTAAATCACCACCCAAAGAGCGTAATTTCTTAGTTCCAAACAACAAGACAACGATTAACGCAACGATAAGCAGTTGCCAAATACTAATACCACCCATGAAGGTATCCTCTTAATTGATATCGGTTCTATTATGAACCTCTGATTAATTAGTGCTAGCTAAAATTTGCGATTCTTTGGCCTAGATCGCCATCCTACAAACCACAATATCATGCCTGAAATTAGACAAACATAAGGGGTCCATAGTGTAGCGTCTCTATTAATCAATAACGTGCCACAGATCAATAAAACGGCAGAAGTGATAAGCAAGTAGTTACTCTTGTGTGCCTGCTGCTGATATTTCAAATACTTATCTAGCATTTGTTGCTGAGAACTCAGCAATTTCCTGCCTAACTTAAGATTATCGTAAATTAGTTCAGGGAATTCAGGTAGTTTATCAGCCCAATATGGCAGTTTTGTGGATACCTTTTTAAACATAGCTTTAGGACCGACTTGGTCGGCCATCCACTGCTCTAAAAAAGGTTTGGCGGTTTGCCATAAATCCAACTGCGGATACAGCTGACGGCCTAAGCCTTCGATGTAGAGTAAGGTTTTTTCCAACAATACCAATTGCGGTTGCACCACGATATCGAAGTGGCGCGCAGTGCGGAATAATTCCAGTAACACATGACCAAAGGAGATCTCGTCGAGCGGCTTGTTGAACATAGGTTCACACACCACTTTGATGGCCTGTTCGAAAGCTTGTAGATCGGTTTTTTCCGATACCCAGCCAGACTCAATATAGAGCTGGGCGATTCTGTGATAATCGCGATTAAAGAAGGCGAGGAAATTTTCGGCGAGATAGCGCTTATCGACTTCGCTGAGTGTGCCCATGATGCCGCAGTCGAGCCCAATGTAGTATGGGTTCTCAGGATGATCGCGGGAAATAAAGATATTGCCCGGATGCATGTCGGCGTGGAAAAAGTTATCGCGGAATACTTGGGTAAAAAATAGTTCAACACCCCGCTCGGCCAATAACTTAAAGTTGGTACCTTGCGCTTTAAGGGCGGCAATATCCGAGACAGAAATACCGTAAATACGTTCCATCACCATCAGGCGTGGATAGCAAAACTCTTCATACACATAAGGCACATAGAGCGCATCTGAGTTGAGGAAGTTGTTGCGTAGCTTGACTGCGTTTAAGGCTTCGAGCTTAAGGTTTAACTCGCCTAAAATGGTCACGCGGTAATCTTCGATCACTTCAGCAGGGCGCAGGCGGTTACCTTCACCGAGGAGGTATTCAATCAGTTTGGCCGTTTGCGACATCAACTGCAGATCGGCTTGAATCTTGGCTTCTACATTCGGGCGTAGCACCTTAAGTACGACGTCTTTGCCGTTAGATTTGAGGGTCGCGGTATGCACCTGAGAAATAGAGGCTGAGGCCAGTGGTGTTTCATTAAAGTCATCGAATAGGGATTCAATCGGCGCTTTTAGCTCAGCTTCAATCGCTTGGCGGGCAAGTGTACCATCAAAGGGCGGCACTTTGTCCTGTAGCATGGCCAATTCACTGGCCCATTCATCGCTGAGTAAATCGCGGCGGGTTGAGAGCATTTGCCCAAGCTTGATATAAACGGGACCGAGTTCCTGCATCGCCAGTTTTAAGCGTTCGCCACCGGGCTTATTTTTATGCTTATTGCGGATCCAGAATAGGCTGTTACGGGCGAGCTTAAAGTACCAAGGTGTCATCTTTGGCGGCAATACGTCATCTAACCCGTACTGAAGTAAGGTCTTGATGACGTGGTAACCGCGGCGGATACTGGCAAAGGTCATGGCTTAATTTGGTCTCTTAATTGGGCAATCCGTTGTTCAATCGCGCGAGTGTCGGCAACTAAATCATCCATTTGATCGCGAAAGTGCATTAACTCAATTGGGTGCGGTGCGAGGCGATACTCTTCAACTGCGAGTTGCCCTAAGTGGGAGCGGGTTTTACGCAACACTTCGAGTGCAAAGTCTTTTGCCTGATGGCTAGAACAGATGAGTTTGTGAGTGGGACCATCACCTAAATAACGGGATATTGGCTCGGCAAAGTCAAATTCGATACCGCGTAGATATTGGCTAAAGCTTTGTAATAAATTGAGATCGCCCTCAAGCTTGAGTTTATCTTGCTTGATTAGTTCAGTCAGGTTTGCGCCTTCGGACACGCGATAAAGCGTCGTCGCATCGGCATGTAGACTGACATCGACATCGCCTTCATAGCGGCTCAGTACTTGGATCTCTTTGGCAAACACTAAATAGAATGGCCAGCTGAGCTGCGATAATTGGATACGAAACACTTTGCCATGCAACTGGCGCTGGCGCGAATAATCGTCGCCCGCTTGGGCCTGAAGTTTTTTCAGACCCGTTTCAATTGCGGCGCAGGCAAGCAGCACAACTTCTTGCGGCATCATTAGAATTTATAACCACGGTGCAATGCGACAATGCCGTCGGTCATGTTGGTGTAGTCGACTTGTTCAAAGCCTGCATCAACCATCATTTGTTTTAATGTGTCTTGATCTGGGTGCATGCGGATCGATTCAGCCAGATACTCGTAGCTGTCGGCATCTTTAGTGATGAGCTCGCCCATCTTAGGTAAGACTTTGAAGCTATATAAATCATACACTTTACGCATAATTTCATGCTGAGGCTTAGAGAACTCTAGCACTAATAACTTGCCACCAGGCTTAAGCACGCGATTCATTGAACGCAGCGCCGCATCTTTATCGGTCACGTTACGCAGACCAAAGGCGATGGTAATGATGTCGAAGTGGTTATCGGGAAACGGCAATGCTTCGGCGTTGGCTTGCACATAACTGACATTGTTGACTATGCCCTTGTCGCGCAACTTAGTGCGCCCGACTTTTAACATGGAATCGTTAATGTCAGCTAAAACCACTTCACCTTTATCGCCCACTAAGTGAGAGAATTTTGCGGTTAAGTCACCTGTACCGCCGGCCAAATCGAGCACTTTCATGCCAGGGCGGGCGCCAGAGACTTCAATGGTGTAACGTTTCCAAAAACGGTGAATGCCGAAGGACATCACATCGTTCATTATGTCGTACTTAGCGGCAACAGAATGAAACACGCCGGCAACGAGTTCAGCCTTTTTATCTGCCTCTACGGTTTTGTAACCAAAGTGGGTACTTTTAGATTCGCCCTCAGACATCAATGTGTTCCTATTGTTTTGCAATGTATTAGTTGCGAGTGTAAGCCATCGCCTGCATTTGCTGAATCTTTGATCTATCACTCTGTGATCGAGCTAGTAAACTAACTGCAATGCCTTAGCTTGAGGCACTCCTGAACAGTCGTAGGATTAAGTGCTTAGCGACCACGTAAAATGGACAGGCATTAGACCACAATATCAGGATTTGGTGAATAGCTTAGCGCCCAGTTGGGTGTAACTGGTGATATTCATTGTGCCAAAAATTGCATGCGAGCCTGCACATAAGCGTAGATAAGCTCGCTTAGGCTTTGGCCTACATCCCTGAATCCGGCTTCAATTCCCGCTTCGTGGCAACTTGGTGCAGCCTCGGCTAAATGCAAATAAGCGCATAGGCAGTGGCGGGCGATATAGCTGACATAATGCGCCGCATCGAGCAATGGCACACCTGCAGCGGTTGAAGCGCTACTGGGCATTTTAGCGATAGCATCTACGTCAAGTTCTAATCCTACGGGTAAACCTGTGTCATTTAGTTTGGCGGCGATTTCAAGTAAAGCTTGGCCAAGGCTGATTTCACGGCGAACCCAAATTTGTTGCAAGCTATGCCAAGTGCCCCCAAATTCGCTGAGTTGGCTTAGGTTGGCTTCGCTGTTTTTTAACTCGTGTAAACCCAGTACATGATAGCAACCTAAGGCGCCGCGATCGGCAGCGTAACTAAAACCATTGCCGCTGTGACGACCTTCAAGCAGACGAAAATCCGAATGAGGGTCAAGATTCACCGCGGCGACTTGGCGTTGGTAGTGGCCGTAGGTTGCCATCAACAAACCATAGGCATTGTTGTGGCCGCCGCCGATAAGTATGGGTTCTAAACCTGCCTTTAAAATTGCACTCACGATGCGGATAACGCGCTCATCGAGTTGCTCCACCGCATCGCGTAATTCATCTAAGGTGACGTTAGTGTTAGCTGTTGTATTACCCGAAGTTTGTTGCTGCAGATCGGCGGTGTTCACTTGGCCTAATACTAGGCATTCGGCACCAGAAAGAAAGCGATTAGATTGCAGATTGAGCAATTGGCGCATGCTGGTAGTGAACGCATCGGTCGCGCCGCCGCGGCCTAAGTTGGCGCGTGGGCCGATATCTTCACCGACGCCGAAAATGGCGAAGCTTGCCCCGTGGGCTTTGGCAGTGGCGAGTATGGTCTCTAACCTATGTTCGTGATTAGCCAGATGGACGCATTGGCCTAATTTAGTTTCGCCGGTTCTTGGGCTGACTAATGAGGCAATATCTGTCTGGGTAAAGGGAATAAATTCAGGCATAGATTGATATTCTTATTCGGCCGGAGTCGAGCTATTGTGGCCAGTGTGGCGCGAGGATTCAATGGGGAAACGTTGAAAATAGTGAATAAAAAAGCCAGCTTAGCTGGCTTTCTTGGCTGAACAGTGAGATTACTCAATGTCGAGAGGTTCAGGTGATAAAATCACACCTGTGTTATCAGCATAAATGTGATCGCCGGGTAAGAAAGTCACACCGCCAAAATTGACCGGAATTTCCACTTCGCCCACTGAATTGCCATCAGCACCCACTGGAATAGAGGCAAGAGCCTGAATACCAATGTCTAACTCTTCCAATGCATCCACATCGCGTACAGAACCGTAAACGATAATGCCTTCCCAGTTGTTGCTAACCGCAAGTTCAGCGATAGCACCATCGATCAGCGCACGGCGTAATGAGCCACCACCATCAACGAGTAAGACTTTACCTTGACCATCCTCTTGTAGGACTTCGGTGATTAGGCCGTTGTCTTCAAAGCACTTGATGGTGCTAATAGAACCGCCAAAAGAGCTACAACCACCGTAGTTACTGAACATGGGCTCGACTACATCTACGACATCTAAGTACATGTCACATAATTCTGAGGTGTTGTATTCCATATTTACACTCCTATTGATCCGCGTTGCGTACAGTTTAGCGAGTTTACGCCAGTATAAAAGGGATTCTTGAAAAGAAAAGTGTTATCAATCACGGTATTGTTGCCATTGGGCTGTTAACACATCTGTAGTAAATTTTCGTCGCACTTTAGAAGTTATGCGGTAAAACTTGATATTAGTCATTAAATAACGGTTTTTTATTACAACTCTGTTGCGTGCTTTGGTATTATATCCCAAGTTTAAATTAACTTACTTAACTTAATTTGCTTTAGGGGCATGGACCCCCCGTTACGCTTATGGACGGTAGAGGGCCTTCGAGAGGTGCCTATGGAAGCTGTAAATACGATTGAAATTATTGGTTATTTTGCCTCTGTAATGGTGGCGATCTCTCTAATGATGAAGAATATCATTTGGTTGCGATGGTTGAATTTTGTGGGATGTACCCTATTTGTTGTTTATGGGGTGTTTATTTCTGCTTGGCCAGTGGCTGGCATGAATGCGTTTGTTGCTTGTATTAATATTTACCATTTGACGAAAATTTACCGCGCTAAGGCGAATACTCCCGCCGCAGCCTAAGTTTATTTGATTGTGTTGCTCTTGGGATTCACATTTAGAGCAACACAATATTCTGCCTCAGTCCTATCGCTATTCCTAAATAAATCCCTTAACCCCAGCATAACGTCCCTAGAATCCTTCTAGATCAAAACCTCAGCCATGCTTCTTGTCATAAAACCTTCGAGCAGATGTCACTTAGCCGTCACAGGTCTTTCTTAGTCTCAAGCTATCTAATAGTGCTTTAGCTAATGTGGTTTAGGTTTAACTATTAGCAAACAGCAAATTAGCCGTGAGCAGTCAATAACGAATTCAATCGTGAATAGAGCCTTGGTGAGTTGGTCGGTTTCAGACTAAGCACTCTAAGCGTCGTCGAGAGAATGCACAGATTAACATCACAGTAAAACTCGCTGGTATGCCAGCAAGGAGCCTGTTTTATGTTGAGTTACGTTGCAGACTTAGATAAGCGAATGTTTTGCTATATCGTGAGCTTCACCCAGCACCATGGTTTATATGCCCATGCAAAGCGGGTATCAGCGAGTGGCGATGGGCATGTGTATTTATATTTGTCCGTGGGTTTGATGCTGACGCACGCTCAAGGACAGGCTCTATTTAATTTGATGTTAGCGAGTTTTTTGGTTGAGTTACCTCTGTATTTACTATTGAAAAATAGTATTCGTCGCACACGGCCATGCCATGCATTAGTGGGATTTGAGAGTGGTTTTGAACCATCGGATCGCTTCAGTTTACCGTCTGGTCATACAGCCGCGGCCTTTGTGATGGCAACGAGCGTGGCGCAAATCTATCCAGCGGCGGCTCCTGTGGCGTATTTATGGGCTTTTAGCATAGGGGGCTCACGTATTGCTCTTGGCGTGCATTATCCCTTAGATATTCTGGCGGGAGCCACATTGGGGATTGGGTCGGTATTGCTGGTTCATCCAGTGATTTAATTCAAATATGCGCCTGTTAATCATTTCATTAGTGGGAATTCTCCTTCACTCATCAGTTTAAGGATACGTAATGCGAATACTCTACGGAGTTCAAGGCACAGGGAATGGCCACTTAAGTCGTGCACGCGTCATGGCTAAAGCATTGATGAAACAAGATATTGAAGTGGACTTTCTATTTTCGGGACGCAAGCCTGATCAGTTTTTCGATATGGAGTGCTTTGGTGATTATCGCGTTCAAGCGGGAATGACGTTTGCGACGCACTCCGGGCGCGTGAATGTGCCACAAACTGTCCGACAAAATTTGTCCTTGTCGTTATTTAAAGATATTAAAGCCTTAGATCTCAGTTGCTATGATTTAGTACTCAACGACTTTGAACCTGTGTCGGCTTGGGCTGCGCGGCGCCAAGGCGTGCCATCCATTGGGATTAGCCATCAGGCGGCGTTAACTCATCCGGTGCCAAAACTCGGTAGCACTTGGTTTAATGAGATGCTGCTCAATTATTTTGCACCAGTGGATGTGGCGCTGGGGTGTCATTGGCATCATTTTGGCTTCCCTATTTTGCCGCCTTTTGTCGAAGTGGATGCCAGCCCATTCGAACACACGCATCAGATTTTAGTTTATTTACCTTTTGAAGATGCGGATATGATTGCTCATTTTCTGTCTCATTTTAGTGATTATCAGTTTTTGGTATATCACAGCCAACAACCTAAAGGCCAAGTTGCTGAGCACATTAAATGGCACGGTTTTAATCGTGAGGGGTTTAAGCAACATCTTGCCAGCTGCGGTGGTGTGATAGGCAATGCGGGCTTTGAGCTTGCCAGCGAAGCATTAACCTTAGGTAAAAAACTCTTAGTCAAACCACTGATTGGCCAGTTTGAGCAGTTATCGAATGTGGCGGCGTTACAACTTTTAGCGGCTGCAGATAGCATGATGAGTCTCGATGTGAACATAGTTAAGCGCTGGCTTAAAACGGCATCGCCTAATCCAATTGCATATCCAAAGGTGGGGGATACGCTGGTTAAATGGATTAACGGCGGCGACTGGCACAATAGTCAGCCGCTGTGCCAAGAGTTATGGAGCCAAGTCACGCTTCCCGATACTTGGCGTTAAACAGCATTGCTGTTTAGATGAAAAGCAACTTAGGCACTAGCTGGGTTAATGGCGTTAGCGTATAATTTCGTCAATTTTGCTGTTAGTCCCTTTCAGCACGTCTATTTTGGCCTAGCCTGGCCGTTAATTATGTTGTTATAAATGAGCCTGAAAAAGTTTACTCAGTACAAGTTACTGTTTTTAATGTTGTTATTACTTTGTGTCCTACTTCCTTTTATTCCAGATCAGGCTTACCACATCCCCGGCCCTGATATCGCTAAGCAAAATTTTCATGTGATTGAGTTTAATGATAAAGGTCAGCCCCACGACGAAAGGCAATGGCAAGGTTTAGAGACGCGAATTTTATATCCAGAGCCTGCACAGATCCCTGAATTATTGATTTTTGTCCATGGCTGGCATCATAGCGCTGAGCCTAAGGATGAAAACTTTATTGCCTTTGAGCAGTTTTATCAGCAAATGGCCGCGTCCGATACCCAGCGTAACTTGTTGGGTTTGTATATTGGCTGGCGGGGCGATAAATATGATCCTTTTTGGATCGATGGCTCAGATGATGCAAAAAGTTGGATTGAACCCTTAGATTTTCCCACTATTTTACAGCGTAAACGGGTTGCTAAACGTATCGGGCAGTTAGGTCTATCACAGTTGCTGGATAAGCTTGATAGCTTAGTAACACAGCATAAACTGCTGCGGTACACTGTGATTGGCCATAGTCTTGGCGGTGCTGTTGTTTTGCATGCGAGTAAAGATCGCATCAAAGCCGCCATTGATAATCAGCAGGATAATCCTAATTTATTCTTACTGTTAAATCCTGCCGTACCTGCTAAAGAGTATCAGCCATTAGATACGTTGGTGAGCTTAGATAGACAAAAACCGAGTATGGTGGTGTTGCAATCGAAGGGGGATTTTGCAGTGAAAGAAGCCTTCAATTACATCAAGGACGGCGAGCGCGCT
The DNA here is from genome assembly GCF_025653545.1 of Shewanella sp. SW1. Lineage (NCBI taxonomy): Bacteria > Pseudomonadati > Pseudomonadota > Gammaproteobacteria > Alteromonadales > Shewanellaceae > Shewanella > Shewanella sp. SW1. The sequence goes on along the minus strand of NZ_JAKKSG010000007.1, from coordinate 181,873 downwards.
GTCGGGAACTCTTGGGCGATTACCCACGATATTGACAAATGCTCTGGTGGCAATTGCACCACGCCAATGAAGATGCCTTCGGCCTTGATGGCGCACGATCAAATCCCTGGCTGTATGATGACGCTGCCTCAATCAGGCTGGAAAATTCGTGCTCGCCTGCAGGCTCGTCGTACCGTGCAAACCTGCCCCGATGCCAATATGCAAGCCGTATGGGTACTGGCCGTGTCGGACGAAATCGTCTCTGGGCACAATGGCATTCTCACTCCTGAGCATGGTAAAGCCTTGTCTGAGGTGATGCGTATGATTGATTTATATCGAAATCAATTACCTAAACATGCGGTGGAAAGCCCTGCGAACCAAGATCTTGGCACCTTAGCGCCAGAGTCAGAAGCTGCAACATCTACCGAAGGTGAAACGCCTGTGCCACAAGAGCCAGTGATTATTGTCGAGCCTTTACCTGAAGAGCAAAGCTCACCGACACCTAAGGTTAATGCACCATTGCAGGAGCCAAACGTATCACAGGAACAAGATAAGCCTGCTGCGACTGAGGCGCCACCCGCGCCAATTAAAGCGCCGGAATCAAAGCCTGAGGCTAAGCCAAATGACGGTGCAGAACCTCAACCTAAGGTTGAAACTGAAGGCATAAAGTGATTGAGTTTTAAAGAGCTTAACCTTGTTTTGAAAGTGCTTTCAATGTGTGTTCCAAACAACGTAAAAGCGCTTTTTATTTTTAATAAATGGTTCATAAGTAAATTTATTTTACTCATTTTAATTAAAAACAAATATTTCGACATTCATCGTCAAGTCTTGCGATGGAGTGCTAAGTTCGGTAGGTTAACTTGTAAACTGAAGTAAACTTTGGCTTACTATTTATTTAGAGTCATTGGTTTTGGTGAATAAGTATTAGCTATATTAACGTTATTCACCACTTAAGTACTATCAGGGTTAGTGGTTATTAATCAAAAAATAATTAGTGATAAGACATTATTTTAATTCATTAAACAATGGAGTGTATATGAAGTGTTCAATTTTATCCGCCTTGGTTATTTTCGCTGTATCAAACTATTGTTTTGCAAAAAGTCATAATGTGTATGGGGATGTGCAAGTTACAGATATAAAACCAACGAGTGGTTTTATTTGGGAACGTGAAAATAAAAGTGCCCCGCAATATCCAATGGAACTCGCTCGTTCGGGCATTGCTGGTTGTGCTGTCATGTCTTTTGATATTTCAGAGTCGGGTAAGGCCGAAAATATCGAAGTCGTTAAATCTGTTCCTCAAAAATCGCTGGGTAAATACTCAAGTCAGATATTAAAAAAATGGAACTGGGTCCCCACTGCCGCTACGAACGTAATGACTTCTGAAAGAAGAACCATAAGGTTAGATTTTTGTATAGGCAATGAGTCGACGGAACAATCTCAAAATGCCTGTAAGCAACAAACGCAATTAGTATGTGGCTAACGGTAACTTAACTATTTTAAGTAGTAAGCAAGGCTTAATTGCCTACTACGGATTTTTGGTTTGCCACCTGCGCCAAGTAAAAGTGATTAGTGCGGCGAGTATTAGGCTGACCATGGCCCATGTGGGGTACTTATGCTGGTGGTAAAACGCCAGCATGGGAGCGATTTCATCGCGGATTAACACTGGGCCTAATCCAAAGAGTGCCACCCAAATGCTGGTGGCGAGAGCATTGCCAATCACAAATTGTTTTAGTGGCATTTTAGCGAGACCGCAGCCGATAAACATAAATTGTTTTAATCCCTCAACAAAACGACTCAGCACTAAAGCGGCAATGCCATATTGGCCAATAACGCCATGGATTTTGTTTTCCAATTGCGGTTTTATCCAACCCTTCTTAAGCAACACATCACCAAAGCGCCAACCGATAAAATATCCCAAGCTGTTACCGCAGAGTGCAGCGCAAACTGCGACGATCAACACCAATGGCAGTGACATTTGCCCTGCAGCAGCTAATAAACTTGCAACAATCAATAAGGATTGCCCCGGCGCTGGAATGCCAAAACCCTCGACAGCAATCGCGATAAATAGCAGCACATAGCCGTATTGCTGCAGCCAAGGGGTGAGTTCGGTGATGATATGTTGTAGCGCTTCAGGCATGGATGAAAGTGATCGAATCAGTGGGACAATTAGCCCATCATACTCGCCAACTTCTCTGGCTGGATAGATTTATGAGCAAAGTTTCATGCCAGTTTTCGTTAGTGGCGGTGAATAGGCGTAACGCAGGGGGGCCGTTTTTACCTGAAATATAAAAAAGGCCGAACTCAGTTCGGCCTTAATACCTGTACTACAGTCGCGACGATAAAGCGACTAGGCGAATGCCGCTTGTAGCTGTGGAACGACTTGTTTCTTACGGCTTAATACGCCGTCTAACCACACTTTGCCATCGACGGTATCTTTACCGTAGGCACGTTGGGTCAGCTCCGCATCGTCAGACACAATCAATAACTCTGAACCTTCTTTCATGATGTCAGTCAGCAGCAATAAAACGCTGTGGCGGTTACCTTCCACTTTGAGCGCTTTGATATCGGCTTCTAGCTCGGCCTTGATATCGTCAAATACTGACAGGTCGATCACTTCTAACTGGCCGATACCGACCAAGTTACCGTTCATGTTAAAGTCTTTAAAGTCGCGCATAACGAGGTCGCGCGCTGGTGTGCCTTGTACGGCTGATTTCACTTTGAACATTTCCATGCCCAGTTCTTTGAAATCTTCAACGCCGGCGATCTCAGCTAACGCTTCAACGCAGCGAATGTCGGCAGTGGTGCAAGTGGGTGATTTGAAAATCACGGTATCGCTCAGAATGGCGCACATCATTATGCCAGCGATATTTTTAGGGATAGCGACTTGGTAAAAGTCGAACATCATCTTGATCACTGTGTTGCTGCAACCTACTGGGCGGATCCAGCATTCTAGCGGTGTATCTGTGGTGAGATCGCCTAGCTTGTGGTGATCGACAATCCCGACGATAGTCGCTTGGGCGATATCATCCGGTGCTTGAGTCAGTTCTGAATGGTCAACGATATACACTTGCTCGCCAGCGTAGCTGGTTTTGTATTCTGGAGCTTCGAAGCCGAAACGTTCCAGAATAAAAGCGGTTTCGGGTGACAATTCACCTAAACGTGCGGCAATGGCTTCTTCACCGATTTGGTTTTTTAAATAGGCTAACGCGATAGCACCGCAGATTGAATCTGAATCGGGGATCTTGTGACCGACAACGTAAATGGGCATTTCAGGGACTCTCCTTTAAATTTGTGACAATTTTAGCAATATTTGGCTTTAATCGGAAATAGCCAAAGCGCATATCACTGTGCTCTTCAGTTGCTATTTCTCTAAAAATCGAACGCTCAGGTTCGGCAAAGATGGCATAAGGTTTAGATCTTCACTTTTATCACGACTTTACGCACCGCCGTGGCGATATCGCCTGTGCCGGGCATATGCATGTCACCGGGGAAAAATAACGCAAACATGCCTGCTTTGAGTTTGATATAAGAGGCATTGGCTTGGTTTGCCTCGTAATCAAACTCGGCGTAATCGTGTTTTTCAAAATAGGGTTTCGAGGGTGTTTGCTCCGCTAGTGGCAAGTAACCAAACTCTTCTTCACCGCTGAAAACATATTGCACATCGATATATTTTTGATGAACTTCAAAGGGTTCTGTCGACTTATGTTTGGTTTGATAGTCATTCACTATCACAAAAATATTGTCGCCATCGAGGGGATAATTACCTACGGGTAGCTGACTAAAGTCGGTCGTCGCTAGATGTTCTAATGCAGTCGCAAGCCGAGGGCTTAAGGATTGATAAATATGGCGGTTTTTTAAGGTATCGACGATCATCGGCTACTCGACATGGTGGAAGTGAAATGAGCGAATGGTAAAGATTATAATCCGATCACCACAGTTAGGACATAAGCTTTGTCGATTGGAAGCAGGCCTAAACATTTCGGCATAAAAAAACAGGCCATTGAATGACCTGTTTCTACATCAAGTATTATTAAACTTAGCTAAAACGGGTTTAGTAAGTGTATTTGGCTTCTAAAAAGTAGTAACCACCATTAAAGCCAAAGGGGGTATTGGTTAATGGGTATACAAAGATACCATTGAAGTTATTGTTATCTGGTCGTTTTTCTGGATACACATCAAACAAGTTTTGCACCCCAGCGGTAAAGCTTAGCGCATTGGTGGCGGCGTATTTTACCGACAGATCCATCACCCACTGATCGCTATAGTTCACATCACCCGTTGAATAACCTTCACTATAGTCACCAAAGTAGTTTAAGCGGATATTGGTTTTAAAATCCCCGAGTTCATGGGTCAGCCCAATACTGCCCGTGTTATGCGGCGTAGCAGACGTCATGCGGGTTCTTTCTATACTATCAAAGAGTTTCTTTTCTAATCCGCCTAAAATAGACGGCAGATTGATGTCTTGGATCTCGGTTTTATTATAGGCATAGGCTAAGTTCGCCCGTAAATCGCCCCAAGTGCCGATATCAAAATCTTGGCTCACCACAAGGTCAACACCACGGGTGCGAGTATCGACAGCGTTGATAAAGAAGCGCGCCGATTCTGCATTGGTGCCCGCTAACGCGGCCGCTACGGCGGGCGAATCATTAGGCGTCACTGAGCTCGACAGAATAATGCGATCATCGATGGAGATTTGATATGCATCTAATGTCAGTGCTAAGCCTGTGTCATTGGTGTACACCAAGCCTAAACTGAATGACTGGGATAGTTCGGGATCTAACTCATTAATACCCAGTGCTTTGGTCACTGGCGATAGGGTGTTAAAAGTACCTGACTCAATAGGCACCAACTGACCAGTCACAGGATCGGGATTAAACAGCGTCGAGATATTGCTGAAGTACAGTTGTTGTACGCTCGGCGCTCTAAAGCCAGTGTTGATGGTACCGCGCAGGGCCAAGTTATCGGTGAAGTCGTAACGGCCCGCTAATTTCCAACTGGTGTTGCCACCAAAGTCAGAATAGTTTTCATAACGCAGCGCCGCCGCCCAGTAAAACTCATTGGTTAACTGGTTCTCGAGTTCCATATAAACGCCAGTGTTATCACGGGTTTCATCCACTTGCGACTCAGGGGTAAAACCGGTGAAACCTTGGCTACCCGCCGCTTTGCCATTATAGCCACCATTAATATACGAATCTTCTTCTCCGGCTTCAATTTCATAGCCGTTTTGGCGCCATGAAACACCGGTTGCAAACAGAATTTCAGAATCGTTTATAAAGGCAAAATAACGGGAAATATCCAAATTGATATTGGCTTCACGGGTCGATAGCGTTCCTGCGTCGAACTCGGTAGGAGTTTCAGGACCTAAGGAAGCATTTAAGGTATTGACGATATTATAGTTAAATGAATTTTTACCATATCCTACTGAGGCATCAATGTCCCAGTCACTCAGGTTGAATTCATAGCCTAGGGTAAGAGATGAATCGATAATTTTGGGGTTAATTTGCGGTAAAAAACCGTCGGGATACACTTCGGGTAAGTTACGGGCATCGAGAGCTAAACGGTAAAAAGCACCCGATTTAGTTTCACGTTGGCTAATACCACCAAAGGCATACAGTTTTCCGTCGGTAGATATAGGCTGAGCCGCATTGATAAACAAACCGACATTATCATATTCGGCATCACCAACGTGGTGGCTCTTACGGTTAAATGTCGCTTCGCGTGGATCTGCTGAGCCATCTGCGAACTTAGGGTATTGCTGCCGTGGATCTAATCCTGCGCGGTTTGTGCTGTCTTTGTGATGCGCTTCTAGGGCGACATTCACAAAGCCATCATTGCTTAAACTGATCCCATGGTTAACGCCTACACGCCATTGCTCACCGTCACCTTGGTAGGTTTGTCCGGCTTGCGCCGAGACGCTTCCCCCTTGATCGCTGTCCTTGAGTACCACGTTAATCACGCCAGCAATCGCATCTGAACCGTATTGTGCCGAGGCTCCATCTCGGAGAATTTCAATGCGTTTTATCGCTGTCATTGGAATAGCATTTAAATCGACGTTAGAGGAGCCTTTTCCCATGGTGCCGCTTAAATGTACTAGAGCAGAACCATGGCGACGCTTGCCATTTACGAGTACTAAGGTGTGGTCTGGCGACAGGCCGCGTAAGCTCGCGGGGCGCACCGCATCTGAACCGTCAGTCACCGAGGAGAATGGGAAGCTATAGCTTGGCGCCGCAAATTGCAGCGCTTTAGCGGTTTCGGTCATACCGGTTGATTCGAGTTGTTCGGCAGTAATGATATCGACCGGCGCAACACTGTCAGTTGCCGTGCGTAGTGCTATGCGTGAGCCTATGATCTCGATTTTTTCGAAGCCGGTTTGTTGCTCTGCGGCTTGGACTGCTGGAATAACCAGTGTGGATGACACTGCCAATGCGATAACGGCTAGACGCATAAAAACCTCTCAATGATGTTTGTAACCCAATACTCGAACTTAGGTGTGCAGATAAAATAACAATCTGATGCCGAGAAGGTTATCATTGTAACAATTGTTACATTTAGACGTAAATGTGCTAACTCAGAGCCTAGTGTTCTAAATAATATTTAAAATGCAGTTGAATATATTGATGAAAACCTCCCTATCGACCTGCGTGCTTTTGAGGCTTCGTACGGCACAATACACGTTGTCGCATGCACATTGCGGCTGAGTTAAGTCGATGATATGAATTGTTTATTGACGTATACCTTCGTGGTTTACTATTTTATTTTGCTCTAATGGCATTGGTTTTAAGGTACATAGAATTGTCAGCGTTACGATTTCTCGCAGGACCAACAGCATTTAACACCTTGGCAGAACAAGGCCTTAAAGCTGAGCATTTTACCCAGTTGCTTGCCGCCTCTGGTGGACCTAAGTGGCTTGGTATCGCAGGGCTAGATAAGTATTTGTTTGCTGAATTTTTCAAAGACAGGCAAACGCCTTTATATACATTAGGCGCTTCCTCTGGGGCTTGGCGTTTAGCGTGTTTGGCGCAGCAAGATCCCCTCATAGCCTATGGCCGCTTAGAGGATTTTTATATTGGTCAGCGTTACGACAGTATGCCAACACCGCAGGAAGTCAGTACGCAAGTTAAAGGCGTAGTGCAGGGCATTTTAGGGGAAAATGGTGGCAGGGAAATCGTTAATAACGCTCATATTCACAGTCATTTCATCGTGTGCCGTGCTAAACATTTAAATCGTTTAACGGCAAAGCTTCCGCTTGCGGCGGGGCTGGCGATGACGGCGGCGACCAACTTAGTGAGCCGTCGGAGTTTAGGTTGGCATTTTGAGCGTGTGGTCTTTAGCCAACAAGCTGCAGCATCTCCCTTTTTGCAACTCAACGATTTACCCAGTCAGCAGGTTGAATTAACTGAGGCTAATGTCGATGCTGTGATGTTAGCAACGGGGTCGATTCCTTTATTGCTGGCCCCTGTGTCCCAAATTGAAGGCGTTGCCGATGGGCAGTATTACGATGGCGGCATTACCGACTATCATTTTGATTTGCCTTTATCCCGTGCCAAGGGGCTGACGTTGTATCCGCATTTTTATCCGATCATCAGCCCAGGATGGTTCGATAAATCCTTGAAGTGGCGCCAAGGTCGCGCTAATTATCACAATGCGCTAGTGTTGGCGCCATCGGCCGAATTTGTCGCTTCATTGCCCTTTGGCAAAATCCCCGACCGTGAAGATTTTAAGCAACTGGACACGGCGCAGCGGATGCAATATTGGCGCACGTCTGTGGCTTTGAGTGAACGTCTGGCCGAGGAGTTTGCTGAGGTTGTCGTAAGGGGAAATGTGCTAGAGCGACTGGAGCGTTTTTAGTTCGCTGTAATTGTGCTTAGAAAACTGGGTTTGACATGACGTGGTTGAAATGCCTTGATTCAAAATAGCGGGGCCGCAAATTTCTTTGTGCGCTCAGCGGCTTCAGGAAGGAAATTCTTTCACCTGCTACACTCTACAATAATAGGAAATACGAATGCATTGAGTTCGTTTCCTTCTATTTGGGGCAGGAGGTTGCTATGCAAACACGAGAAATGGCGTTACTCATGCGCGATGCCTTGTTACTGCCACAGGGACGGGTGGAGGTTCGTGTGGTTGACCCCGGTCATCTGCGCATGGTGGCCGATGTATTCAAGGGAAAGTATGTGCTCGCCTTTGCCACCATTAGACCCAGTGGTAGTCCGCCCTGTTATCCCACTGCCACCCAATGTGACATTATCGATTTTAATCAGCTAGAAGATGATTCACTCAGCATAGTGCTCGAAGGGCGTCAACGCGTCAGCATCCTCTCAGCGGCGCAGGCCAAAGATAAGCTGTGGATGGCGCGTACTTTACCTTGCCGTAACTGGCAAGAAGAGCCGATTAAAGGTGAATTTGAGTTGATAAGCGCCGCATTAGAGCAATTTTATGAAGTGAATCCCGATCTGTTTGAGCTCTATTCTCAAGTGCATTTGGAAGACGCCGCTTGGGTGAGCCAACGCTGGCTCGAGGTTTTGCCCATGTATAACAAAGATAAATTAGTGTTAGTGAATCAGCCAGATTGCCATAAAACCTTGGACTTCGTGCTGCAACTCATCAAGTCCCATGTGGACTGAAAAACCACAAAAAGGCTAGAATAGCGGCTTTATATAGCCGCTTTTTTTGTGATATGACAGCATCTGCCCGCGCCGCCCAACCTTCTTACATAGTGCTTCCTGTGAATGTCACAGATAAACCCACAGTGTTTGCCTTTCTTGCACAACATTTTGCCCGTATAGGTGAAGATGTATGGCGTCAGCGGATCCTCGACGGAAAAGTGCATTGGCGGGATGGCAGTTTGATCGCATTGGACACTGAATATCGCCCTGCAGCACGGGTGTATTACTACCGTGAAGTGCCGGTGGAAGCGAAAATTCCCTTCGAAGAACAGATCCTATTCCAAGATGACAATGTTATTTTGGCCTACAAGCCGCACTTTTTGCCTGTGACGCCAAGCGGCAACTATGTGAACGAATGTCTGGTGCATAGACTAAGATTGCGTACTGGCATTGATACTATCGCGCCCGCTCATAGGCTTGATCGTGAAACCGCTGGAGTGATCCTGATGACGGTCGCGCCTGAAACCCGTGCGCTCTATCATCAACTCTTTATTGACGATGCGATTCGTAAAGACTATCAAGCGATTGCCAAGTTGACTCCTGAGATTATTGAACAATATCAACAGGGCTGCTTAACTTTGCCATTGCACTGGACGGTAACAAACCGCATGCAGCCGAGCGACCCGAGTTTTACCATGAAAATCGTGGAAGGCGAGGCAAATACCCATTCCGAAATTAGCCTAGTGGCCATAAAAGGCGATCTTGGTTTGTTCCACTTGAGCCCGATTACCGGCAAAACTCACCAGTTGCGGGTGCATATGCAAAGCTTAGGTATGCCATTGTTAAACGACAGATTTTATCCAAGCTTATTACCTAAAGGGCCGGATAACTTTGCGACGCCTCTTAAGTTGATGGCGCAGCGGTTACGTTTTATTGACCCAGTGAGCGGGATGCACCACGACATGCAATGTCAAGGTTTTGAGTTTTAGTCAGCGGAAAGCATTATTTCCAGTCTGTTTAAAGGAAATAATCGGGTGCAATTGTGTGCTTGGCCCTGTGATGGTATGAATACAATCTGCAGTATCTGAGTCTCTGCCATAGGGAGCCATATTACGATTGTTTAAAGGAAGTCCATTATGACCAAATCTGCGATCTTCTCTATCTTGCTTTGCGCTGCAGTATTAGTGGGGGCCATGTATTTTGGTGACTGGACTAAGCAGCCTTATCTGAATGACATTGCCGCCGAGATCCGTAAGGCGAGTGCGGTGATTGAACCGAAGAAACCAAGTTCGTCTGGCACATCGACAGCAGAAGCCGATGCCGAGCGGGATCAAAGCCCTAAGATCATTTGGGATCAAATGGCGCATGAAAAACCATCGAATAAGTCGCAGCCAGAAGCACTGATTTTCAATCAGGCTCAGCCAAAACCTGCCAAAACCGATGAGGCGTTATCCAAAAATACGCCTTTGATGGATTCTGGCTCTGGTGCCACTCAGCCTGAAACGGTTAAACATAATAAACCCGTTTAATCTGTTATTCCTGTTTGGGTGGTTCGAACAGGGTTTCGCTCATATCGCCATGTAAAACCGCAATTTTTGTTGGTGCACCATCATCAGCTAATTCCAACATACCTATTCCGCTTTTATTCACTAGACGTTTACTCGGCTCACCATTTGGTCGCCTGCCGCGCAGCAACATACGTTTACGTTTTGTCAGCAAGTTAAGTGGTGAAAAGTGGCCATAAAACCAGCCATTGAGTTTATCGAAAATCGGTAACAGCTTCTCAGGGAAGTGATTTTTAATACCGCTGCAGGTGATTTGGTAGATGTTAGGGCTACTGCGTCTAAAACGAATACTGATGTCGTAACTAAAGGAGTAATGCACATCGCCGGAGAGGATCACAAACTCCTCAGGGGTTTTACGGTGCATAAAAATACTCAGCAGTGCATTGGCGGCGCCCGGGTGTGCCATCCAGTTTTCGGCGTCTACTAACAGGGAACCGCCGATCAGAGTGGCTGTGCGCTGCACAGCTTCAATCAACTTGACCCCAAACATGGGCGCAGGTGAGACGATAATGACCTTCGACTGGCCGAGTAACTCTTGCTGTAAATCCATTAACGCCTCCCAATCCATCAAGCCGGAAGGTTTTGCGAGATTAGATTCACTGCGCCAGCGGCGGGTACGGGTATCGAGCACGACCAGTTTAGGCGAGGACTCTAAGGTGTAATGCCACTGCTCAAATTTAAGTAATTCGTCGATGAGCAGATCCTGACTTTCGCTTTCTTGTCGCGTAAAAAACGCATCGAGCAGCGGGCGGATATCGGCGGCAAATTTATCAGGCGCGTTGCCAAGTCCTTGGAATAAGGTGTAGCCGATTAAGGCATTACCAATGATGCGTTTCGAAAATGCGTGTTCGTAGGCCGCTTGTTCCCATTTAGCCGTCAGGTTCCAATCATCGGTGACGTCGTGGTCATCAAACATCATATAAACGGGAATGTGCGCCATAAAGCGCCTGACTTGCCCCAACCCAGCTTTAAAGCCAAGCAAGTGTTGCCACTCATTTTGCCAGCGGGCGGTATTGGCGGGTAATAAGCCGTCGACATCCTTCGAGATATTCACTAATTCCCACAGCTCAGGTGACCAAGTGAGTAAATACAGGGCGATGATTTCATTTAGGCTGACCAAATGATTTACGGCGATGGAGGAGGTAAAAATGGGGTGATTGCGATACCAACGCCAAAGCGCGGTTTTGGCCGGATATTGGGTATGAGGCAACAGGTTTTTATGCCGTTGATACAAATATGCGGGTTGATAATGAATGTCTTCACTAGTGGTGATGCTCGCGCCTTCAAATTGCTCATGTTTAAGACCAAGCAAATCGATGACTTGCCCTATGGCGCTTAACATAGGTCCCGCAACATCATCAATATAGACCTGATCACCACTCATTATGATAAGTGCAGGGCGATCATCCTCCGCACCCCTGTTGATTATCTTGGCTAAATGGGTATCGGCGGCGACCAGTGCATCGTCACTGTGGTGATGCGGATTGCGGCAGGAACCGTGGAATACTTGGGTTAATTCAGGGGTAAAACGTACACTTGGCGTTGACGCATCGCCGTAGTTTAGCTGGCTTATCGTGGCAAAAATATCACCATGCTGAGCGGCAGACACTTGGTAAGGTGTGACGATATTGGGCGCGAGCAACTCTGGGCGCGACAGTATTATTAGATATTGATGGGCATGTTGCCCAAGTGGCACATAGTGTAAATCGGCATCCTGCAATAGGTACTCTTGCTCACCAAGACGCAGCTTAAGTTCAGTTAATGGCTCACGACTTACAAACCACAGGGTAAAGTGTGAGGCATCGCAGTGGCGCAGCATGGGGCCAGCTAATATCAGAGGAAGTGTCGTACTCAAATTCTGCCTATGGGTATTTGGGTTAATCTTGCATGAGTTAACCCTAAGTAAGTTTGGTTTAGAAGAGTAAACAAGTGCGTTGAATATGAAAAGCTTTTAGAATTGTTAGCCATAAATATGCGTTGAAACTGAATGGGGCGATATGGCTAAGATTATGGTCACGGGGGCAACAGGGCTACTCGGCAGAGCTGTCGTAAAACAGCTTGAATTAACAGGACATGAGATCATCGCCACGGGTTTTAGCCGCGCAAGTGAACGAGTGCATAAACTCGATCTTACCGCCCCTTTGGATGTCGAGGCATTTATCGCCCGCGAGCAACCGCAAGTGATAGTGCACTGCGCCGCCGAGCGTCGCCCCGATGTCTCCGAGCAAAATCCGCAGGCGGCATTGGCACTTAACTTAACCGCCAGCCAAGCCTTAGCTATGGCAGCTAAGGCCAATAATGCTTGGCTTATCTATATTTCCACTGACTATGTGTTCGATGGCACTCAACCTAAGTACGCTGAAGATGCAGCCACTCATCCGGTTAATTTTTATGGTGAATCTAAGCTAAAGGGCGAAGAGATAGTGCTAGACACTAGTGCTGATTTTGCCGTGCTACGCTTGCCAATCCTTTACGGCCAAGTAGAAAAGCTGAGTGAATCTGCTGTGCTAGTGCTGGTTAACCAATTGATTGAGCGTCGCGCTCAGGGTGTTGATCATTGGGCGATACGCAGTCCAACCTCGACCGCCGATATTGCCCAAGCCATAGACAAGATGATTGCACAGCATATTGAACATTCTACCGTGCAGGGGATTTATCATTTTAGCGCCGTAGAGACTATGACTAAGTATCAGATGTTGTTGACCTTAGGAGATATTTTACAACTCAGTACCGCGCACTTAACGCCTGAGTCAACGCCGACAGATAACGCCAAGCGGCCAAGGGATTGCACCTTAAGCTGTGCGCGTTTAGCTGCGATGGGGATTTGTTCTGAAATTAATTTTGCCACTGGCGTGCGCCAAGCATTAACACAATCGAGTGGTGCACTTGCCACGCTCGGACTCACTCTGTAGGAATTGCCATGGCTAAGATCTTAGGGACCAGTCTACAGGCTGCCGACCAAGTCGCATTACTGCGAACCTTAGGTTTGCTGCTGCAAATAGGCTTAACCACGTTTGCCGCCGATACTTTTGGTCTTAGCCTGCAAATGGAGCCGTTAGTGCATGTGTTAGTGCTAGAGGTGTTATACCTTTCGCTCACATTGGCGCTACGTAAACCCTTATTTGCTAAGGAGCGCGGCCTCTTTATTGCGCTCAGTTTAGACACGCTATTTTGGATATCTTGGTTGCACTTTTCCGGCGGCGCGACCAATGCGTTTATCTCGTTATTACTGTTGCCGATTGCACTTGCGGCTGTGACTTTGCCAATCTGGGCGCCTTGGGCACTGACGGCTATTTCAACCTTTGCTTACAGCCTGATGATCTTTACTGTGCCCGAATCCCCCATGCAGCACCACGGTATGGACATGAGTTCCCACTATTTAGGCATGTGGTTCAACTTTGTGATTTCAGCATTGGTGATGACAACCAGCGTGGCGTTAATCACTAAGCGTATGCGCCGCCAAGATGCGCAGTTAGCCTATATGCGCGAAGGGCAATTGCGTCAGGAACAACTCTTAGCCCTAGGCACAGTATCGGCGCAGATGGCACATCAACTGGCCACACCGCTCTCGAGTCTGAGGTTATTACTCGATGAAGTAAAAGAAGACATGAGCGATACCTCGATAACGATTGTCGAGATGGAAACTGCGTTAGGTCGCTGTGAACATACGCTTGCCGAGCTGAGATTAGCGACGGAGTCGATCCGCGATCGCCGCCAGCGCCCACTAAAGATCATTGAGCTGGTGGACAGTTTAAAGCAAAAAACCTTGTTGTTAATGCCGCAAACTGAACTGAATTGGTTGATCACTTGTGTGCCTGAACAACTAGCAGAGCAAAGTATTCTGACTGATATGAGCTTAACGCCTGCCATCATGGCCTTGATTGAAAATGCTGCCCGCGCCAGCGCCGAAACCATAGGTGTGCCGCAGGTGGATATCAGTTTAGATATAGCGCCAAGCGAAGAGCAGATCTACTTGCAGATCCGCGATTATGGCACTGGTATCGCGCCCGATTTATTGCCACAGTTGGGCACCTTACTCATAGAAAGTCCCAAGGGTTTAGGTGTCGCTTTGCTACTCAGTCATGCCAGTTTAGAGCGTTTGGGTGCAGAGTTGATTTTGGCTAATCATCCCCAAGGTGGCACTGTGGCACAAATTCGTTTCACTATATTAAGGGAGCTGGCGCCGTCTGTATCGCACAAGACTAAGGTTAGTGACGAGGTAAATTCATGAAACGTTTGTTGATTGTAGAGGATGACCTTTCCCTTGCGAGTATTTTAGGCCGCCGATTAACACGCCATGGCTTTGAATGCCGATTAACCCATGATGCCAGTGATGCTCTGCTGGTGGCGCGGGAATTTCGTCCTAGCCATATTCTTTTAGATATGAAGCTTGCCGAAGCTAATGGCCTAGGGTTAATTGTGCCGCTGCGTCATCTGCTGCCCAAGGTGACTATGGTGTTACTCACCGGCTACGCCAGTATCGCTACAGCGGTGGAAGCGATTCGCCTCGGCGCCGATAATTATTTAGCTAAACCTGTGGATACCCAAACCTTGCTCGCCGCACTGGAAATGGATGGGCATTCCCATACTCTTCAAGAAGATGAAGTCGACGATTCGCCACTTAATCCTAAGCGTTTGGAGTGGGAGCATATTCAGCAAGTGCTCAATGCTAACCAAGGCAATGTGTCCGCCACGGCTCGCCAATTGGGAATGCATCGCCGGACGTTGCAACGTAAATTGCTGAAGAAACCTGTGGGTGAAAGTGGACATTTGAAGTAACGATTCATCCACGTGTGGGCAAGGGGCAACAGCTTAAGGCAAACCTGATTAGGTAATGAGGCAGAGCCGTTTGACCATAAAAAATGCCACTCAAAAGGGCTGAGTGGCATTAACAAGAAAACGAGAAGTGAATCGATGAATTAGCGCTAGGATTTTACGCTAGCGCCATTGCACGATTAGGTTATGCGATTAAAAATTAACGGTTTCTTCGTTTGAGCAAGGGCCGTTAGTTTCACACACTTTATAGGTGAAGCTTGCGCCAGCTAGGTCGGTGAAACGGTCAATAAACGATGAGCTGCTTGAAGTATCCACCGCAACACCGTTACGGAAGATAGTATACTCATCAGCGTTGTGACCATCCCATTCGAGTGCAACACGTATGCTACCGCGACGAGATTTGTTCGCATTTTTTACTGCCATTTCTAACGCCACTTCTGGCACTTCAACCGCAAATTCTGCCGAAGTGCTTGCTGTTGCGCCATCGTTGTCAGTTACAGTCAGTGTGACTGTGTAGCTGCCTGACTGGGCATACTGATGATTGACACTCGCACCTGCGGCATTTGTACCATCACCAAAATCCCAGTTCCATGACGTCAGGTCGCCATCGCTGTCAGTACTGGTGCTTGTGAAGCTGCCGTTACCGTTAGCAAAGCTTGCAGTAAAGCCTGCGGTTGGAGCTTGGTTTGGTGTGTCATCGCCGTCATAAGCACCCACTAGGCTCACACCTGTGTAGCTGCTATAGCCGCTGACCATCACCCAATAAGTTCCCGTTTGAGCAGGATCAATAGCACAGCTTTCGGCATTACCTGACTTGTATGGACGACAGTCATAGCTGCTAGACGTCGGCGCTTGACCAAATTTAACATACATGTCCGCATCACCTGTGCCGCCTGACATATTGAAGATCAGGTTAGTTGCACCGCTAGCGACATCGAGTTTGTAGTATTTTTTGCTACCTGATGCACCCGCTAAACCTGTCACAGCAACACCGTTGGCGAGTTCAGTAGCTTCTGGTGGTGGCGGTGGTGGTGGCGTTTCACAAGGTGTGATACCCACAGCGGCAAACGCAGTAACCACATCGTCAGCACTTAAGCCTAAGTCAGTTGCGGCCGATTTAACACCACAGGCGCCTTGCCAGAATAAGCTGTCCGCCGTCCAATATAATTGGTTAGCGACTACAAATGTTTGGAATGCTTTGCGTGTATCCCAACCCGGTAAGTTAGCTAAAGTGTAGAAAGCTTTATTGAATACACCTGAACTGTGGTGCACATCGATGCCATCATAGTAATCGTCGATATGACCGATTGAGATACCGTCTAAGGTTGGATCTGCCATGTAGCGCAGTGCACCACTGCCTTTAAAGATATCGGCGCCGACTAACCAGTCGTTTGTGCCGTGCATGTAAAATTCAGCGGCTTCACCCGCCATATCTGAGAAGGCTTCGTTCATGCCGCCAGATTGATCTGCGTAAACCAGCCCTGAGTTTTGTTCAGTGAAACCGTGACTCACTTCGTGTGCCGAGACATCTAAGCTCACTAATGGGTGGAAGGTTGTTGCGCCATCACCGAAGGTCATAGCACTGCCGTCCCAGAAAGCGTTTTCGTAGTTGTTGCTGTAGTGAACTCGCATCGTTAACTGAAAGGTTAACGGTGCAGTGTTGTACCACTCGCTATACATCTTGTAGATCACGTTGCCGAAGTAGTGCGCATCGTTTAATGGCGAGTAAGCACCGTTGATCTCTTTGACTGTATTGCGCGGACAAGTATAAGAGAAGGGTGTGGCGCCTGATGTGGCACCGTTTAGGTTAACGGTTTTCACGTTAGGTGAGTTCATGGTGCAAGTGTCACCGCTCACTTCAACGTCTAAGCTAGAAAAATCAGTACCGTATTCGTATTGGCCAGTCTTAATGTTACCGCCTGGACCTGTGCCCGTTGCAGCGTGATTAATCCCTTCCCAACGCTTAATCACTTCACCAGAGTGCGCGTCAACCATAGTGAATGGGCGGCTTGGTTCATCGCCATATACTACAAATGAAGTCACATAAACGAGGCGAGTTTTAGCGGCATCATCGAGGTAAAGCCATAATTTTGCTTGTTTGTTTTCAGCTTTTAGGCCTGCAACGGCTTTGTCAGACTTGCCACGGATCGCAATATCTAACGCTTTGTTAGCCGTTAAAGTAGGTTTGACAAAATCAGCCGACTTTTCAATATTTTTTAATACGCGGCCAGACATGTCGCTGTAAAAGCCCATGCTCGATTGTGACGTCGCAACAGAGAAACCATAAACTGGTACGCCATGGAAATATTGTTGTAAACGTTGTTTTTGCTTGCCTTGACCTAGGTTGAGTTTTTTCTCGACTTTGAGTTGGCTACCTGCGTCTAAGCTGAACTGAGACACTAAGTTATTGCTTGAAGACGCGCTTCTAAGAGTGCCGACATCGATAACATCAGCAGCAAATGCGGATGTGCCTAAAGTGGCCGACACAGCAATGAAGAGTAGCGACAGTTTTTTGTTTAGCATCATGCTTGAAATCCTTTTTCCGTTTTGTAAATAACGTTGGAATGCCATACAGCTTAACTGGCTCGGGCGAGCGTTTTTTTATTGTGATTTCTACAGGGTCGTCGGCATCCCTCTGCCATGGCCGCATAGAATGAGCTGTTGCTCAGGCGGAAATTCTCAGGGTTTTATTCTGCGCAAAGCGTGAATGACCGCATGACCCTAGATGTTATTTAAATGTAAAAGTGTTAACAATCGTACAAAGGAACTATCTTCAACGTTCATTTAGATGCTTTTAAATCTGAATTAGGACTTTTGGGTAATAGCGATTTAGCCAAGCGGAAGGGTGATGCACTTGAGTGTTTTAAAACAATTTAATGATTTATTTCAATTGTTTATTTTTCAGTGTTCTTGAAAAGGCTTGATTAAGGATGGGGTGTGCGTTGGGGTCATCATCCTATCAAGGGGTTGAAACCCTCGGCTTTGATTTATTCACTTAGAAAGACTCCATCGAAGTTGCCGCTGCTTGACTTGCTCTTCAGCTTATTTCACCAAGGTAACTCTGTGCCATCGTAGGCAAAAAAACGCCCTGTTTGTGCGGGTGTAGCATTGGCAATGATGGGCAGTAAGCAGTTGGCGACATACTCAGGTGTAAACAGTTTGCCTTTGGGGACACTCTGTTGAAATGGCTGAGATAATGGCGTGTCTGTCGTGCCCGGATGCAGAGACAGCACCACGCTGTGTTTCATGGTGCGTTGCCACTCAATCGACAGTGTTTTGAGAAACATATTCAGCGCGGCTTTTGAGGCGCGATAGCTGTACCAGCCCCCTAATTTATTATCGGTAATACTGCCGACTCTCGCCGATATCACCGCAAATCTTGCCGAGTGGCTTTGTGTTAATGCCTTAGCAAAGTGCTTCGCCAACATGATGCTGGGCAGTGTATTCAGCATTAAATTGTGCTGGAAAAAGTCGATATCGATTGACTGTAGGCTTTTTTCTGGTCCTTTATCTTGGGTGTGTAAGATGCCGACACAGTTAATAATCCAATCTAATTCAGTGAGTTGTTCACTTAGCTGTTTAATCTCAGCTTCATTGGTCACATTTAATGCATGCCATTGGATTTTATCCTGCCTGTCTTGGGGAAGATGATGCCTGTAGGTGGCGTGCACAGTGGCGTCGGGATATGACTCTTGAATTTGCTTAACTATGGCTTTGCCAATACCCCCACTCCCGCCGACGATAAGTACTTTCATAGCAAACTCTCCCTATCCAAATATCTATATCAAACTCTTTATATCAAACTCTTTATATCAAACTCTCTATATCCAAGAGTCACGCTTAGGCTTAGTACAAATGCTAAGCACTAATGCTAAGTACTAACACTCAGTACTAAGGCTCAGTTACAAACGGTTTAGATGAACGAGATTGTGCTCGGCTGTGGCTAATATGGCATGCCTTACGGACTCGTCCATCTTGTCCCAAGTCTGGTACAGCATGCCGATCCTTGGGTTCTGCGATAATCGCGCGCGGTGTTTGTCCATAAAGCGCCAATAAAAGCTATTGAACGGGCAGGCAAGTGCGCCGCTGCGCTCTTTTATCTTGTAATGACACCCGCTGCAGTAGTCACTCATTTTATTAATGTAAGAGCCGCTGGCGGCGTAGGGTTTAGTACCGACAATGCCGCCGTCGGCAAACAATGCCATGCCGCGGGTATTAGGCATTTCAACCCATTCGATGGCGTCAACATACACGCCTAAATACCACTCATCGACTTGATTTAGCTCGATTTCGGTTAATAAGCAGAAATTGCCGATCACCATTAAGCGCTGAATATGATGGGCGTAGGCAAAATCTAATGATTGGGATAAGGCTTGTCGCATGCAGCTCATCTTAGTGTCGCCATGCCAAAAATAATCGGGCAGCGTCCCATGGGCATCGAGCGCATTAGTGCTGGCGTACTGCGGCATATTGGCCCAGTAAATGCCGCGAACGTATTCTCGCCAACCTAATATCTGCCGCACAAATCCTTCAACTTGGGCGATATCAATCTCAGCATTCGTTTGATAACTGTCGATGGCCGCATTGATGACTTCTAACGGGCTGATTAATTTACTGTTAAGGCTGAATGATAGTCGACTATGGTACAAGCTCCACTTGGCGGGATGTTGCGCTGTCATGGCATCTTGAAAACGGCCAAAGGAAGGCAAGCAAACCTGACAAAAATACGTTAATAATTCGAGGCTTTGCGCACGGTTTATCGGCCACAGCAATGGCGCATCAATGCGACCCATGGTCGGAATTTGATGACGTTCAAGACGTGCGAGAATTTCCGTCACATCGAGGCTAAACATCAATGGCGCTGGCAAGACTTTTATATCCTGAGTTTTAAGTTTTTGACGGTTGCTGGCATCAAAGTTCCACTGCCCGCCGAGTGGTTTCCCGTCATGCATCAAGATGTTGTAACGCTTACGCATGCGGCGATAAAAGTGCTCCATCATAATGTGTTTGCCGACGGGGAACTGCGCATCGATTTCGTCAAAGGGCAAGATAAAGTGCTCTGTATCGACACAGTTCACCACGGCGGCCTTGAGCTTAAGCTGGCTCAATTGCTCAAGTAGGCGGTATTCATCTGGCCTTTGGTATTCAAACTTAATCGCGCCAACCTGTGTTACCTGATGTTGAATGAGCCCCAGTAGTTCGCTATAGCCCTGAGTGTTATTGAAGGTGTCATCAAGGGTGAGATGGATCACTTGATGCCCTTGCGCCCGCAGCTCTTGGGCAAATTGCGCCATTGCTGCAAAGAAGGCACATATTTTTTGCACATGATGGGTCACATAAGTGTTTTCTTGGTGCAGTTCTGCAATCACATACAGCACTTGATCATCAACATGGTTAAACCAAGAATGCTGGGCATTGAGTTGATCGCCTAAAATTAGTCTAACTGTATGGAATTGCTGTAATTGCATTAAGTGGACTCGTTGAATGACTTTCGCGGTTAAGCATTTCGCGATGGGATATTGCCTGAAATTACGAATTGGGTTGCAGTGAGGATCACAAAGCAGGGTATTTGTCGTGATTTCGACAAGGAGGTTTATCTAAGCTTGGTTTGATAGCTTTTAAAGCAAAGTCAAAGTCGTGGGGCTTCCCCATTGATTTTCAATCAAGAGCCCTTGCCGAACAACGTCCATGTCTAACTGCCAGTTCGTCATCCTTGGCTCTCGTTTGTACCGCTGTTTCGCTGCACTCACCCTAGCGAAGTTACATGCATTAACTCTTTATTTATAAGCAGGGCTTCGTGCTTATTCAAAATCGCTAACGCTTACGGTGGTACATCCCTATTAATTAAATAAAGAATCCGAAAGCTAACTCGGCATCCATGCCTCGCTCATGCGATTTTCTTCAACGCCCTTCAGCAACTTCGCAGGTGAAGGTGAACTTCTGAAGTTTTAGTGTTGTTTGTTAGTATTTAAAAAGAGTACTAACACTCCATTTTTAAAATTTAACAATGGGAGTCTAAATAACAAGAGCTAATTCATATAATAAGGCTGGTGGAGCACGTTTTATATTACAAAAATGAGATTGGGTATCCTTAGATATAAAAACATCGGCCTAGACCGATGTTTTGGGGTTGTCTGATGCAATAAAATTCACATAAACAGTGAGATAGCTAACCACTAATCCCAATATACTGTATAGACATGATAGCCAGCATACGGCTTAGGGGATAGTTGATGTTCGCCATAGGGCCAGCCTGTCCCCATTCCATCTGCTGCGATTCCTTCAATCCATTCTTCCACTTCCGCCAGAGGCGCACAGGTAAGAATATGAATGTTCTCAGCTGCAGGCCATAGCTCATCATCCTCAAGTGCTTCGGACCATTCATCGTGCATCCCAACATAAACACCTTGCACATCTGACCTATGTTCGATTTCTTTCAAGCAACGATAGATTTCTTTGATGGATGGTCGACCATAACCCCAATTATTGGGTGCGATAGACTCTTCATCTTCGTTTTCTAAAAAGTACTCATTTAATGTCACTACCGGACAGTGCTCTGGATCGGCGGTCGATAAGGCGCTTAATTTATTGAGTAATTCCGTTCTCGTTGTCACTGACAATACTCCATTTCTAAGATTTGTTTCCAGCGAAGGTTTAACTGTTTTATCACATATGCAGGGCTAATAATAAATCTGGCCATCCATTTTAGAGCAACAATATAATGCACTTTCAGGTTGCCTACAAAGAAGCTGTTTTCAAGGCACCCAGCTTAAATGGTGTGGTAGTTAACCTCCGACTATGTTTTGATTAAGCATTAAACAAGGAGGTTTATATGCCGCGTCCTCTCAGAACTTAATAAGCCTTGAAGACATTCCCTATTACCATTGCTATAGCCGCGTTGTGCGGCGTGCTTTTTTATGTGGCGATGATGCCTATTCTGGGAAAAATTATGGCCATCGCTGTAGTTGGGTTGAGTCACTACTGTTTGAACTTGAAGCCGTTTTTGCTATCGATGTTGCAGCCTTTGCGGTGATGTCGAATTATCTGCATGTGGTGTTGCCAGCCGATATCGACAGTGCCAATCGTTGGACTGACCGCGAAGTACTTGAGCAGTGGCATAAGTTGTTTAAAGGCGATGAGTTAACGCAAAAATCCGTTTAAGGAGAGCTAGTTGAGGCGCATGAGGTCAACCGATTATGCGTTATTTCATGCCTAAGTTTTCAAAAGAGCGCGATGTTTGAATGAGCTAATAGCAAGACAAGCAAATCAAGAAGATAACTGTACAGGCCACTTTTAGCAGGGACGGTTTAAATCACAGGCCTTACTTGATGAAGTTGCTGATTTAAAATGGTAGGCCTGATAATTTTCATTCCATTATCCTTGACCATGTGATCGCAGTGTTCGCGCTTACTTATGCTGCAAATGGCGCCATCAAGCGCTTAGGGATAACTCATTTTTAAATCAAAGTTGGCGAGTCACTGGCGTAATAGTCTTAATCGTTGGGTGCATTGATCAAAAAGTTATTATTTTATAGTATGTTACTCAATTTTAATGCGTCACTTAACGCAGCAGGAGCTTAGTTCGTATGCGGGAATATGATGGGATTGAAAAGCGTTATCAAAGACCTGATGCCGATTTAGCTAAAAGTTTGATGATTATCGAAAATTTATTGGGTTTTACGCCGCTAGAGGATAGGTTGGAATTTGATTTGTCTTTTTGGGCTGGCGGCTCAGGTGTATTCGATAAGTTGGCGGTTTCATGTTCTGTGACTCCCGAGCAAATGGTACTCGCGCAAGATAAGTTGAGACTCTATTCCCCAGAGGCGGCGATAGCATTGGATGAATGGCGTGATGATTTTATTTGGCTAGTGGAGGATGAAGACGTTTGTACCGATGTGCTGGTTAGGTCGGCGCATTTTATTAATCAGAATAAAGCGCCATTTCAAGATGTTTGTCTTAAAACGCAATCCATTTATTTCGCTTACATGAGTGATGTGAATGGCTGGACTGCGGTATGGGGTCAGCAAGATAGGCTCAATTATGCTTATTTCTGCCAAGGATAGCCTTTATCTTTAAGTGATTACCGACAATCGCCAGTTAAGTGTTATTTACCAGTCCGTAATCAAGGGCGTAGCTTTCAAGCTTGGCATCGAGATCATCTAGATCTTTATAAAACTCGTCATCGAGCTTATCGAGTACGCTGTACAGGTCTTGGTTATCGGTTGCGGCTAAACGACGATCTCTGTCTATTGGTACTGGCTTTTCGCCAAACACGGCCTGTTTTGCTTGGTGCAATAAGTTTAACGAGTGGCTTGCTCCCATTTGGATAAGTCCACGTTCAGCGAAGGCGTAATGCTCACCTGAAGAGTTGTCGAAATACTGAATAAATCCACCATTATAGACTTCGCCAGATAAGCAGTTCACCGCATAGTAGTTTTGTTCCTCTGGTCTAAGCGTATAAAAACCTTGTTCTTTGTTATGTACCCTTACAACAAGATCTCGCCAAAAGGCTCGAAAGGGACAGGTTTTATCGAGTTCACGCTCTTGTTGGTAGTATTCCTTCGCACGCTCGAGATTTGCACGTATGCCATTTTTGCAGGGCATGCATAAACCCTCATTTTTCTCGGCGGTACTCGGAAGGATTAAGGTGTTACATTCTTGGCAGGGGATTTTTTCCGACATGGTCTTTCCTTTGATACTCAAGTCAGTAAGAGAAGTCACAGCTTCACAAGCTACCCATTGTTAAATTCTCTGTTTCTAGAGTTTACATCGCACAATTAAGCGTCTATTTACCTAACGTACTAGTTGTACTTTATATTCATCGCAATCAGCGGTTCGCGTGAGGCTTTTTCTGCGCGTAGGCGGGCGAGGTATTTTTCCCATAGGTCCACCTGGTGGGTGGCGAGATCGTAGAGCACTTTCCACGAGAATAGGCCTGTGTCGTGGCCGTCATCGAAGACGATTTTCACTGCGTAGTTACCGACGGGTTCTATGGCACTGATGTTGACGTTTTTCTTGTGGGTGACCAGCTTTGGATTACCGTGACCATGCACTTCGGCCGAGGGCGAGTAGACTCTGAGCATCTCGCAGCTGAGCTGATATTGCTCACCATTATCGAAACTGATTTCTAGAATGCGCGATTTACGTTTCAGTTTAAGATCGGTGACATTGGGCGTTGCTGTGGTCATAGGTTGGCTACCAAGAAAATGCTAAGGATAGGATAACGACTCATTAAAATAACACCTGACTAATGTAACCACTCGCGGCCAAGGATACAAAGGGTAAGCGAGAGCCTTGGTCAGGCTTTTTCGTTTAAGTCACACTTTTGCAGTTGAGTCGTTCACCGCCAAGTCGTTTGAGCTTGGCGGTGAACGGTTTAGTACTAGAGGATAAAGCGGCTGAGATCTTCGTCTTGGACTAAGTTGTCTAAGTGGGCGCTGACATAGTCGGCGTCGATAACAAAGGCGGAGCCCGATTTTTCCGATGCCTCGTAGGAGATATCTTCCATCAGCCTTTCCATCACAGTGTGTAAACGACGGGCGCCGATGTTTTCGGTGCGCTCGTTCACTTGCCATGCGGCTTTCGCAATGCTGTCGATACCCGATTCGCTGAATTCAACTTTCACGCCTTCTGTGCCCATCAGCGCGATATATTGCTCGGTGAGCGAGGCGTGTGGCTCGGTTAGAATGCGTTTAAAATCATTGGCTGATAATGCATCTAACTCGACACGGATCGGTAAACGACCCTGTAATTCAGGAATTAAATCAGACGGTTTAGACATCTGGAATGCGCCAGAGGCGATAAACAGTATGTGGTCGGTTTTTACCATGCCGTGTTTTGTGGTAACAGTGCAGCCTTCGATGAGCGGCAGTAAGTCACGTTGCACGCCTTCACGGGAAACGTCGGGGCCTGAGGTTTCGCCGCGCTTACAGATTTTGTCGATTTCGTCGAGGAACACTATGCCGTGTTGCTCAACCATTTCAATGGCTTGTTCTTTTAAATCTTCTTGATTGACCAGTTTGGCGGCTTCTTCTTCGATCAATAGCTTAAAGGCTTCTTTGATCTTCATCTTGCGACGTTTTGCTGGTGCTTGGCCCATGTTTTTAAACAGACTTTGCAGCTGGTTGGTCATTTCTTCCATGCCTGGAGGCGACATGATTTCAACACCAATTTGCGGTTGGGCCACATCGATATCGATTTCTTTATCGTCTAATTGGCCTTCGCGTAGTTTTTTGCGGAAGACTTGACGGGTATTTGAGTTGGAATCGGTTTCAGTGCTTTCCCAGTCGTTTTTTGGCTTAGGCAACAGGGCATCCAGAATGCGCTCTTCGGCATTTTCTTCGGCGCGTTGGCGACATTTGCCCATTTGCTGCTCGCGGGTCAGCTTGATGGCGATATCGGTCAAGTCGCGGATGATTTGCTCGACTTCCTTACCGACATAACCCACTTCAGTGTATTTAGTGGCTTCGACCTTGATAAAAGGCGCGTTCGCCAGTTTGGCTAAACGGCGGGCAATTTCAGTTTTACCAACGCCCGTTGGGCCAATCATCAGAATATTTTTTGGGGTGACTTCTTGACGGAAATCCGCGTCAAGTTGCATCCGGCGCCAGCGGTTGCGCAGGGCGACAGCAACAGAACGTTTGGCCTTTTGTTGGCCAATAATGTGTGCATCCAGCTCGTGGACAATCTCACGGGGGGTCATTTCAGACATAATATTCCTCACGGGCTGTTTAGTAATTGAGTTCTTCAATCGTTTTGAATTGATTGGTGAATACGCAGATATCCGCAGCAATAGTCAGGGATTTTTCGGCGATTTCTAGGGCTGACAGCTCAGTATTTTGCAATAGTGCAAGGGCCGCCGCTTGGGCATAGTTGCCGCCTGAACCAATGGCGACTAAGTCGTGTTCTGGCTGAACGACATCACCATTACCTGTGATGATAAGCGAGGTTTCCGCATCGGCCACGACTAATAGGGCTTCGAGTTTACGCAGCATACGGTCGGTACGCCAATCTTTGGCGAGCTCAACGGCCGAGCGCAATAAATGGCCTTGGTGCATTTCAAGTTTGGCCTCAAAACGCTCGAATAGGGTGAAAGCATCGGCGGTGCCGCCTGCAAAACCTGCCAGTACCTTGTTGTGATATAAGCGACGCACTTTTTTGGCGTTACCTTTCATAACGGTATTGCCTAGGGAGACTTGGCCATCGCCGGCGATGACAACTTGATTATTACGGCGTACTGATACGATAGTGGTCACAATGAATCCTCTTCTGGCCCGCAGCAAAAGTTGCGGTGGATGATGGGATATATATGGGGATGGATGACAATAATTCAAGTAATCGCGGCAAATGCCAAAGGAGTTTGCGATCTTTCGCGCTCCTTTAGCAATAAAAATAAGCGCTTACTGGGAAAGGGTGGATCGACCTACAATAGTGCGGCCATCGAAGGGATAGTATTTAAGATCCCAGTTTTCACTGCCGAAGCTGCGATCGTCCGAGACATAGTTGAAAATGCAGTAAGCATTGGGATCTTTTATGTCGACGGCACCATACCAGTAAACAATGTCGACATTGGGAACTGTGCGCCAAGAGTATTGATCGGCAATGACAAATTCATTATTAGCCAAAAGACCTTGCCATAACTGACCACAATAATCGCCCTGCAATTTAGCACCGGCATCAGCGGTTGCAGTCTCTATTCCCAGTGGAAATCCTGTGGTGGTCGAGTCGAGTTTTCCGTCACCATAACAGGCGAGATCTTGGGTATAACCAGAGTGACCGCCCGCAAGCCAGCAACTGTGATAAAGCTTAACACCAGAGGCAAAGGCCGCAAATGCGGTTTTGGCTCTGGCATCGTGGGCATCTTGGCCTAGGTTTAAAAACCGTGGTGCTGCGACGACGGCCAAGATCCCAAGGATGATAATGACCACAACCAGCTCAATTAATGTAAAGCCCTTCGATGACTGCAAACGACTCATATTGCTCACCTATCTGTTAGAGGACAATATTCTAACGGAACTTTGATTTGCAATCAGTAAGTCATTGATAATATCTAGTTGTTTAACATTGTTGTTACATGGCTCTACAGTAAGATGGTAAGCCGCAAAATGGCAAGCCATCACTTCATCTTTCAATGCCATCTGCCGAATGTAAACGGCTTATAAAGCCGTTTTGTCTATAACACGATAGCGGGTTTGTACGTAGCCATTGTCGTACTGCTGCGTGTGAATTGGCATTAATTGAATCGCTTGAGCTAAGTCGCCAAAGAGTGGAATACCTTTACCCAGTAAAGTGGGGATGCGAGTGAGCGTGAGTTCCTGAATTAGCCCTGCCGCTAAAAAGCCTTGGATTGTTTGGCCGCCATCGATATAGAGATGCTTAAAGCCACGGGTTTTGAGTTGCTCGCTAATGCTTGCTGCATCGCCATTTAGCACTTGCACGTGCTCACTTAACGCCGACGGTACTGTTACACCGCTGCGACTTAATACAAACACTGGGATATTTACATAGGGCCAATCACAATCGAAGGAGAGGACTTTTTCAAAGCTTTTTCGTCCCATTACAATCGCATCGATAGTGTCGATAAAGGCATGATAACCAAAGTCTTCATCGGGATTAGTACCGGGGTGCTGATTTAAAAAGTCGATATCCCCATCGGGCGTTGCGATATAACCGTCGAGGGTCGCGGCAATAAAAACGGAGGCTTTCATTCATCTTCCTTAATGCTATTTTCGAGCGTGTTTCTCTAATGATTCTTTCAGTGCTTGTTGTTGAGCGAGGCAGTCTTGTTTTGCTTTGCCCGACATATCGTTACACGTTTGACCTTTATCTGGGCCTTCCAATATAGCCGCCGCAACATAAACTGCGGCGTCGGCTGCATTGCATTCTTGTTTGCTGTAGGGGGAATTTGTATCACATTTTGAATTAAGTGGCCCAACGCAGCCACTCATACTGGCCAAGACTAAGGTGCTAAAGCTGAGTAATATTAAAGGTTTGAACATTCGCTCTTCCATGATTCTTATTATTTGAGACGGTTGGAAAGTATATAACTGCTTTGCAGACGGAACTAGAATTGGATCGTTCCATTTCCACTTTAGTTGTTATCTTGGAGGAAGGCATTCGCAGATGGAAGCAAAAAAATCCCCGAGGGTATAGTTACCCTCGGGTGGAGGTTCAAAAAGCAGTGGATTTCTTGAGCGCCCGCGGGGCACAAAGGAAGGAACCTATGGTGTGATTGTGCGGGCTGATACAATATTTAACAAAGCCAAATGCACAAACTGCGACAGCTTGTCGCAGGTAGGATTAATTTTTTATGCAGCAAGCCCACCTTACAGGGTAAATCTATATTGCAAAGTGAAGCTTCACACCTGTGATATTGCTTCACTTCGCTATATGTTCTCTTCTTGCTACAGCGCGATGCTGTTTATACGTTTAGATATTTGTTTTTAAAAGGCAAATTGCGGCTGGCACACTGTCTATTCCGCATTCCTCTAATGTTTTGCTCATGCTTTGTACAAATTCAATTTTATGCTGCCTAACGACTTGATAAAGCTGAAAGCACATCACAATATCACTTTCAGATAGTCCTTTATTTTTAAAGGCTATTGCAGATAAATAGCTGCGGATCATAAAACAATCGAGTACGAGTAAACGGAATGCTTCCCAAGATAATTGCTGTGAGTCTAGTAAGGGGAAATGGTAGTGGTAAATTGAATATAAAATGTATCGTTCAAAAAGTTCCGTATAGTTAACCAATGCGGGTACTGCATGCTCAGTCCATGCTTGATTCAACGCATCAATTTGATAACTATTTTCTTCATTACACAGTGCAGCAACAGCCTGATTTAACGACGTAAATCTTGCGCGTACACCTCTAGAATGAGTTTTACACAACTCATTATGAACAGTAATAAAGGCATGCGTCTGCGGCAGTGGGGAATAAGGTAAGTTCTTATATTGCTCTGCCAATGCGCCTGACTGTGCATACAATTTTAGTTGTTGTAAGCGCTTATCTAGTTCTTCTATTGGTAAGGTATTTTGACGGACTTGGTCACTAACCTTGATTAATAGCCCTATGGCCAGCAGTGCTTGTTGCCAACCACCTCCCAAATTCAATAATAGGTCGAGACTGTATTCATGGGTTTTTTCTAGCCACGTAGGACTTGGCGTTGAAGGCTGTTTTATGCCACTTATATTGGAATCAAATTGGAAAGCATTAGGATTAAATAACACTGAGCGAGCGACT
Organism: Shewanella sp. SW1; assembly: GCF_025653545.1. Taxonomy (NCBI): domain Bacteria; kingdom Pseudomonadati; phylum Pseudomonadota; class Gammaproteobacteria; order Alteromonadales; family Shewanellaceae; genus Shewanella; species Shewanella sp. SW1. The sequence goes on along the minus strand of NZ_JAKKSG010000007.1, from coordinate 152,709 downwards.
TCTGGGCAAGATAGATAGAGGCTTTCGTATTTATTACCGCCAATGACCTTGTGGATCCTTGGATAAGTTTTACATGTATGACTTAAGGCCTGTTCACCCGCTTTTGCATGGATGTCACAAAGCTTATGTTCGTTAACAAATGGGCATGAACCTTGCGCATCAAGTCTAATGTCGGCCCAATCGCTTGTACTTTTCTTTGTTTCAATAAATGCAGTCTTTGCCGTTGTAGCGAGCAGTGGGTGTTTAATCGTGTTTTTATAGCTCTTTTTATCAAATGATATTCGCCAATCGTAACAGCAACTGTCTTCACATTCTGGTCCAACACATTGGAATTGAGTGACATAACCTGGTTTTATTATGAGGTTGTCCATCGGTAATTTCGTTAAATTTACAGTAATTTAGGACAAAGGTAACAAATCAAACTCCCTTATTCCAGTTTTGTTAAATGCCGATTAGATCTAAGCCAATTTAGGTACAATTAATATTTTACTCTCATCAACTAGTGCGATAGAAGTTCTTTGATTAAAACTTATACGCTCATTGGAATGCCATTTATTTCGCACTGCATATTGGTTCATTATTTATAAAACAGAATTCAGATTGCCTAAGTGCTGCACTAGCTCTGCCATATTGTTCACTTCGAGCTTTTTCATGATTTTTGCGCGGTGTACTTCAATCGTGCGCAGGGATAAAAACATCGCCTCCGATATTTGCTTGTTAGTCATGCCTTGGATCACATGGGCTAACACTTGCTGTTCGCGCTCAGTCAGTTGGTCAAACTTATGCTGCAGACTTTGCTGTTCGAAGGCCGCTTGGCTTTCACGCTGCGCCTTTTCAATCGCTTGTACTAATGCCTTGCCGGACACTGGTTTTTGAAAAAAATCGCAGGCCCCCTTACGAAAGGCGCTTAACGCCATAGGTAAATCGCCGTGGCCAGTGAGAAAGATGACGCCAAGCGGACTGTGGGTTTCGAGCAGTTTTTGCTGCACTTCTTGGCCGGTGATTTCCGGCATTCGGCTATCTAAAATCACGCAGCCCGCCTGTAATAATGCACAGTGCTCAAGGAAGTCGCGGCCGCTGTTGAAGGTTTGTATTTGGTAGCCAAATTGTCCGAGCATAAAACCCAGCGAATCCAGAATCGCTTCATCGTCATCGACTAAATACAGCGGCAGTTTTGTAGACATGGATTTCCTTGTGGGCATGTGTGGATCGCGATATCAGCTTAAGCCGCGTCTGTGTCTAGCTCAATTTTAAGCCTAGGTCTTGGGAGGTGCATCACTAAATTAGCCAATCCCCTCTGGGCATAAACCAGAGTTTGGCGGCATTTCACAGCTTGATTTTTATCTGCGAGCTAAAGTCGTTCTATGACAATGGCATATAAGAGTGGGTAATAGAGGCGATGACGATTGACTCTTGGTGTAAAGCGATATTGATGGGATTCTTGCTGAGTGTCATTGGGCTTAATCCGTCCAATGCCAGCGAAGTGACAGAAGTGAACCATTTTAGAGTCGGAGTGCTGGCAAATCATGGCGTGTTACAGGCCAAGCAGCGTTGGCAACCTATGATGGATTACCTCAGTGAGCAAGTGCCTAATAGTCATTTTGAAGTCGTGCCTGTGGATTTTAATGGCATGCGTAGTCAGTTACTTGAGCATGATTTGCAGTTTATCGTCACTAACCCTGGGCAATATCTGCATCTAAGTAACAATTTCCCGTTGTCTTGGCTTGCGACAATGAAGAGCCGTAAGCATCAAGGCAGTACTTTTACCATAGGTGCGACCATTATTGTCCGCGCCGACAGCCCTATCCGCACCTTGCAGGATTTGCGCGGGCGCAATGTGGTCGCCAGTGATCCGCAGGCCTTGGGGGGGTATCAAGCGGCAATGGGGTTACTGCATAAAATGGGTTTTTTACCCGAACAGTTTTTTGGGCAAGTGCGCTTCCTCGGGTTCCCGTTAGAACCGCTTATCTATCAAGTCAGAGATGGCAGTGCCGACGCCGCAATAGCGCCTTTTTGTACCTTAGAGGAAATGATCGCAACGGGTCTTGTTAATCAGGGTGATTATCGTGTTATCCATCCTGCCACGCCTGCAGGATATGATTGCGAGGTGAGCACTCAGTTATACCCAAACTGGTCATTCGCTGCGGCGGATACGGTTTCTCCTAAGTTGACGATGGCGATTACCCGTGCCTTATTCGATTTACCCGCCGATCATATTGCAGCAATTACCGCCGATACTTTGGGCTGGACTGCGCCCGTAAGCCAGTTAAAAGTGATTGAGTTATTTAAAGAATTACAACTACAGGGAGCATCACCACCACTTTATCAAACCGTATACAAATGGATGGCAAAAAATAAAGAATGGGGTGGTGCACTGTTGTTAATTTTCATTATTTCCACCATTTATCACCTGTGGCTTGAATATAAGTTTCGCCAGAAAAGTGAGTTTTTAGTTAGCACTGAGCGTCAATTAAAGGACAAGGCACTGCAGCTTGAGCGACTGCAAAGTGCGGCGATTCTTGGGGAAATAGGTGCAGGACTTGCCCATGAACTCAATCAACCCATAGCCGCCATTACCCAATACAGCGAAGGTGCCATGCTACAACTGGAAAGGCTTGGGCAAGATAATCCGGAACTCTATGATGTACTCGGTAAAATTAATGCGCAGTCGATTCGCGCCGGAGCGGTTGTGCATCGTATTCGCGGTTTACTCAAGCGGCGTCAGGCCAAGACCGAACCTTTAGATATAGTGCCAGTGGTGAAAGAAGCTTTAGCTCTGTTGCGGCGCGAGCTAGACCGAGCGAATGTGCAAGTGAATGTGCGAGTGCAGGGTGAGCCCTTTGAACTGATGGGCGATAGCGTTGGTTTAAGCCAAATGTGGGTCAATTTAGTAAAAAATAGCTTAGATGCGCTAGAAACCTGCGGCGATAATCGTGTGCGTCAATTATGGATCGATATCTATTATCATCCAAATGAAATCAAAGTGTTAGTTATTGATAATGGCGAAGGGCTACAGGGGCAGGCGAGTGAGTTGATGGCATCTTTTGCCTCAACCAAAGATGCGGGATTAGGGCTTGGCTTAGCCATCTGTAAGGATGTGGTCACCCGCCATCACGGCAGCATTCAAATCGAAAACTGTCAGCAATCCACGCAAGCGTTACTCCCTTGGCAACAGGGCTGTGTGGTGACAGTCGTGCTTCCCAAGGGATAGGGTTATACACTTATGAGTAACCCTTAATGTGCGCATTAGCGGAGCATCCGACAGCTTTTATTGGTTAGCGGTTAATATTAATAAAAGCATCATTTTCATAATAATATTTTGCTGCACTAATTAATTCATTTAGCCCAGCTTCAGAATTTTGTTGCAGCAAATTACTCTTAATACTTTGCAAATCTGACACACTTAAGAAGCTTTTATAGCCAATAGATGTTGGGTAAATTGGTTCATCATCACTACCACGATCTTCTTCTGTGTCATCGTCAAGTACAAGACATAATATCGAGTCATTAATTTCTTTATTAGAAGGTATATATACATCCCACTTCCAATCTAAAGATTCAATTTTATCCAACATGTTCTTGAGAGTTAATTCTAAACGCATTACGCACCTTTTGTGATACAGCTAGTCATTCCCGCGCCTTATTTGCGGTTAGTTTTGGGATGGAAAAGCCTTCGCTTGATCTCTGATCCACTTCATTCATAACTGTAGATATTTACCAAAATATTCATCGACAGTTTTATGGCAGTATTTATCTTCACCTCGCCAATACTCAGCGAACACCCAGTCATTTTTGCCTTTAGAAGGGCGATTGTAGCTCCTTGGTCGTAACACTCCAATACTGGCTAAAATCTCTATTAATACCTGCCTTTCTGCTTTACTGGACTTTACGACCTTAGCCAATCTTTTTTCAAGGGCACTTGGATAATCAGTAGGTTCCGAACTTTCGATAGTGCTTAATATTTCTTTGAAACAATTTAAGTCTTCATCAGTTGGGTCAGGGATATCCGTATTTATAAATTGGTTTAAGTCAAAATATGTATATAAAATATCGCCATGACGGACACCACCCCATTTGATACGCTCGAAATTCAATACGTTTATATCTGTGTTGTTATAGTTGTGACTGCCCCTTATCCCGTATTTGCTGTCTCGGCATACACCGCAGGTGTAGGAGTGTGAAGTTGGTTTTCCGTCGGAATATGAAGTGCCGGATATAACAGGTGTATATTTATGCTCCGGGATATTTTTGGCAATTGAATAGGATGATAAAGAAGATCTTAAGTCTAAGCGGCGAGTTGTCAGGCTACTTAAAAAACCTTTAGCAATTTGTGCTCCGGATATTGTTTTTACTACTTTTGCAATGGTATCTATGCAGTCATCATGAGAAATCGAAATCGGATCAAACATCAATCCTTGTGACTTTGCGTACTCAAAATCTCCATCAGATAAGAGTCTATCTTTTGAGTCTATCCATCCATTTTTCCAGTAGGTGGAGAATAATATTTTCTTCGCTTTCTTATCCATATTCGAATTAATGCTTTCACTTAACGTCTGAGTATTAATGTGTAGCGTTGTTTGCGAGACATAAATCACTTGTTCGACTTGGCTACTACGACGATGTTAATTGGTGTGAATGATGCTATAGGAATTTGTTTTGACAGGGTAGTGGTTTTTATACAACTTTGGTGGTAATTGCTTGATATCGTTTTAGCTTTATCATTACGTTTGCATTATTAGTGACGTTGATTTCGAGTATTCGGGCCTTACATTTTGGTTGACACAGGTACTACATCATCTCAACGACATTAAACCTATAAGGCATATTTACTTTTAGTTTTCTATCATCTAGCAACGACTTGATGGTGGTTATTTTCTTCACATGACCACTTGTTTATCGTGGTTTTCTATTAGGATACTTTGGACGTTTGCAATTTAGGGCAGTGGATAGTTTTGGGCGAACTGACCAAGCTTTTCTACTAAAAACTCTATGGTGCGACGGACCTTATGGCTGGGATAATCGGTTTGTAGGTATACCAATTGCAGTGGGATCGGTGGGGCTATTTTATCGGCTAGCACTAAGTGAAGTCTGCCTTCGGTCACATCTTGCGCCACATCGAGCCAACTCTTATAGGCAATTCCACGACCTGAGAGTGCCCAGTCGCGGATCACTGCGCCATCGTTACAAAAACGTTGGCCCCTGACTTCGATTTCAACGGGCGCGCCGTTATGACTTAACTTCCATTTCTGCCACGGCTCACCGCCGCGATTTAAGATCAGTACTGCGTGTTGGCTAAGTTCATTTAGCGTGCTTGGTGTGCCGTGTTGTGCCAGATAAGCGGGTGAGGCGACCAGTACCCTTGGGGTCATGGCGAGCTGACGCCTTTTAAGGTTTGAGTCGTCAAGCTGGCCATAGCGCAAAGCCAAATGGATATTTTGGTCGATTAAGTCTGTCATATGATCGCCAAAATACAGCTGCACTGTCAGTTCTGGGGCGCTGTCCATCAATTCATCGAGCCAAGCACGGATCTGGCTGCGACCAATATCCGAAGGTAAGGCGAGGCGTACTTCGCCCTTAAGCTCACCCCTGTGTTCGGCTAAATTGGCGCTAGCGGTTTCGAGAATCGCCAGTGCGGGTTTCGCAGAATCGAGAAAAATCCGCCCTTCTTCTGTGAGCTGTAAGCGCCGCGTCGAGCGAGCAAATAGCTGACATCCTAGCTTTTTCTCTAATCTTTGCAGCGCGGCACTTGCCGCTGCCGGCGTCATGCCTATTTCTTTACTGGCTGCCGAGAGACTCTCTAAGGCTGCGATACGCAGCGCTAATTGCAGATCGTTTAAATGATACATATCAAATTATTTTTGAAAATGATTTTAATAATAGCCTGATTATCAATATAGATTAACTAATGCACAATTGCACCACTGATGTTTCATCTTAATTTCTGGTTCGGAGTGTGTATGAGTCTATTCATGTCTTACAAATTAGCGTCACTGGCATTAAACAATCGCATTGTGATGGCCCCTATGACTCGGGCGCGTACTACGCAGCCAGGCAATATTCCGAATGATCTGATGGCGCAATATTATGCCCAGCGCGCCTCGGCGGGGTTAATCATCACAGAAGCGACACAAATCTCCGATGACAGCCAAGGTTATTCATTTACGCCGGGCGTGTATACCGCTGAGCAAATTGAGGGCTGGAAAAAAGTCACAGCGGCAGTGCATCAGGCTGGTGGTAAAATCTTCAATCAAATTTGGCATGTTGGCCGTGTATCGCACCCGATTTTTCAGCAGGGTAATGCCCCGATTGCGCCATCGGCCATTGCGCCCGTTGGCACTAAAGTATGGATTGTGGATGAAGCGCATCCTGAAGGGCAAATGGTGGATTGCCCAGAACCTAGGGCTATGGTGCAAGCGGATATCGACCGTGTTGTGGCCGATTTTGCACAGGCGGGTGTGAATGCGGTTGCGGCGGGTTTTGATGGCATCGAAATTCACGGCGGCAATGGTTATCTGATTGACCAGTTTTTACGCACCAATTCAAACCACAGAACTGATGCCTACGGCGGTTCTCAGGAAAATCGCATTCGTTTTTTACTCGAAATTGTCCAAGCCGTGAGTGCGAAAATTGGTGCCAATAAAGTCGGGGTTCGCCTCGCCCCTTACGTGACGTTTAAAGATATGGCGTGTCCTGAAATTGTAGACACTATTCTGTTAGCGGCTAAGCATTTATCGGCATTGGGCGTGGCATATTTACATCTTTCAGAGGCTGATTGGGATGATGCGCCGCAGGTGCCAGAGTCCTTTAGAGTCGAGCTGCGTAAAGTCTTTAAGGGCAGCATTATTGTTGCGGGTCGCTATGATGTGGCGCGTGCCAATGAAGTGATTGATAACGGTTATGCGGACTTAGTTGCCTTCGGTCGACCTTTTATTGCAAATCCTGATTTGCCTTACCGTTTAATGCATCAATTGCCTTTATCTGCATTCGACAAAGGGCCCTTGTTTGGCGGTAGTGCAGCGGGTTATACCGATTATCCTACACACAACGAAGCATTGAGAGCCGTCATCCGATCCGCTGACGATGAGGTGGCATAATGGATCGGGTTAACACTTTGTATGTTCAGCGCTTACCCGCTTGGCTTAGTTTAAGTCTATGGTTTTCAGGCTTTATAGGTATCGCTATTGTGGGTTTTAGCTTAGCAAGTCTGAGCATGGATGCGTTAGCCGCTCAAGGGGCAACAACACAGGATAGTGCTAAAGTGCGAGCGGCATTAGTGCCAAAAGTGGCGGCAATGGAAACGATTTCTGATCAATCACCGCAGGCACAAGCTATCGCCCGCGCCGCTTTGTTATATGCCAGTTTTTGGCACACGGGCGATGCAAGTTTTGCCCACGGCGCATTGGCGACTGGGTTTATCGACCGTACTCTGCCCGCTGGCCGCGCACAGGGAATCACGGGTCCACTCGAAGCCTCAAAGGCATTTAGGGCGGCGGTCCCCGATCTCTCTGTTTCAGTTGAGCATTTGCTAGTCGTTGGCGATCGTGCAGTGGTACGTCTGCGTTTTAATGGCCGCTTTACTGGTGTCTTTGGTGAGCAAAAAGGCCAAGGGCAGAAAATCGATTTTCGTGCTGTTGACATGTATCGAGTACGGGATGGTTTCATCACAGATAACTGGCACCTCGAAGATTATCAAACGCTATTTTCTCAATTAGCTGCAGGGACTCAATCATGAATCAACGTCGACGATTTTTAATGGCAGGTGGCGCCATCGCTGCTGGGTTCGGCCTAAGCCAAACGGCGCTTGCTATTGGTTTACCATCATTAGATACCTTAGAAAATAACTCCAAAAGTTCAGGTGGCAATGGTATGAACAAAATATTTTGGCCAAGTGGTGAGCAGTTAGTGATTTCAATCTCAATGCAGTTTGAAGCAGGTGCTCAAGATAAAAATGCCGAAGGGCCGTTTCCGCCGATGGAAAAGGGCTATCTAGATACCATCACCCCGACTTGGTACGATTACGGTATGAACGAAGGTATTCCAAGGCTGCTGCGCTTGTGGCGTAAGCACAATATCAAGGTGACTTCTCACATGGTTGGGCGCGCCGCTGAGTTACATCCTCAACTTGCCAAACAAGTTGCAGATGAGGGGCATGAGATTTCGGGCCACGGACAAACGTGGACGCCACAGTACAGCATGTCGCCAGCAGAGGAACGCGCCTCCTATGTGGCGAGTATTGAGACGCTGCAAAGGATCACTGGTCAGCGCCCCTTAGGTTTTAATGCCTTTTGGATGCGCCATAGTACTCAAACCCTCAATATTTTGCAGGACTTAGGTTTTATTTATCACATCGATGACCTATCGCGGGACGAACCTTCAATTATCCCAGTAGGAAATAAGTCTTTTGCGGTTGTGCCTTACACTTTACGTAACAATGATATCGGACGTTTTGGTGGCAACACTGCCATGACGGCCGCGGCCTTTTTGCAGGAACTAAAGGATGAGTTCGATATGCTCTATCAAGAAGGTTCGACGCAGCGACGTATGATGTCGATCAGTGTGCACGACCGTATTGGTGGCGCTCCTGGACTTGTGACCGCTTTAGATAAGTTTATTCAGTACGCTAAAGGTCACACTAACGTAGGCTTTATGCGTAAAGATGCCATTGCTAAATGGGCGCTGGCGCAAAAGGACACACCGACCAATCCTGCAAGAACCTTTTAGCCTGCTATCACTCTCGCTCTCGCTCTCGTTGATGGCAGTTGGAAGAGGTTTGAATGATTAACAAAAAGCGCGTTGTATAACGCGCTGTTTGATTTTGGGAACCTTATTACTGCGGGTAGGAAGCGATTAACGCATGGCTAACATGGCCCAAGTGCGGCGACCTTGCTCCAGAATTATCCCCACGGCAAGTCCCGCAGCGGCGTTGATGGCGAGGCAAGTCACCGCGGTTGATAAAATCACAAAGATACAGAAGGGCTTACCATCGATTAAGCGTTTCGACCACGCCAGTTGTAGCCCCGCAGTGGTCAGTAAACTGCCGAGGATTGCCATAGGAATAAGGCTTAATAGCCAAGCGATATTAGTACCCCAGCACAGGGCTATCATTAAGCACGTACTACCAAAAATTAACGGCGCCAGATAAGTGCGGGCGCCAAAATGGTATTGCACCGCAAGTCCGCCCGCACCGTGGCACATGGCCGAGGCACCAAAGGGCGCGAGCAATAAGTTGGCAAGACCTGAGCTAATGGCGAAGTTTTTGGGCGTGAGTTTGGCGGCATCTTCAGGGAATTTCTCCTGTGCCATTACAGACGTGGCAATGACCGCATTGGTTAAGGTTAATGCCAGTTGTGGCAAAACCAACAAAACGGCGGCAGAGGTCCATTCAACTGATGTCGGCCACGCTAATTGAAATGGCGCTGTCATTGCTTGAATATCAAAGTTAGTGGCTAAATTAGTTTGTGTACTTGCTTGCCAAATCATCCCCGCTGCTATGACTAAGGGCATGGCAAGGTAGCGCAGCGGCAAAAATTTACTGATAAATAACAGTACAAATGCCCCCACGCCAACCAGCCAAAATTCACTCATCATCTTAGTGCCCATCCACATCAGTTGCAGACCTATGGCGAGTTGAATGCCAACACTCACAGCTTGTGATAACTGTTTGGCTAACCAAGTGATGGCGCCGCTAAAGGCGAGAATTAACAGGATAATGCCCATTAACATGGCGCTTGCCTGCAACATGCCTGGGGTTAAGCCCTGAGCGATCACCAGTGCAGCGATGACTTTCATCGGTTGTACCGGAATCGGGCGACGGTAAAACAGCGCGCTGAGAATAGCGAATAGACCAAACCCCAAAAATATCCCTTGGGGCGAAAATTGATTGAGGGCAATTAGCCCTAGCACTAAAGGTAAAAAAGTGCCTAAGTCGGCAAAAGCGCCACTGGTTTCACCGAGTAAACGGTTGAATGAAGGATTGGATACTGTTTGGGAAATTTTGCCCGAGGTCATACTGATTGCCGTAATTGAACACGCTATGACTACGCAAAATAAATGCCATAAAAATCAGATGATTTTGGGGGTAAACAGAGTCAAACTACCGTATTGAGTCACTCAATGAGACAAACTGGGGCAAGGCCGAAGAATGGCTGAGTCTAATTGTCTGCACCTGTGTCTATTGCGGCTGCATTGGGGTAATTGTTAACTCAAGCTCATTTGTGAGTCATGATTCAACCGCAACACTGGCGGTCAGTGCCGTGGTTGATATTCTTTATTGTGTAATGTTGCTTGTTAAGGTTGCTGGCGCGTTGGTGCTAGAACGATTTCGCGTACGCACACATTTTGCGGTTGTTGCCATGCAAACAACGCAGCAGCGGCGACGTTTTCAGGGGCGATAACGCCGCCCATTTCTTCTTTCCAGTCATGGTAACCCGCTTTAATGTCATCGCTGGTGGTATGGCTCAACAACTCGGTTTCTACTGCGCCAGGGGCGATAGTGATAAGGCGTACGTCATCCATGGCGACTTCTTCACGAATGTTTTCTGTTAAGGCGTGCACGGCAAATTTAGTAGCGCAGTAAGCGGCGTGGTTTGGAAAGGTTTTACGCCCCGCCACTGAGCTGACATTAATGATAGTGCCAGTTTTGCGAGCTTTCATGCCGGCTAATACCGCATGAATACCATTAAGCACGCCCATCACATTGATATTGAGCATGCGGCTCCATTCCTTGGGATCTTGCACATCGATTTGGCCTAGTAGCATGATTCCCGCGTTATTGATAAGACAGCCGACCGGGCCAAATTGTGCTTCTGCTTGGGTTATGGCGGTTTTAATAGCTGCGCCGTCGGTGACATCGACGCTGATAGAAAGGCTGTTTGGTAATTCAAGCGCTTGCATTGCTTCAACTCGGCGTGCCAGTAATAGCAGCGGGTGGCCTGCAACGCTAAAGCTTTTGGCCATAGCGGCGCCAATACCCGATGAAGCGCCCGTGATGACAACCAGTGATTTAGTAACTTGATTCATTAGTATTTCCTATTAATTGGAGCCAATGTAAGCCGTAAACAAACTGTTGTTCGGCGTCTTGAACCTGTTAACCAGTATAGGCTGGGGATTTTCAGTCGAAAAATACTTATTCCAGCTGGATATGATAGGCTCAGCCTATGGCACTATTGTTGAAATTTGTGCTGAACTCGTCGGTTGTCGGAGAAGATTAAATGGTCGATTTGCGTTTGCTGCGTTTCTTTATCGCAATTTTTGAAGAGAACAATATTACCTCGGCGGCTAACCGTTGCTTTGTGAGCCAGCCTTCACTGTCTGCTGGGTTAAAGCAACTCGAAGAAGAGCTTGGTGGTCAGTTATTTGAGCGCAGCAAAAAAGGCGTTAAACCTTTGGACAGCGCGCACTATCTATACCCTTTGGCGGTTAAATTAGTCGAGGAGGCGAGTAAGTTACCAGGCTTGTTTATGGCGAAGGCGAGCCGGCAAAAGCTACGTTTGGCTGTGATGCCAGACTTAAGCCAGCGGCGTTTGGCGGGATTTTTACAGCAGGTGAATCAAGCCATTGATAAGCTAGATCTGGAGCTGTTGGATTACCAAAGCCCCGCAGATTGTCGTTTAACTATCGACAGTTTACGCCATGAAGATGAAGTGTTTTTCCCGCTATGGGAAGAAGATTATGTGCTGTGCGTCCCCAAGGAGCATGCCCTCGCCCAAGTAGATAGCCTACGCCCCGAGCAGCTCAATGGCTTTGACTTTATCGAGTGTCCGCCCTGTGAAGCTCATCAGCAGACGATAGGTTTACTGGCGTGCAGCAATATGTCGCTTAATTTGGTCGCTAAGGCCGAATCTAAGTCTCTCGTGATGTCGCTAGTGTTGGCTGGATTTGGGGTGAGTTTTTTGCCTGATGGTTTAATTGAGGATGAGCCTAGGCTCAAGCAAGTAAAATTTGATGGTCCGAGAATGTTTCGTCGTATTGGTTTGTGTTATCCCTCCCATCAGGCAGTTGCGCCAACATTGGCGACCTTGTTACGGCATTTAGCCGCTCGACCGAATTAATTCCAAGTTAGTTTTGGGTTATCAGCATTCAGATTAGTGAGTCGCTAAGGGCGATTCAGTGAGATTAAGTGGAGGCTCGACGCCGTAGGATTTAAATAGTTGAGTAATTTCACCTGAGGTGCGCATGTCGTCGACTATCTGGTGAACTTGCTTGGCATATTGATGCAGCGGCGACATGAGCGGAATGCTGAAGTAACGGCCGTTCTTGCTGATGTCGACGTATTCCATCTGCTTAAGCTGGGGATCTTTAGCAAAAAATTGCATTTCATGCTGTTCGGAGGTGATGGCTAAATCGATACGCTCAGCCTTCAACATATTGATTAACTGACCGTTATCATTAACAAAAGACACTTTTAGTTGGTTTTGATTGTCATTAAACTGCGGACAGTAAAAAGCGCCTCTAAGTGCGCCAATGATATGAGGTTTTAGTTCATCGAAATGTTTGACTTCAAGTTGTCTATTCGCAAGGGCAAAGTAATAGACGTAGCGCTTGTCGTATCCTAGAAGCATAGGGTCTAGAAAATCGTTGCGCTCTGGTGTCATCGAATGGACAGGGATTAGGTCGACTTGTCCCATTTCTGCCACTTTAATTGTGCGTGCCCAAGGCACATTACTCCAATTTATCTTGTGACCTAGGCGGGCGATGACTTCATTGATGACTGCTGCACCTGGGCCTTTGCACTCACCATTTTCGACATAAATAACAGGATGCCTATCGCGGCAGTGTGCTTGCCAGACAACAGCAGAGGTTTCTGCCCTTGCTTGGGACAGAAATAAGCATGAAATGACAATGATCAGTATCAGCCTCATTCATCTTGCCTATTAAAATGCTCAGTTTTAATTATCGGGCTGGACAGTTAATTCGACTAGGTTTTATTTTTGAGTCGTTTAGCTGCGCAGGTTTGGTCAATAATTGATTGTAGTGCTTATACATCCACTGTGCTTTTTAAGTAATTAAAAATTCACTCTATTTTGTAACCAAACGGTTTGGCCTGTTAAATCTGACCAAACCTTTTCTGGGACTCATTCGCTGCTAGGAAACTTACCTATCCGACTCAAGATAGGGCGTTAATTGGGTTTCAATGGCCTCAATTTGGGTTTCGGCGTAGACAAGCTCGGATTCTGTTAAACATGATTTTGCGGTGTTTTGATGGAGTCGTTGAGCGCTATTCATCCCGTATTTACCAAAATGACGTAGCAATAAACTAGACCAAATAAACATTTGTATAGGTTTATTTAATTGTTCTGCGCCGTAAATATTGACCAGTTCCCGCATAGCAATTTCATGACCTAGCTCTGCCGATTTGACGTACCAAGCTTCTGCCGCTTGTAGAGCCTCTTGAGTGGTTTTTTCATCACTTAAAAATGATTCAGCCTTATAGAAATAAAAATATTGTTGTTGCTCAGCGGGGATTGGATGCTGATGCAAGAAACTGTCACGTAGACGCTCAGCCTCTCTTATCTCTAAGGTACCTAGTTGCTGACTGAATCTGGCTAATTCTTTTAGATGATCGGCTCTATTGCTCATGGCCGCGAGCTGGTAATACATTAACGCTTTAATCGGTTGGCGACTCACGCCTAAACCTTGCTCATAAATCTTGCCTAAGCCTAGCAGTGCGTCTTCATTCCACTTAAGTGCGAATTCTTCAAAGTCAATTTTAGCCTGTTGGTAATCACTCTCATTTTGTGGCGCTTTCAGTAAAAGATGAGCAAATTCAATCTTAGCGAAGTCATTACCTCTAGCGACAGATTGGCTTAACCAATGGCGCGCCTTGTCATAGTCGACAGCCAAATCTTCACCGTAGAGGAAACGTTTACCAAGATAATACTGGCGGAAATCATCGTCTGCGGCGCGCTCGCTAAGTAATGCCTCTGCACGCGCTAAATCTTTAGGTCCACCTTGGCCAGCAGCAAGCATATGTCCTAGATCATCTTTTGCTAATTCATCACCAGCGGCGGCGGATTTCTCAAAGTATTCCCGTGCTTTGATATAGTCCGAAGTGACGCGCTCATCATGCCAGTAGAGTGTGGCTAAATGGTAATAGGCTCTTTGGTTTTTTTGTGCGGCGGCTTTTTCGAACCAGTAAATTGCTTGGCTAGCATCGGGATCGAGAAAGGGCTGGCTTAGATACAAGTAAGCAAGCTCATATTGAAACTCGGCTTGCCCCGCTTCGGCATTAGGTTTGAGCTGTTCTGCCTGTGCGATTAACTCATCGAGTGTTTGCGACTCAGAAGAGAGCAAATTAGGTAGTGTGAGCATGGGTAAATATTGAGGCTCTATTTCGGCGGCTTTTTTATACCAATCGTTAGATGCCTTGGGATCGGCGGGAACTTGTGGGAATCGACCGGAATAAAGTTCTGCCATAGCAATGGCGGCAACGGCTAAGCCTTTATCGACTGCCTGCTGAATATAATCTAGGCCAGAGTTGACTTCGCCTTGGTTAATCAGTGTTAAGCCATGATTGAGTAGCGCAGTAGGATCACCTGCGGCAAGTGCTTTAGCTTGCACTTGTTTTTTTTGATATTTAGCGAAAAAAATAAACAGTACAATAAAAGCAATAATTATGAGTATCAACAACATAGTAGTCCATCACTATCGATATTTGGGAGTATAGTAAACGTAAATTTTTACAAGAATGCAAGTTTACAATTTGGGCTAGGCTGATCGACTAAGCCTACCAATCCCATGGGCATTAGCGTTATTTATCTTGCAGATGGATCTCCCTAATGGGGCAGGCAATCTCGATTCCTGCCTGCTTAAGGGCGTTATAAAGAGCGAGGTTCACCTTATATTTATGTTGAAAATAGCTTTGTGTGGGCACCCAGTAACGAACCCCCATTTCAATTCCATTAGCATTAAAACCATTGATGCCAATATTAGGTGTGGTCTCTTGATAAACATAGGGATTATTGCTCAATAACTCAGTAATCACACTAATGGCTCGTTCGGGATCTGTGTTGTAACTGAGATTGAACTGGGTTTCGACTAGCTTATTGCTGAAGGAGTTGTGCAGGATTTCGCCGACGATATGTTTATTAGGAATGCTGATTTGCTCACCTTCCTCATTGGTCAGTATGGTCATGCCTAAGTGGATACGTTTAACAACGCCGCTTTCCCCTTTAATTTCAATAGTATTGCCTACCACAAAAGGGCGGGTGACGATAATAGTCACGCCTGCGGCATAGTTCGCTAGCATACCTTGTAAGGCTAAACCTGCACCGAGGGAGGCGGCACCAATTGCCGCAACCATAGGGGTAATACTGATGCCGATTTTGCCGAGGGCGATAATCCCAACCATGACGATGATCAGAATGCGGATAAGATTGCTGACAAAATTGCTTAGGGTGATATCGATATTGTGTTTGTCGAATTGCTTAGCGACTAAGCGTGATACTTTACTGGCTACCCATAAACCTAACAAAAAGATCAGCAAAGCACCTACGAGTTGAAAGCTGTAGGTGACTAAAAACTCGGTGATGAGTTGATAAACGCCTTGTAGTTGCTGCAATTCTTGATCGAGTCCAGGTGTTATCATTATGATATCCTTGTAATAAAATTAACTGTGCGATTATAGCGTAGAAATTTCACCAAATACTTTTCGCCCTTCATGTGTGAAGCGTATCATGTAATCGTGGTTGATTTAATGAGTCGATAGGGGGAGTCAGGTATGCTGTTCGCCTATCCAATAATGGAGTCGAGTGTTTATGAAAACGCTGTTGTTATGTTTGTCTTGTCTGTTAACCCCAATCTGGGCGTATGCTGCGAGTTATGTTGCCGGAGATGCGATTAATCCCATTTCACTTCTCGACCAAAATGATAAAACCATTAATGTGACTGATGAGACTCAAGTGCTGCTCTTTAGTCGCAGCATGAAAGGCGGTGATGTGATTAAGGATGCACTTACCCCCTTGAGCGCGACTCAAATGCCAGCGGGTTTAGTTTATGTTGCCGATATCAGTGGTATGCCTTCTTTGATCGCTAAATTTGTGGCTGTGCCACAGATGCAAGATTTACCTTTTGCGATTGGGTTAGATAGGGATGGTGAGATCAGTCGTTTATTACCTGATAACAAAGATATGGCCACTATGATATTGCTCAAGCAGCGTAACATTTTGGACATTGCCTATTTTGATTCCAGTGAAGCCTTGAACCAAGCCCTCGCAAAACTCAATCAGCCGCAGTAACGACTCGATTTAACGGACGTATTTTAAGGCATCCATTAGTCTTCTTTTTGCTGTGTGACTGTTACTTCAAGATAACTGTTTTTAGATGGATATTTTGGCTCCAGCCAGTCTATCCATCTCCCTTCCGATAACGTCGTAAAAAATTCACTTTTTATTCTGATAATGAACACAAATTTACCTTAGGGTTTGTGTGCATAATTATTTGTTTTATAGCGCCTTTTTCTGATGGTTCAGTTCCTTAAAGAATTAGGGAATAAAAAGTTATTAATTCAGCATAAAAATTCGTTGCGTAAAGCGAAAAAATATCGTTTACTGCGCACGTTTTTAATACATCACACTTACTGTTATCTATCTGACCCAAAGGAGACTCTGGCCCAATGAGCCAATTTCAATCTATTGATGTTGCTGACTATTATGATATGGACACATTCAAGCGTATTGAAGCGTTTGCCAAAGACAAAGCAACCCCGTTCGTAGTGATCGATACAAGTATCATAGCGAAACAATACGATGACATGGTTAATAGTTTTCCTTACGCCAACGTTTATTATGCAGTTAAGGCAAACCCCGCGGCCGAGATCTTATCTTTACTAAAAGATAAAGGGTCAAACTTTGATATTGCCTCGATTTATGAGCTAGATATGGTCATGAATGTCGGTGTGACAACCGATCGAGTCAGCTATGGTAATACCATTAAAAAGCGCCAAGATGTGCGTGCATTTTATGAGCGTGGCGTGCGTATGTATGCATCTGACTCAGAAGCTGATTTGCGAATGATCGCTGAAGAAGCACCGGGTTCACGTATTTATGTGCGCATTCTGACCGAAGGTACAGATACCGCTGATTGGCCGTTATCCCGTAAATTCGGCTGCCAAAACGAAATGGCCTATGAGCTATTAGTATTGGCACAGGAATTAGGCTTAGAGCCTTTTGGTATTTCTTTCCATGTGGGTTCTCAGCAACGTGACATAGGTGCTTGGGATTCAGCGATTGGTAAAGTGAAAAGCATTTTTGACCGTCTGCGTGATGAGCACAATATCACCTTGAAGATGATCAATATGGGTGGTGGTTTCCCTGCTAACTATATTGATAAAACCAATCAATTGGGTGTGTATGCCGAGCAAATCACTCACTTCCTGAAGGAAGATTTTGGTGATGATTTACCACAAATTATTTTGGAACCAGGTCGTTCGTTGATCTCTAACGCGGGGATTTTAGTGTCTGAAGTGGTGCTGATCAGCAAAAAATCTTACACAGCGTTAGAGCGTTGGGTGTTTACCGATGTGGGTAAATTCTCTGGCTTGATTGAAACGATGGACGAGGCGATTAAGTTCCCGATTTATACTGAGCGTCAAGGCGAGCTGGATAAATGCGTGATTGCCGGCCCAACCTGTGACAGTGCAGATATCATGTATGAGCACTATAGCTATGGCTTACCAAATGACTTAGCCATTGGCGATCGTATGTATTGGTTAACCGCAGGGGCTTATACGACGACGTATTCAGCAGTATGCTTTAACGGTTTCCCACCGCTGAAGGATTACTATCTGTAAGCGATTGTGATGACATTAATAAGGGCGCTTAGGCGCCCTTATTTGTCTTTAGAGTAATAGTAGGATTACTCGTGGGATTTGAGGATCTGATAAATTTCCTCTTTTAAATGTAACTTTCTGCTTTTGAGTTCTTTCACAGTGGGATTGAAATCACTGGCGACACGTTTTTCCAGTTGTTTGATTTCCTCGTCTAACTGATTATGCTCATTAAACTTACGTTGAAAATGAGCATCTTGGGTTTTCAGGGTGGAAATTAATTCTCTGTACTCTGGAAACATCGGCATTCTCCTTGTCGTCATTTACTACACTTCAGGTTACGCCTTAACCCTAACCTTATACCAAGTCGTTAAACGTGACTTAGATCACTTTTAGCGGTCACTTAGATTAATACTAATGGATGATTTATTTTAATCTATTTTAAATCAGCATCTTAGACATTTGTTACCACCGACTCTGGCATGAGTTCAGGATCTAGTTCACACTTTGTTTGGTATAAATCAGACTGACATTCGAAATATGGGCAAATTTGCTATCTTGTGAGCAGATGCTGGTGTAGTTGGTAATTTCATTACGACTAAACAATTACTTCTTGCCGATAATTCTGTGATCAAGTTAACCTTCACCGCTTCGATACTAGGTTAAAGTCGATTTTATAAGAATTTAATTATCAAAAATGAAAGGGGTTTTCACAATGGCTGATGTATTTCATTTAGGTTTGACCAAAGCGATGCTCGATGGTGCAACCTTAGCAATCGTTCCTGGTGATCCAGAGCGTGTAAAACGTATTGCCGAACTAATGGACAATGCGACGTTTCTTGCTAGCCACCGCGAGTATACAAGCTATTTAGCGTATGCCGATGGCAAGCCAGTAGTAGTGTGTTCAACCGGTATCGGTGGTCCATCTACTTCTATCGCAGTAGAAGAACTTGCGCAATTAGGTGTGAATACCTTCCTGCGTGTAGGGACTACAGGCGCAATCCAACCTCATGTTAATGTGGGTGATGTGATTGTGACTCAAGCTTCAGTACGTTTAGATGGCGCGAGCTTACATTTTGCACCTATGGAATATCCAGCGGTTGCAAACTTTGAATGTACCACTGCTATGGTTGCAGCGTGTCGTGATGCTGGTGTTGAGCCACACATTGGCGTAACAGCTTCTTCTGATACTTTCTACCCAGGCCAAGAGCGTTATGACACTGTCACAGGCCGTGTAACGCGTCGTTTCGCGGGTTCAATGAAAGAATGGCAAGATATGGGCGTACTGAACTATGAGATGGAGTCTTCCACTTTGTTCACTATGTGTGCCACTCAAGGTTGGCGTGCAGCCTGCGTTGCTGGTGTGATTGTAAACCGCACCCAACAAGAAATTCCTAATGAAGCCACAATGAAGAAAACTGAAGTGAGTGCGGTTTCTATCGTGGTTGCTGCAGCGAAAAAATTGTTAGCTTAATTTTTAGTAAGCTAAGCAACACTCCCCTGCAAAGTGAGTGCTCAGAATAGAAAAGGTGCCAATGGCACCTTTTTTGTTGTTTTAAAACTATGCCGATACCGATTAGAAATGGTATTGAGCAATCACAGAGTAAGTGTCTTGATCGACGCCTTTCACACCGTATTTATTGGTCCACAGATCGTATTCGATACCCACCAATAATTTATTGGCTTGATGATCACCGAACAGGCTCTTACCGAGATCGTATTTTAGCTGTGGGTTGAAATGGAAGTTTTCCTCGTAGCCGTTATCGTCGGTGGCAAATACCCAGTCGATAAAGCCATCGAGTACTATGTTGGCAGATCCAACAGGGATATCGATACGAAATACAGGAGTGAACTGCCAGCCGTCACTATTGTTACCAGTGCTCATACCATCGCGGCGATAGGTGTTAAAGTTAAGATAAGTGAAGTATGGTACTGCTACGTCAACCCCTAAACCGTAAAGTAAGCTGTGGACTGGGCCTTCACCTTCTTCATAGGTTAACGCTAGAGACAAGTCTGTTACTGGGCCAAAGGCGATTTTCTCGCCGAGGATTTTGCTGGCACTGAAACGCGGTGAAATTTCACCATAGGTAGTGCTTTGCATGCCCGTGTCGTTACCTTTGAAATAGATAAAATCTTGGAAGGCAAACCAATCACCGTATTTCCAGCCGCCAGCCGTTTCTAAGGTGATAGTGGCTTGTTTATCTGATGGCGCTAAATCGTAGTCTTCGCCATAGAGGGCTGTTGCACTGAAATCCCACCACTGTACTAAGTCACCCGCAAATGCTTGAGGAGAAAGCATTAGTGCTAGGCATAGGCATGTTTTTTTCATTGTTATTTCCTGTTGTATAGGTCGAAGTTTATTCGTGTCTTACTCAATCCGTTCTCTGACCTATGGCATGGTTTGATGGGTAAGTTCAAACCTAGCGCGAGTGTACGTCAAAGGACTTGCTCAAAAGTGGGGGCAATATATGCAAAAATTTACATTTATTCAAAGTTTTTATCGAATGTTGTTGTCAAAATCACATAATCATTAGTGAGGAATTTTATTTTTAGATAATTGATTTTTAATGTTTTTTATTGTTATTGCGCCGCTTGTGGATTGGGGGGGGCTATCTTTTTGAATTGATTATACTTAATTTTAAAACAACCTAACGGCTTTCGTGGGCGGATATGGGAGAATGAGGATTAAGTCATAGGTGATTGAGTGTGCGTTTTGATAGGGTAAATTTTGACATATTATGTCGATTATCCGAAACTCTGCTGTTATAGTGCAGTAAAGGACACTCTCATTTCAGGGGGAAATATGGAGTTTTCAAATCCGATTTTAGTGTGGGCAGTGATTGGTTTAGTGTTAATGCTCGCCGAAATAGTGGTGCCAGGTGGCATAATAGTGTTGCTGGGTGCGGCTTGTTTAGTCGTGGCAGGTGCGTTAGGCATAGGACTGGTCGAAGGTGTCGTGCAGAGCATGACCCTGTGGTTTATCTCTGCCATTGTGTTGTTATTGGCTTTCAGACAAGTCACTCAGAGGCTCGTTGGTGGTGATTCCCATGTTGATAACACGGATGAAGCAATCGAACTATACAATCAAATTGTTCGCGTAAAGCAGACCATAGGTCCTGGGCAAACACCTGGGCGGGTGGAGTTTCAAGGTAGTGAATGGCCAGCGCTTGGCAATGGCAGCATTATCGAGGCGGGTACCGAAGTCAGAATTATTTGTCGTGAAAATATCGCTCTAGTCGTTGAGCCTATTTCAATAGAAGCTTCCAAAAACTAAAGGATGGAATCTATGTTTGTATTTACCTTAGTCATTTTATTTATCTTTTTTATTCTTTATAAGTTGATGTTAATTGTGCCGATGCGTGAAGTGCATGTCATTGAGCGTCTTGGCAAATTCCGCGCAGTATTAAGCCCTGGATTTCATTTTTTGATCCCTTTTTTCGATCGCGTCTCCTACCGTCACGATACCCGTGAGCAAGTATTAGATGTGCCGCCACAGAGTTGTATCTCCAAAGATAACACTCAACTTGAAGTGGACGGCTTGGTCTACCTAAAAGTGATGGATGGCAAATTGGCGAGTTATGGTATTGAAAACTACCGTAAAGCAGCGGTGAATTTAGCCCAGACCACTATGCGATCTGAAATCGGTAAGCTGAGTTTGAGTGAGACTTTCTCTGAGCGTGATAGCTTAAATGAATCAATCGTGCGGGAAATAGATAAGGCTTCCGAGCCATGGGGAATCAAGGTATTGCGCTATGAAATTCGTAATATCACGCCTTCACGCCATGTGATCCACACTCTTGAGAAGCAGATGGAAGCTGAGCGTCGTAAACGTGCCGAAATTACCTTAGCGAATGCCGAAAAAGCCGCGATGATCAATATGTCTGAAGGTGAGCGCCAAGAGGCCATTAACCTGTCAGAAGGTCAAAAACAGAAACGGATTAATGAAGCTAAAGGTACAGGTCAGGAGATCGCTATCATAGCCAAAGCAAAATCCGAAGGTATGGCAATGATCTCGCAAGCATTAGCCGTCAATGGCGGTACAGATGCGATGAATATGCTATTAAAAGAACAGTTTATTGCTCAAGTTGGCAAGATCCTCAATGATGCACAAGTCTCTGTTGTTCCCGCTGAAATGGCAAAACTTGAAGGTTTCTTCGAAGGCATGGAGCAAGTCACTCAGACTATGAGTGGCCAGAATAATCTTGGCAAAGGAGCGCGATAATGAATATTCCAGTAGATACAGATTTGATTGTGATGGCGATTTGGGGCCTGATATTTGCCATTTTTGTGATTAAACTATTTCAATCGATCCGCCTAGTACCCACTAAATCGGCTTTTATTGTTGAGCGTTTAGGTAAGTATCACAGTACGTTAGATGCAGGGTTCCATACCTTGATCCCCTTTGTGGATAAAGTGGCTTTTATTCATGATTTGAAAGAAGAAACCATTGACGTACCACCGCAGGAATGTTTCTCGAGCGACGAAGTAAACGTTGAAGTGGATGGGGTGATTTATATCTCTGTGACTGACCCAGTGAAGGCCAGCTATGGTATTACTGATTATCGTTATGCAGCAATTCAGTTGGCGCAAACGACGACGCGCTCTGTCATCGGGACACTTGATCTTGATCGTACGTTTGAAGAGCGTGATGTGATTTCAGCCAAGGTAGTGCAAGTCTTAGATCAAGCGGGTGCCATGTGGGGAATACGCGTGCATCGTTATGAAATTAAAAATATTACACCACCTGAAACCGTTAAAAATGCCATGGAAATGCAAGTAAATGCCGAGCGTGAGCGCCGTGCATTATTGGCTAAGAGTGAAGGTGACAAACAGAGTAAAATTAACCGTTCTGAAGGGGTTAAAGCTGAAACGGTAAACCGTTCTGAAGGTGAGATGCAGCGCCGGATTAACGAAGCCGAAGGTAAGGCTGAGGAAATTTTAACCATTTCCCGTGCGACGGCAGAATCGATTGAACGTCTCGCCTCTGTTATTGCCGCACCGGGTGGTCACAATGCCCTGCGGATGCAACTCGGTGAGCAATACTTTAAACAGCTCGATGGCTTAAGCCAGAAGAATAGTCGAGTCGTATTGCCGGGTAATATGGTGGATTTCGATTACTGGATGAATAGCATAGGCTTAACGGAAGAAAAACCGAGCTAAGGCTGTGGTTAAAATCTGAAACTAGCTAGTTCATTAAGGTCAAATACTCAGGTGTTTGGCCTTATTTTTTGGCTGAAATTTGATTCTGTGTGATGGAGAGTGGGTGGGTTAGACAGCTTCTGTTGAATGAACCGCCAGAAGCTGCAGTTGGGCATAGTTAAATTTTTCATTGAATGGAAGGCTAATAAGCTAGGCGTTCATGAATTTGGGAATGGGCGTGGGTTTCAATGAGCTTGGCAATTTGGTTTTGTTCTAATTGCTGAAGCGCAGAAATTTCGTCATAAATCTTGTCTTGAACATCCAGTGGCATGCGCACATGTTCCATAAACATCCTAATTCCCAGCATGTCGCCACTCTTGAACAATTGGCTGAATTCGGTGGCTTCTATCTCGATTAATGCATTCATAATACTTCACCCTGAGGTTGGATTTGACACAGATACAGCGGTTTTGCTGTTAATTAAGAGATACGCCTAAGTTTGATCTAGGTCAATTAAACTGCATATTAATCTTTCTTAATAAAGAATTTTGTTGTTTACAAATAATGGGTTATAAATTTAGTAGATCAGCAAATTTGAAATGAGTTGTTGTTTAAAACTGACTTTTTATGGGCGGGCAGAGTCAATGAGTGAGCCATGTTATACGGACAAAAAAATAGCGACGAGCGATAAAACGCTGGCCGCTATTTATTCTTAATAGTCTATCAGGAGTAGGCTAAAGCCTTATTTAGGAATCGCCAGAATCTGGCAACCATTAATTCCCGCTTTTTGCAGTGTATGACGTTTACGCTCTGCATCACGTTTACGCTCGAAGGGGCCTAAAGCAACCTTGTACCATACGCCGGTTGTACCTTCGACTTGTCTCACTTGCGCCTCTAAACCTTGGAAAGCGATGACAGCTTTCATCTCGTTCGCCTGTGATTCTTGGCGGAAAGAAGCACACTGCAACTGATATTGCATCGGTGTTCTGCTCGCAACAATATCGGGAATATCGACCTCAACATGCTTATTTTCAAGCTCGTTGAGATAGGTCCATTCTTCCTTTGGTTGTGGTGGCAGAGCATTAGGATCCTTCTTTGGCGGAACAATAAGCTCAGCAGTTTCAGTTGTCTCTACTGGGATAACGACCGCTTGGCGTTCAGGTTCTTTGACCTTAGGAGTAAGCACTGCTGTCTCTTGAGGCTTAACTTGTACTTCCGTTTTCTTGGCTGGAGCGGGTATCGGCTTCACTTCTTGCTTAGCATTATCTTTAATGCTTGACAGGAAATAGACGAAACAACCCACAGCGAGTATGACAAAGCCTATCAAGGTCAGCGGCAGCTTCTTACGCGGCGCCGATTTAGATTGTGAAGGCTTTGCTCGAGTTGGGCGAGTCGCGCGGATTGGGCGCGGTTTAGCGCCCGACTGCGGCCTTCTATTGGCATAATCGCGATTACTCATGGCTTACATCCGCTCTAAGGTTTCAATACCGAGTAGATTTAGGCCTTTTTGTAACGTACGAGCCGTCAGTTGCGCAAGTAATAAACGGCTGTTCTTTTGCGCATCATTATCGGCGGCAAGTACTGGACAAGCTTCGTAGAAGCTAGAGAAAGCACCCGCTAATTCATATAAATAAGCACACAGTACGTGCGGCTGACCTTTATCGACAACACGATTGAGGATCTCACCGAACTGCGCCAACTTATTACCAAGATCTTTCTCTTTTTCATGCTCAAGCACGATTTTCGCTTGGCTGAGATCCAGATCGGTTACTCGCTTGAATATGCCCGCAACACGGGTGTAAGCGTACAGCAGGTAAGGTGCGGTATTGCCTTCGAAGCTGAGCATTTGTTCAAAGCTGAAAATGTAATCGCTGGTACGGTTTTTCGACAAATCAGCATATTTAACGGCGCTGATCCCAACGACACGGGCGATTTCAGTCAGCGTGGCTTCATCCATATCAGGATTTTTGCTACGAACGAGTTCTAGCGCGCGCACATTGGCTTCTTCTAACAGGTCAACTAACTTAACGACACCGCCGCTACGGGTTTTGAATGGACGGCCATCTTCGCCGTTCATAGTGCCAAAACCTAAGTGTTCTAATGACATATCTTCACGGACAAACTTAGCCAGTTTCGCTAGGCTAAAGACTTGTTGGAAATGCAGTGCCTGACGTAGGTCAACAAAATACAGGACACGATCGGCCTTTAACACGTTCGAGCGGTAGCGCATTGCCGCAAGATCTGAGGTGGCATACAAATAGCCGCCATCGGCCTTTTGGATGATAACAGGCAATGGCTCACCTTCTTTGTTGCGGAAGGCTTCTTGGAATACGACTTTAGCGCCGTTACTTTCGGTTAATAAACCTTGGGCATCTAAATCTTTAACCACTTGCTCGAGATCGGCGTTATAAGCACTTTCACCGTGTACATCGGCGCGGGTCAGGCTCACACCTAAACGGGCGTAGACTTCATGGCAGTGGCTTAACGAAATGTCGTTAAATTCGCGCCACAGTTTGTTGCAATACTCGTCGCCAGATTGCAGTTCAACCACTAACTGACGAGCGCGGGTGGCGAATTCTGCTGATTCGTCGAAACGCAGTTTAGCGGCACGATAAAAGTTTTCTAAATCAGACAGTTCAAGTTGAGCTTCTTCACCATTTTTGGCACGCAGCTCTTCCATATAGGCCAGCAACATACCAAATTGTGTGCCCCAGTCGCCCACATGGTTTTGACGGATAACTTTGTGGCCTAAAAACTCCAATGCACGCACAACACTGTCACCAATGATGGTTGAACGCAGATGGCCTACATGCATTTCTTTGGCGAGGTTGGGTGAAGAGTAATCGACAACAACGGTTTGTGGTGTCGGTAACTTAATGCCTAAATGCTCATCGTTGACGGCATTTTGCAGTTGATCTGCTAAGGCGCTGTCGTTGATGAAAAAGTTGATAAAGCCTGGTCCTGCAATTTCAACCTTAGCCACAAAAGCCGAAGCCGGTAAGGTATCTATGATCAGTTGGGCTAATTCGCGTGGATTCTTGCCTGCGACTTTGGTTAGCATCATGGCTAAGTTGGTTGCCAAGTCGCCATGACTCTTATCCTTGGTTCGATCTACCTGAATGCGTGCTTCAAAGTCAGCAGGCACAATACCTTGTTGTTTAAAGGATTCTAGAGTTTGTTCAAGTAATGATTGGATATGTGATTTCATGGGTTCTAATCGGCACTAACTTTAAGAGTGAATACAGGGAATAACCGCATATTTTAGCCGTTTGTGGTTAACAATTGCTATCTTCCCGATGATTTTTTATCAAATGATTGTGAAATACTCGACTCAGAGGAGATCCTGCGGATCTCTGTCTAAGCTCCATCGGCAGCGTTTAGCTTCGATAAGTTGTTCTACAAGCGGATGAATACGTTCAAACTCTTGTTGCAAGCGATTGCGGTTTTTAGCTTGGAATAAGAGTTGGCGGCGGAACTTGCCAGCTTTTTTATCTAAGGGCGCTGGCATAGGACCAATCACCTCAAATTCTTTATCTTGTGGCAAAAGCGCTGCAAAGGCGTTGAGAAAGTTATCGGCATCACTGGCTAAATGCGCTTCGGCGCGCACCAACACCATGTGCCATGCTGGCGGCAGCAGTGCCTGTTGACGTTCTTTGAGCTGGCTGCGAGCAAACTCGCCATAACCGCGGT
The DNA here is from genome assembly GCF_025653545.1 of Shewanella sp. SW1. Classification (NCBI taxonomy): domain Bacteria; kingdom Pseudomonadati; phylum Pseudomonadota; class Gammaproteobacteria; order Alteromonadales; family Shewanellaceae; genus Shewanella; species Shewanella sp. SW1. The sequence goes on along the minus strand of NZ_JAKKSG010000007.1, from coordinate 126,116 downwards.
GCAGCAAATCCCGCAAAATGGGATTGTCGCTCTGGTGAGTTTGCAATAATACTGTGCCGGGTTTACTGGCGCGCCCTGCACGACCTGCAACTTGGGTATAGAGTTGCCCAAAACGCTCAGGTGCGCGGAAGTCGGCACTAAATAAGGCGCCATCGACATCGAGTAACCCAACAAGCGTCACATCAGGGAAGTGATGGCCTTTAGCCAGCATTTGCGTGCCGACGAGGATTTTATATTCCCCCTTATGAATCGCATTTAAGTGGGTTTCTAATGAGCCTTTTAGGCGGGTCGTATCACGGTCGATGCGCACTACTGGATGTTTCGGAAACTCCTGTTGCAGCGCTTCTGCGAGCTGTTCTGTGCCTATGCCTTGGCCCATCAACATAGTGCTGCCACATTTGTGACACTGCTTGGGGATGGCGTATTGATTGCCACAATGGTGACAGCAAATTTCGCCAAGGGATTGATGTACAGTGAAAAACGCGTCGCAGCGGTCGCATTCGTGTAAGTGCCCACACTCGTGGCAAAGCAGGGCTGGTGCGAAGCCGCGGCGATTGAGAAACAACAAGACTTGGTTGCCTGCGTCTAAATGCAGGCGGATTTCGTTCAGTAACGGCACTGACATACCGGCTTTCAGCGGCATATTTTTAATATCGATAATGCCTTGGCGCACTTTTTTAGCCGCACCTGCGCGTTCACCCAGTTGTAAATGATGGTAACGGCCGCTTAAGGCATTTTGTAGACTTTCGAGTGAGGGCGTCGCTGTGCCCAAAATCACCGGAATCGCTTCTAAATGGCCACGCATAACTGCCAAGTCGCGGGCATGATAACCAACACCTTCCTGTTGCTTGAAGCTACTGTCGTGTTCTTCATCGAGTATGATGATGCCGGGATACGCCATAGGTGTGAACAAGGCTGAGCGGGTGCCGATAATGATTGCAGCCTGACCACAGCGGGCTTGGCGCCATGCTTCGAGTCTCTGATTGTCGGTTAACCCTGAATGCAAAATGGCAACATTGACTTTGAAACGGCGCTTAAAGCGATTGATTGTCTGGGGTGTTAAGCCGATTTCAGGCACTAAAATTAACGCTTGTTTGCCTTGCTTGAGGATTTCTTCGAGTACAGCAAGATAGACTTCCGTTTTACCCGAACCGGTAATGCCTTCTAATAAAGTACAGTGATATCCTTGTTGCAGATTTAAAGTGGCAACGGCGACGGCTTGTTCTTTATTGAGTTTATGTGGCGTTTCGTCCATTTCGAGTGTGGTGCGCCAGTCGAGGTTAAGCTCGGCAATTTTTTCATGGCGTGCCACCCAGCCTTTATCTTCTAGGGCTTTAAGCGCCGCTTTACTGATGTCTAAGCTGATAACCTCTTCTTGGGTTAAGCTGGCGGTTTTGAGTAACTCGAGTAGTTTTTTCTGTGCGGGTGCGCGTTTAACCACTTCGGGCGCAATATTTTGGCCTATTTCAGTTAATTGCCAGAATTGGATTTTTTGTGGCGCGGCATCGAGCCCTTTGCGAAGGGCCACTGGTAAGGCTTGGGTTAGCATCTGCCCTTGGCTGCAAAAATAGTATCTCGCGGCCCAAAGAGTTAATTTATAAAGTGATTCAGGCAGTAAAGGTTTATCGTCGATAAACTCGAGCACAGACTTAATTTGCTTTGGGGCTAAGCTGCAAGACTCAGTGATACCTGTGACTAACCCGATCAATTGTTGACGACCGAAGGGAACTTTAACGCGCACACCTATTTGCGGTGTACTAGGATAGGATTCGGGTACGCGGTAGCTAAAGGTTTGCCGCATAGGCACAGGTAACGCAACTTCGACAAACAATGACATATGCAGGCAAGTCTTAGACAAGAATGTGGTTTAGTGTACTCAGCGCGGCTGGCTAGGGCTAGCCCTAATGATGGTTTACCAAGGATAGTTGAGAGTAAATAAATGGCTAATATAGTGAAATCATTAGGTCTACTTGCTTTGGTGTGCAGCGCACCTAGCATGGCACAAGTCTCCCATGTGAGCATTAATAGCCGGATGTTTGAATTAGGCGCTTACCCTAAACTCAGGGTGAATGTGATCGCAGACAATCAAGATATGTCGCGCTTAGAGTTTGTCGTGCAGCAAGCTAGCGGCGAAGAAAGGTTAATGGTTGAGGAGATTAATCGCTTTTTAGTTTTACTCACTGGCGTTGAAGATGTGAAGGATAGCAGCGCTAAACTCTTAGTGAGAGAGTATCGCCTTGACCGATGGTATGACGTCAAAAGTATCAATTTATTCGGTGCGGCTAAACCGGCCTCTGCCGCGTTAACGACAAAAGCGGTTTCGGACACTAAAAATACCACCACAGCGGGCGCCCCAAAAAGTGCGGATAAAGTGGGCATTAAGCCTGTAAAAGTGGTGGTAGAATCAAAGCCACTTGAAGAGGTAACGCCCGCAGTGACTGTTGCTACTGCTGCAAATACCCAATCCAAAGTACCAACGGTAGAAGTGGTGACTGGCTTTAAATTTCCTGAAGCCGCGAATAAACAAAATACGTCGGCTACTGAGATAAGCGCCTTCGCTAAAACCTCTGAGACGATTGCTGTTGAAAAAGGGGCTGTTGAAAACGCTGCAACTGAAACTGTGGTTCCCGAAATAGTGAAAACGGCAAATAATGAGCAAAAACAGAATATTGCTGAAACGGCCTCACAGACGCCCGAACATTGCCAGTTAACGTATCTTGCTGGCGAGACGTTGTGGCGTATCGCTAATCGATATGCCAAGGATTGGGATGTGAGTGTATATGGCGCTATGTTGGCGATTTATGAGGCAAATCCTGTGGCTTTCTCGAAGAATAGAATCAATGCACTCAAGAGCAATGCGGTGCTATCTTGTCCTTCGAAAATGATTTTGGATCAGCATTCTGATGCTAAAGAGGCGCGGGCGGTATTTGAGGCTAAAGAAGCGGGAAAATAAGCCGCTTAACTAAAGTCAAAATAGACACGGATTAACCGGCAAACGCTCAGATAATCTACTTGTATCCCTTGTAGGTATGCTGTACCATTCTGCGCCCTAAACATATTGTTATTAACATGCATGTGGTGTCCGACTACGGGTTGGAAGAGCGACATGGCCTTACACTTTTGAGGTAACCCCAATGAAACCAGGTATCCACCCAACATACGCTATCATCACTGCAAACTGTACTTGTGGTAACGTTATCAAAGTAAACTCTACTGCTGGTAAAGATCTGCATTTAGACGTATGTGGTGCTTGTCACCCATTCTACACTGGTACACAAAAAGTTGTTGATACCGGCGGTCGTATCGACAAATTCAACAAGCGCTTCGCAGTGCTTGCAAAGAAATAATTGCGATTGCAATTTTTCTAGAAAAGGCGCCTATGGCGCCTTTTTGCTTTTTGTTATTCGTCGATTTTCTTTATTCCGCTTATTCTACATATCTAGCTGGTACGACTTCACTCAATAAATCGTCAACTTATTCTGTATTGAGAGTTCAAGTGTATAATTCGACTTATTTATAGCAATTAACTATAAGATAAATATGCTAGTCGCCATATATTGTAATTTAACCAACATTTTTGAGATTAAGTCGCTACAACTAGCGCAGTAACTACAAAATATATGTTTGTTTCCTACAAAACATATTAAGAAATGCAGCTTTATTATAGGAGATAAGTTTATAAAACTAAGCTTAGAGGGTCTATTTGGTGGCTAAAGTGAAATTTATGAATCTCTTATTTATAAATTCCCCTTATTGGCGTATCTTACCCCGACCAGCCAGACTATTGACATCACCCTTTGGTGAGACTAGATGTGTGTTGGTAGGTCTTACTCTCATCAATTATAAATGTCGCATTTCAGGATTTTAAAATGTCAGATATTCGTCAACAAGCACTCGATTATCATGAATTTCCCATACCAGGCAAAACCGCAGTTTGCCTTACCAAACCCGCCGAAACGAGTCACGATCTCGCCCTAGCTTATAGCCCTGGTGTGGCTGAGCCAGTACGCGAAATCGCTGCAGATCCTGACAATGCGTATCGTTATACCAATAAAGGTAATACGGTTGCCGTGATTACCAATGGTACGGCTATCTTAGGTTTAGGGAATTTGGGCCCTTTGGCTTCTAAACCTGTAATGGAAGGTAAAGCATTATTGTTCAAGCATTTTGCGAATATCGATTCGACAGATATTGAGATTACGCATAATACGCCTGAGGAATTTATCAATACTGTTGCTGCGATTGCTGACACTTTTGGTGGTATCAATCTTGAAGATATTAAAGCGCCCGAATGCTTTGTTATCGAACGTGAATTGATTGCTCGTTGTAAAGTGCCTGTATTCCATGATGATCAACACGGCACCGCAATCGTGACTGCGGCGGGTATGATCAATGCGCTGGAAATTCAAGGCAAGTTGATAAGCGACGCGACTTTTGTGTGTATGGGCGCGGGTGCTGCTGCCATCGCTTGTATGACTATGCTGGTAAAATGCGGTGCGAATCGCGCCAACATTTACATGCTAGACACTAAAGGTGTTATTCATTCTGGCCGTACAGATCTTAATGAATATAAAGCACTCTTTGCGAATGATACCGAGAAACGCACGCTTCTTGATGTTATTAAAGGCGCAGACGTATTTTTAGGTCTATCAGGTCCTGACGTCATTGGTGCAGAAGAAGTCGCGCTGATGGCTGATAAGCCAGTGATTTTTGCGTGTTCTAACCCAGATCCTGAAATCAAACCTGCACTTGCTCATGCAACACGTAGTGATTTGATCATGGGTACGGGTCGTAGCGACTATCCAAACCAAGTGAATAACGTATTGTGTTTCCCGTTTATTTTCCGTGGTGCATTGGATGTGCGTGCGTCTTGCATTAATGATGAGATGAAAATTGCGGCAGTTCATGCAATTGCATCACTGGCAAAAGAGTCAGTGCCTGCGAGTGTACTGAAGGCTTACCCTAATGTGACGTCGCTGAGTTTTGGCCCAGAATACGTGCTGCCAAAACCTATGGACCCACGTTTATTGCCAAATGTTGCCCGTGCTGTTGCACAAGCGGCTATCGACTCTGGTGTGGCTGCGATCACCACTTTACCTAAATACGCCGACTAGGCTAAAAGTGGTAAAAACATTAAAAAGAGGCTAATTAGCCTCTTTTTTGTTTTTAAGTGGACATTAAAGTCACAGCGTCTTAGTTGCCTTTTAGGTTATGCTACTGAATAATCAACGGACAACTTTTGTTGAACTCCTGTTAAAATCGCACAAATAATTATAATAATCCTGCAGGATAGCGGATAGATGAAATTCACCCGAATGTTAACTACAAAATTAACCAGCTTTTGGTTAATGTCATTAGCCGCTATCGCCTTCGTATTTTTGCTGAGCGCTATGATGAGTTTCGTGCAGCTGACCTATAAATTTCAGCAGCAAAAAGTAGCTGAACTCGAAACTATGTTAGTCGATCAGTTCCAACACCAACCTGATTGGGAGCTAGAAGCTTGGCTACCTCCCATGCTGCTTGCTTACAATGCCGTTAATTTTCGGTTGACCTTGAAAGATGAAGTGTTATTTGCCTATGAAGGCAACCTTTCTACGCAAAATGCGATGGTGTATGACCATGTGCTAGAGCCGACATCAGGCTTGCGTATGCAGTTAACCTTGACTCAGCCCTTCGAGCATTACACTTTCAGTTGGTATGAAATTCTGATTTTGTTGGTCGGTATCTTAGCCGTGGCTGCCTTAGTGCGTTTTGGTTATTTATGGTTTTCACAGCAGCTCGATGGCATTGAAGAATTAGCCTTACGTAGTCGATTGATTCTGCAAGGTAAGCATGAGCAAGCTCTCGCTACCCCCGGAAATGGTAAACCAAGGCTGATTAACCGTGCTTTGACTAAGTTGTTAGAAGAGTTACAGGACGCACAAAAGGAGCGGGGGCGTTTCGACAAATTCATCCGTTCTAATACCTTTCTCGATGCAGAAACGCGCATTGGTAACCGACTCTTTTTGAATAATCGTCTCGACGCCCTTAGTCATAATCAGGCTATGCTTGCCCACGGGGTGATCTATTTATTAGAAATGGATGATCTGGATTTATTGCAGCAATCCCAAGGTGAAGCAGTGACGAAAGAGCTATTAAACTCGACTGTTAATGCGATAAGTCAATTGCTGCAAACTCAAGCTAATAGTATTTTTGCCCGTCGCTCCCATAATCAATTTGCCATAGTCGTGCCGCAAATCTCCTTAATTGAAGCGGATCAATTTGCCAGCAAATTACTCAAGATATGTCTAAGCCAGCCTTTGCCTGATGTTGAGAATAGCGATAACTTTTTCCACCTCGGATGCGCTTATTTTACCGCAGGCGATAATGCGGCTCAGTTAATTGAAGAAGCCGATATGGCTTTGAGGGCGGCACAATTACAGGGTAATAGTAATTGGTTTATGTACGACAAAGGCGCGATTGATGAAGAGTTTGCCAAAGGCTCAGTGCGTTGGCGAAGCTTTTTAGAAAACGCGTTAGTGCAAAGGCGATTTTTCCCCTTTAGCCAGCCGATAATTGATTCAGATGGTAATGAGCACCATAAAGAGATATTTACGCGGGCTCGGGATAATCAGGGGGCGTTAATCCGTGCCACACTGTTTATTCCTATGGCGAATAAATGTGGCTTAATGCCACAGGTCGAACGGCAAATTATTGAGCGGGTATTGTTATTATTGTCGAATGAATTAGCAGACGGCATATCGAATGCTCAAACAGTTAAGAAATCAGCGCCGCAGATATACAGTATTAATCTGAGTTTGGATTCGCTAATGAGCCGAGCCTTCACTCAATGGCTAAAAACGACGCTATTAGAATATCGCCATCTAACCACGCGACTGATTTTCGAAGTGTCTGAAGATATCGTTATTCAACATCAAGAAAAGTTGCAGCCTAAATTAGATATGATCCGTAAAATGGGCGCGAGATTATGTGTCGATCATGTGGGTCAGCAGGTTGTCGGTACTTATTACATTCGCGAATGCCATTTTGATTTAATTAAGTTACACAGATCCATCGTGCGTCATATTCATTTACGGCCAGAAAACCAATTATTTATCCGCAGTTTGATTGGCGGTTTATATCGAACGGAAGTACAAGTCTGCGCCGAAGGGGTAGAAGTCTTTGAAGAGTGGCAGACACTGCAAATCCTCGGTGTTGGCGCAGCGCAAGGAATGTATTTCAGTGAACCCATAGAGGCTAAGTAGGGGAAGTTCAGTGTTTGGGTGATTAATGTCGTCTTAGAGACAAATAGATCCTATTATTCACGTATTTATCTATAAAATACGAGCGTTTGCGGCTAAACTAGCCAGTGCCAAAAATATGACGTTTGCGGTTTTTATTCTGTATCGAGCAGGTCATAGGTCAAGGAGCACTGGAGAGTGGAGTGACAGGAAGTTTGTGCGAAAGAGACTGCTCAAGCTTTTAAATTCAGTTGGTTATAGGCATCTTTATGGAAAAAAGTCTTATAGGTCGATTAGCCTTTTGGCAGAAGAGAACAGAACCGACTAGCCTTGGTGTCTATGTCTGCGCCGATAAATTATGGGTTTACGCACCTGCCCAAAAAGAAAATGCTGAGCAGTGGTTACCCTTTGAGCTGAAAGATGAGCACTGGTCATTGGCGTTTGCTGCTGTGGCTAAATCCTTTCCCAATGCACAGTTACAGCTGATTTTGGCTTCAGGCCTTTATCAATTACTGCTGACCGATAAACCGAATGTCGATACTGTCGAATTATCCCAAGCCTTGTTGTGGTCAATTAAAGACATGGTCACGCTACCTGTACCGCAAATCCATTTGGATTACTTTGAGTCACCCATTCCGAGTAATAAAATCAATGTTGTGGTGGTGGATAAAGCTAAGTTAGTGAGTATGGTGCAGGCCATTCATGAACAAGATTTACAGCTTTTCGGTATTAGTATCGAAGAGTTAGCCGTGACTAACCTATTTAATGATGACAACCAAGCGCGTCTGGTGGTAAGCCATAATCCCGGTCAAGAATTGCTACTGACTGTGGTTAAGCAAGGTCAGCTGTATATGCAGCGTCGCGTGCGCGGATTTACTCAATTGGATAAGACTCAAGCGGATGAGTTAAGTTATGGCATGGCAGACAATTTAAGCTTAGAAATTCAGCGTTCTATGGATTATTTTGAAAGTCAATTGAGACAGGCTCCGGTATCTTCTATCGAACTCCTCGCCGATGGTGCCGTGGATACTTTAGCTAAGTTAGTCTCGGCAAACTTCAATCAAGCTGTGAATGTCATTGATAAAAGCTGTGTTGGCGCGCGAATGGCGGGATTAGCCTTTGCTGAATTTTATCGAGGTACTGAGTGATTAAATACCGAGTCAATCTTTACACTCCTTCATTATTGCCCCCGAAGCAAAGATTAACCTTTGCGCGTTTAAGTGTTTACGCCTTGGTTTTTGTGAGCTTATTTGCGGTTTTAGGTGGTTATAGCTACTGGCAAGTCAGTGAGTTACAACAGGCCCAGCAATTCGCTGCCCAACAAAAGCAGCAATTCGATACCCAAAAACAGGCATTAGAAGCACAAATTGCTGCGCGTAAACCCGATGCCGATCTTGTTGCGCGAGTCGATTTAGCGGCACAACAGTTAGAGCTGAAGCAATTACTCATGGGAGAATTGAGTCTTAGGACTTCTTTAACTAGCCGTGGTTTTGCGCCAGTTCTTAAAGATTTAGCCGTCGTGTCGGATGCGAGTGTTTGGCTTAGTCATATCGTCATTAATGAGCAAGATTTTATGTTCGAAGGTTTTGCCGACCATCCTCAAAGCATTCCGCAGTGGATTGGCAAACTCAAAACTACGCAGACTTTAAAGGGGCAAGCTTTCTCGTCGATGAGCATGGATCGCGGTGAAGATAAACCTTTGGCCTTTACCTTGAAAAGCGATAACAAGGAGGAAGCCGCGCAATGAAGCAAAAGTTAGCCCAATTAGGACAACAGTTTGATGCGCTAAGTCGCCGTGAGCGAGTGTTGATCTCAGTCGCCATTCTGGCCGTGGTCGGCATGCTGAGTTATTTACCCTTAGAGTCCCTGTGGAAAACCCATGTGGCTGTTTCACAACAGCTAAAAGCTTTAGAGCAGGAAAACGCGATTTCGGCTCAGCAGATTGACTTGTATCAGCAACGTTTAGCGTTAGATCCCAATCAAGATTACCAACAGCGTTTAGTGCTGTTGCAGCAACAGAATCAAGCCCTAGATGCCCAGCTCGATGAGCAGATGGTGGATATGGTGCCGGCAGACTATATGCCGCAGTTGCTGGGTAATTTACTAGGACAAGTGCAAGGGATTAAATTAATTAAGTTTATGTCGATAGCGCCCATCCCTTTATTACCTGTGGGTGAAGAGAAAAAACTCAATCTATATAGTCATGGTATTCGTTTGAGTCTAGAGGGTGATTATTTTTCTGTGTTGCGCTTTGTGGAAGCCGTTGAGGCCATGCCAGATAAACTTTATTGGAAGCGTCTCGACTATAAAGTTGCGGAATATCCAAAAGCGACAGTTGAGATTGAACTTTATACCTTGAGTATTAATAAGGACTTTATCAGTGTTTCTAAATAAGTCTTATATTATCAGTATGTTGTTATTGGTTAGTAGCACTATGGTGTCTGCTGAATCGCTGCGCGATCCGACTTTGCCCGGTAAAGGCTTTGCTGTGCAGGGTCATGCGAGTCAAACGCAGGATCAGGCGCTTGTACTTAACAGCATAGTAAGCTCAGGAAACACGGCTTATGCTGTGATAAATAACAAGATATTGTCAGTTGGTGACAGCGTTCAGGGGCTGAGTATCGTTAAAATTACCCCCACTTATGTATCGCTGTCCGATGGACGGAAATTGACATTGTTTCAAGCAATAACAGAGAGATAGGGAATACACCTCAGATGAAAGCGATTAAATACTTTACACCTCTGCTCTCACTTTGCCTTGTGGCGTGTCAGACCACAAATAGGCCACAGCCGGAGGCGAGTAAGGCAGAATTAGCGACCTCAATGGCGACGGCAACGGCATCAACTACGCCACCGCCTGCGACTATGCCGGACGCGGTTCAGCGCGAATTGAATTCAGGCGCATTACTATCAGGTTTGACCCCCACGTTGGAAACTGAGCGTCGTTTCGATGTATCAGCCCACGATGTTGATGCTAAAGTATTTTTTCCAAGCTTAGTTCAAGGTACACCGCTGAGTGTTGCCGTACATCCTGACGTGCAAGGTACGATTTCATTATCCCTTAAAGGTGTGACGTTAACTGAAGCAATTCAAGTGGTTGAAGATATCTACGGCTACGAAGTCAGTCGCGAAGGGCGCATCCTAAGAGTGTTTCCTGCTGGGATGCGTACCGAGACGTTTCCGCTGAATTATCTCTATATGGAACGCGATGGCTTATCTGTGACGTCAGTGAGTTCAGGACGGATTTCGGATAGCAATAATTCCAATAGTAATTCGAACAATAACAATTCAAACAATAGCGGCTCGAATAATAACAATAACTCGAACAGCAGTAATGGCAATAACTCGAGCAGTAATGGCGGTAGCGATAGTAGCAACGGTACTTTTATCCGTTCGCGTACTAAGACAGATTTTTGGGGAGAGTTAAAAGAGACATTATCCTCGATAATCGGCGAAACGGGTGGCGGTCGTCAGGTTGTTGTTACTCCGCAGGCGGGTTTAGTGACCATTCGTGCTTTTCCTAGTGAATTACGCCAAGTGCGTACTTTCTTAAATTCCGCAGAAAGTCATTTGCAACGCCAAGTGATTTTAGAAGCGAAGATCCTTGAAGTCACATTATCCGATGGTTATCAGCAAGGTATCCAATGGGATAATGTGCTGGGACATGTTGGCAATACTAATGTGAATTTTGGTACATCAGCGGGCCCAGGTTTAAGTGATAAAATCACCTCGGCTATGGGTGGCGTTACTTCGTTGAGCATTAAAGGTTCTGACTTTACGACCATGATCAACCTATTAGATACCCAAGGTGATGTGGATGTACTGTCTAGCCCAAGGGTCACTGCATCGAATAACCAAAAAGCCGTAATTAAAGTGGGTTCCGATGAGTACTTTGTCACCGACGTTTCTTCGACCACAGTTGCGGGAACAACACCTGTGACCACTCCGCAAGTCGAGCTTACGCCGTTTTTCTCGGGCATAGCCTTAGACGTTACGCCGCAAATTGATAGTGACGGCAATGTGTTACTGCATGTGCATCCATCTGTTATCGATGTAAAGGAGCAGAGAAAAAATATCAAAGTGAGTAATGAATTGCTGGAATTACCCTTAGCTCAGAGTGAAATTCGTGAGTCTGATACTGTCATCCGCGCGGCTTCCGGTGATGTGGTGGTGATTGGTGGTTTGATGAAGAGTGAAAACATCGAAGTGGTATCGCAAGTACCTTTGTTGGGTGATATTCCTTTCCTAGGTGAATTGTTTAAAAACCGTAGTAAGCAGAAGAAGAAAACCGAGCTTATTATTCTGTTAAAACCTACGATAGTCGGTGCCGACACTTGGAAAACGGAGCTGCAACGTTCTAAGACCTTATTAGATCGTTGGTATCCGGAGACAAAGTAAGCTTCTATGTATCAGAAGCATTTTGGCCTAAGCCAACCTCCATTTTCACTGACACCCAATACCGGATTTTTTTTCGGCCTGTCGCCACACGTGGAAGCCTTGCAAGTCTTGCAAACCGCGCTGCAAACGGGCGAGGGCTTTATCAAGGTGACAGGGGAAGTGGGGACAGGTAAAACGTTGATTTGCCGCAAGCTCATTAACGAATTGCCGAGTCAGTTTCATTGCGCATATTTGCCTAATCCTTATCTCACTCCTACTGAATTACGCTGGGCGGTAGCGAGTGAGTTGGGCCTTAAATACACCAGCAATATCGACCAGCAGCAACTCACTGGACTTATTCAACAGCAGCTTTTAGCCTTGAGCGCCCACGGGCACGCCATCGTATTGGTACTCGATGAAGCGCAGGCATTGCCGGACGACAGTCTTGAGGCGCTGCGGTTATTCACTAATCTGGAAACCGAGACACGCAAATTATTACAGGTAGTGTTATTTGGGCAACCCGAGCTCGATGACAGGCTTAAACGCCAAGAATTTAGGCAATTAAGACAGCGTATTACTTTTAGCTACAACCTTCGCCCACTAACATGGGATGAAACCGACGCTTATCTTCGCCACCGATTAGCCATAGCAGGGCGTGCGGGCGAACCACTCTTTACATTACGGGAAACACGTCAGATAGCCTATGCGTCCCGAGGGATCCCCAGATTGATCAATATTCTTGCCCATAAAGCCTTGTTATTGAGTTTCGGCGAAGGCGCTACTCGTGTGCAAACCTCCCACGTTAAAGCCGCAATTCAAGACACCGAAGATGCAAGTGTTCGCCGATTATTATCGTGGAAATGGTTGCCTTTTTTCACTTTGATGACAGTGGCTTTCGGTTTGGGATTACAACACTTTTTCAGGGGTGTTGTATGAGCGTGATCAACAAGATGCTGCAGGATCTCGACAAGCGTCAGCAGGGGCATGAGCTCAGCAACGTGGCTCAACCGCAGGTGCAATATTTAGCTCGCAGGCGGGCTCCGTTTAACGGGCTGCTGCTCTGTGGTGTGTCATTGCTATTCGGTGGCGGCGCGGTTTATGGCTGGCAACTTTTCATGGCAAAGCCTGCTGAAGCGACTATTTCGGCTCAAACAAATGGGCAAAATGAATCTACTCAGACTCAAATCGAGCCTGTGCAGGTAGACAAGATTACTTCGAGGCAGCCTTCAGCAAGCGTCGACGTCGTCGAAGAACCGCTTAACGTTGCGACTATGCAGGAGTTTACGACTAAGAGTGAAGAGCTTGAACCCAGTGTCGACGACGTTGTACTTAATCAGCCGCAAGAATTTGAATCAGAAAACGAGGTTGAACAAGAGTCACAACGGCAACAAGATGACAGCTCAGCACTCGCAGATGACCTAGTCGAGCCAAGCCATTCACAGTCAAATCGTGCCACATCGAGCGTGCGAAGCGCCGAGGTCACTGCTGCCGCACCCTCTGCATTAATGATGTCAGAACGTGCCAGTGTTGCCGCCGATAATGAACTTAACGCGAGCAATGAGCTTAAAGTACAAGAAGTTAAAGCAGATGCTGGCGCTAATCGACTCATGCCCCAAGAGCAAGGGCAAATGGCGATTACTGAGGTGAAGTTGACCCCAAAGCAGCTGGCGCAGAAGCGGTTCACATTAGCGAATGAGGCTGAAAGGGATGGCAAACTCAAAGATGCCATTAGTTATTATGAGCAAACATTAGGCTTTGATCCCAGTATGCATGAAGCGCGCAAGCAGTTAGCTGCGCTGCATTATGGGCAAGGTCAATTAGCCAAAGCCAGTGAAGTGTTACAGCAAGGCATGCTGTTATTCCCACAGCAGTTAGACTTTGCCTTATTGCTTGCTCGGGTTCAGCAAGCCTCTGGCCAGGCTGATCTCGCATTAGTGACGTTAGCTAACATACCTGACACGCATCCGCTGGCGAGACAAAAGTGGATGGCACAATCGGATTTGGCGCAAAAGTTAGGGCAGTTTTCGTTGTCAGAACAAGCCTATAGACAATTATTACAACAAGAACCTCAACAGGCTAAATGGTGGATGGGGCTGGCCTATGCGCTCGATTCGCAGCAGCAATTTCCCCAAGCACGCCAAGCCTATCGGACTGCATTAGGCCATAGAGGCTTATCGGCGCAGGCGAGTGCCTTTATTGAACAACGTTTGACTCAGCTAGGAGATAGCCAATGAAACCCAGATTAAAAATGCGTTTGGGCGATCTGTTAGTTCAGGAAACCATTATTACTGAAGCGCAGTTGCAACAGGCGTTGGCTGAGCAGCGCAATACGGGCAAAAAACTGGGCCGTACTCTGATTGATTTGCAATCGATTACCGAACATCAGTTACTGCAGTTCTTGTCGCAACAATTGAATGTGCCTTTGCTGGATATCAGTAAAATGCCAATCCCTGCGGAAGTGGTGCATCTTATTCCTGAGGTGCAAGCACGACGTTTCCGCGCTTTAGCGGTTGAAGACAGGGGCGATAGCGTATTGGTTGCAATGAGCGACCCCGCGGATTTGCAGGCGCTCGATCACCTCGAAATGCTTATCGCACCTAAGCGTTTGAAGTTAGCGGTAGCGCCCGAGCAGCAACTGCTGCAAGCGTTTGATAACTTATATCGCCGTACAGACCAAATTGCCCAGATCGCCGGTAAGCTCGAAGAAGAATACGCCGCCGATGAGATGTTCGATTTAGCCAGTCTGACTTCGGGTGACAGTGACAATGAAACCACAGTGGTTAAGTTGTTGCAGTCGATTTTTGAAGATGCGGTGCAAATGCGCGCCTCGGATATTCATATCGAACCCGGTGATAAAGCCTTACGTATTCGCCAGCGTATCGATGGTCAGCTACATGAAACGATTCTGAATGAAGTTAATATTGCTGCCGCTTTAGTATTGAGACTTAAGTTGATGGCAGGTCTCGATATTTCCGAGAAACGTTTGCCGCAGGATGGTCGTTTCCATATGGAAATCAAAGGTCATCATATCGATGTGCGTATGTCGACTATGCCGATTTACCACGGAGAATCTGTGGTGATGCGTTTGCTCGATCAATCGGCGGGTTTATTGACCTTAAACGAAACCGGTATGCCGCCTGCTATTTTGGCGCGTATTCGTAAACAGATTAAACGTCCCCACGGCATGCTACTGGTCACAGGTCCAACGGGTAGCGGCAAAACGACCACCTTGTACGGTATTTTGAGCGAGCTCAATACCGCCGACCGTAAGATCATCACGGTCGAAGATCCGGTCGAGTATCAATTGCCGCGGATCAACCAAGTACAAGTTAACCATAAGATTGGCTTAAACTTTTCAAATGTATTACGCACCACCTTACGTCAAGACCCCGATATCATCATGGTGGGGGAAATGCGTGACCAAGAAACCGTGGAGATTGGCCTTAGGGGCGCATTAACGGGTCACTTTGTGCTATCGACCTTGCATACCAACGATGCGGTCACCAGTGCGCTGCGTTTACTCGATATGGGCGCTGCGAGTTATTTAGTTGCTAGTGCCTTAAGGGTGATTATTGCCCAGCGTTTAGTGCGCCGAGTCTGCCATAACTGTGGGGTAGAGTATCAACCGACACCGCAGGAAAAAGCCTGGCTGAGTAGTGTGAGTCGCAAAGATTTTACCCATGCAAACTTTAGAATTGGCACGGGTTGCCAGAGTTGTAATGGCAGTGGTTATCGTGGGCGGATCGGTATTTTTGAAATCCTCGAGCTAGACGAAAAGATGATCGATGCGATGCGTACTGGTAATCCGCAGGATTTTGCCAGAGCCGCGTTGCAGAGCCCTAACTTCACCCCACTCGCAGAGTCTGCTTTGCAATATCTGAGCGAAGGCATGACGACGATTGAAGAGGTTGCTAAGTTGGTGGAAGACGTGAGTGAATCTCAGATACCTTTGTCGAAGGATATTATCAGCCAACAAGGCGTTGAGGCGTAATTATGCCAATTTATCAATACCGTGGACGCAGTGGTCAAGGTCAATCCGTTACGGGACAATTGGATGCCGCGTCGGAAAGTGCCGCTGCTGACATGCTATTGGCGCGTGGCATTATCCCCCTTGAAGTCAAAGTCGCCAAAGTGGCTAAGTCGTTCTCACTGACTAAGTTATTTGGTGGGAAAGTCGCGTTAGAAGAATTACAGATTTTTACCCGACAAATGTACTCCTTGACCCGTTCTGGTATTCCTATTTTGCGGGCGATTGCAGGCTTATCTGAAACGGCGCATTCCCAGCGAATGAAAGATGCGCTTAATGATATTTCTGAGCAGCTCACCGCAGGGCGCCCCTTGTCATCATCCATGAATCAACATCCCGATGTGTTTGATTCTTTGTTTGTTTCTATGGTGCACGTGGGGGAGAACACGGGTAAGTTAGAAGATGCCTTCATTCAACTTTCAGGTTATATCGAGCGTGAGCAAGAGACGCGGCGACGAATTAAATCGGCCATGCGTTATCCCATGTTTGTATTGATTGCGATTGCGCTCGCTATGGTGATCCTCAATATCATGGTGATCCCTAAGTTTGCTGAGATGTTTTCTCGTTTTGGCGCCGACTTGCCGTGGGCGACAAAAGTGTTGATTGGTACATCAAATCTATTCGTGAATTATTGGGCGCTGATGTTGGTGGCGCTGATTGGTACTATCATTGGCATTCGTTACTGGCACCATACGGAAAAAGGCGAGAAGCAGTGGGATAAGTGGAAGTTACACATTCCCGCCGTAGGGTCGATTATTGAGCGTTCGACGTTAGCCCGTTATTGTCGCAGTTTCTCTATGATGCTCAGTGCGGGCGTACCGATGACGCAGGCCTTAAGTTTAGTGGCCGACGCGGTAGATAATGCCTACATGCACGACAAGATAGTCGGTATGCGCCGTGGCATAGAGTCTGGCGACTCTATGCTGAGGGTATCGAATCAGAGCAAGTTATTTACACCACTAGTGCTGCAAATGGTGGCTGTGGGCGAAGAAACGGGGCAAATCGATCAATTACTCAATGATGCGGCAGATTTCTATGAGGGCGAAGTAGACTATGATTTAAAGAACCTCACCGCGAAATTGGAGCCAATTTTGATCGGTTTTGTGGCCGTGATTGTCTTAGTGTTGGCCTTAGGGATATACCTGCCAATGTGGGATATGCTCAATGTGGTCAAAGGCGGTAAGTAAGCGATATGGATAATATTTATTTCCTATCTTATACGTGGGACTGAGGTTAAATGCAGACTCAGCAAAAGGCTGAAAGCGATCTATTACGTATCTATGGACGTATGATCGCCATTGGAATTGTATTGGTTATCATGGCGGTGATCGGAGCTAAGTACTTTTTTACGCTACCGCAAATAGCGGCTCGTGGATTGGAAGTGGAACACGCTCGTTTTTTAAATGTGCTGGTGATGGTGCGTTCCCAGTGGTTGTCTTTGGGTAAGCCGGCGCAATTGCAGTTGAACTGGGAGGTATTTGATAATCCCTCCCCAGAAACTGAGTCGAGTGTTGTCGATATCAATGATTTAGGATGGCCACAACCTAAGCACTTAAATGATCAAGGCTGCCAAGATTTGTGGCAACAGTTAATGGGCGCTGAAACTGATAATTTAGGTCTAGAGGCGGATTATTTGGCTAAGGATAATAGCTGCCACTATCGGTCTAAAAATGGCGATAGTTTAGGCTATCAACTGAACTCTGGCAGGGTCATTTTTTTGACTGCTCCGTAAAATATTGTTAACTCAATGGCTTTTTAAAATTGATTTAACTGTTAGAATAAAATTTCTGAGGTCTGGGGACATATATATGAAAACTAAGCAAACAGGGTTCTCATTAATCGAACTTGTGATTGTGATTGTGATTTTGGGTTTACTCGCCGCAACTGCGATTCCACGATTCTTAAATGTCACCGATGATGCTGAAGATGCCAGTGTTGACGGTGTTGCGGGTGGTTTATCGACTGCAGTTAGCTTTGTGCGTTCTCAGTGGGAAGTTGATGGGCGTCAAAATAGCAGCGTTATCCTCGACGGTAACACAGTAAATGTCGATACACGTTTTGGCTATCCAACGGGAACTTCAGTAACCAGTGCGACAGCTATGACAAATGCCAGTTGCCAAGAAGTGTTTAACACTGTGTTGCAGAGTGCTCCACGTAACGTATTATTTAACCAAGATGCACGTAATCAACGTTATACCGCTCGTGTTATTAACGCCGCAGGCGGCAGTGCTAACTCAATTACTGGCGCAGTCGTCGCAGGTTTAGATTTATGTGTTTATCACCAAGTGGCTTCACTGGTGCTAAATCAAACGAATGGTGTACCCACTCCTGCCCCTGATTTAACAACGGTAGGTGCTAAGGGAATAGTGTATAACCCAGGCACAGGCAGAGTATTAAGTTTCACCCAAACGCCATTTGTACCATAGAAACTAAAGCGTCATGCTTAAGTTAATCAACTTTTTTGTAAAGTTATTGAATAGGTAATTAAGAATGAAAAGACAACAAGGTTTTACCTTAATAGAATTAGTAGTAGTGATCATCATCTTAGGTATTCTTGCTGTCACAGCGGCACCTAAGTTTATTAATCTTCAGTCAGATGCATACGCGTCTACCTTGAATGGTGTTAAAGCCTCTTTACAAGGTGCTAATTCACTCGTTTATTCTAAGGCGGCTATTCAGGGGGTGGAGAGCAAGCCGACATCTAGCATTATCATCGATGATAAAGGTAATTCTGATGTAGCTGACGATGTTAAAGTTGACGGTGTTTATGGATATCTTAAACAAACTGCAGTAGATATGGCTGTTGTACTTGATCTAGATACCACAACTGAGTGGACTATTGATGATGCGCCAGCGGTCACAACGACGCTTACAACTCCAGCAATAATTCATCCTAAAAAGTTGACGCCTTCAGATACGGTTAAATGTTGGGTTGAATACAAACAGGCTGATTCTAGTAATCTTCCTAAATATCATGTTGAGTCATCAGGTTGTTAAGTAAGGATTGCAAATGAAAAAGCAAAATGGTTTTACATTAATTGAATTAGTGGTTGTTATTATTATTTTAGGGATTTTGGCTGTTACTGCGGCGCCTAAATTTATCAATTTGCAATCAGATGCTCGAGCTTCAACCGTTAAAGGTTTAGAAGCTGCAATTAAAGGTGCGGATACGCTTATCAACTCAAAGTCATTAATTGCAGGTAATAATACAGTTGCTTCAACAGCCACAACCCCGCCATCTGTTAGTGTATCTACAGGTAAAACAGTTTTGATTAACTATGGACATGCAACACCTGTATGGACAGGTTCCTTGGAAAATGCTTTGGATATTAAGGCCGCAACAGCTGCTAGCGGAACATCAAGTGAGTGGATCTATCTGGAAGATAGTGCAAGTAAGAGCATTTATTTCTATCCTCAAGGACAAATCAGTCCTAAAGCTACGCCTGCAGGACAGTGTTATGTTCAGTACGTAAATGGTTTGACTGCATACGGTCCAATTACAGTGACTCCTGTAGTAACAGGCTGTTAAGTCTATTAATACTTAAAGGCCTGCCTAGCAGGCCTTTTTTTTAGGTAAAATGCGGTTCTTACATGATTTTGAAGAAATGAGTCCGCCAAGAATTTACCGACATTTATTTGCGTTAATCATACTGTTGGCAGAAACTGAACCTAGCACTTGAAATCAGCAATTAACCCGAGCGATGCTTAACTTCTCTATGTCAAAACAGGCCGGATTTACCTTAGTCGAATTAGTGACGACCATCATCTTGATTTCAATTCTTGCTGTGGTTGTACTGCCTCGCCTGTTTACCCAGTCTTCCTACAGTGCTTATAGCCTACGTAACGAGTTCATTAGCGAGCTGCGTCAAGTACAGCAAAAAGCGCTCAATAATACTGACAGGTGTTTTCGTGTAACCGTCTCAGCCACTGGTTATCAAGTGAGTCAATTCTCTGCCCGAAATGAGGCGGTTTGTTCTGGTACAGCATTATCGCCAAACCCGCTTTATACCCAAGCTTTTCAAGGTGGTGCTCAATTAGTGCTAGTAAGCCCTAACAGCAGCGACTTTAGCCTCGATTTCGATATCGATGGTAGCACTTCGTTGGCTTGTAATGGGCCATGCATTAATGTGATTGCTAATGACACTGTGATGATTAACGTCTCCAGCGAGGGTTATATTTATGCGAATTAATCCTCTACTGTTTTCAATAAAAAAATCAATAAAAGCATCCAAAAAAGCCAAACCACAGCAGGGTTTTACCCTTATCGAATTAGTGATTGGCATGCTGGTGATTGCCATTGCAATAGTGATGCTAACCAGCATGTTATTCCCCCAAGCTGATCGTGCGGCCAGTACCTTACATAGAGTACGCAGTGCTGAGCTTGCACATTCTGTGATGAATGAAATCTGGGGTAAACGTTACGATCAAAACACCAATGCCAATGGTGGCACGCCAGCCTGTGGTAGTCCGCTCGGTAGTAATTGTTCCACTTCCTTGGGGCCTGAGGTGGGTGAGAGTCGTAATGACTTTAACGATGTGGATGATTACAACGGCTTAAATGAAACAGCGACTATGCTCAACTCAACCCAAACCTATGCCGCTGCTTATCCTAACTATCGTTTAAACGTCACTGTCGCCTATGGGCCTGCGCCTAATACTAAGCTAGTCACCATTAATGTGACTACGCCGGACAACGAAGTGATTACTTACAATATGGTGAGGAGTAATTACTGATGGCCTCACCTTTATCTACGATTAATAAAAAATCCACACTAGGTTTTACCCTGGTCGAGATGGTCACTGTTATCTTGATTCTGGGGATTCTCGTGGTCGGGGTGAGTAGTTTTATTATTTTTGGTACGCGGATTTTTGTTGAGTCGAGTTCAGTCGATCAAGTGCTCAGTCAGAGCCGTTTTGCTGTTGAGCGAATGACTCGTGAGCTACGTAGTGCTTTGCCCAACAGTGTGCGTCTTAATAGCGATTCGCTGACCTATCAATGTGTTGAATTTGTGCCGATCGAGGCCAGCACGACTTATCTCACTATGCCAATAATCCCCGCTGCGGCTGCGAGTACTGGGATCGTGATTCTTGATAGAAATCAGGATGAGAATAAGATTAGTGAGAATCAATTTGCTTGGATTTATCCTTTGGTTGATGCCGATGTGTATAGCAGCGCGAGACAAAAACGAGCACAGGTTAAAACGCCTCCTCTGACCTTGGCTAATCAAGTGACACTGACTTTTACTGCGCCAACACGTTTTGCCGAAGCATCACCACGACAAAGGATCTATTTTGGTTCGAGTCCAGTGAGCTATTGCTTTGAAAAGGGGCCAAGCGGCAATGAATTACAATTATTGCGTTATGCTGGTTATAACTTTAATACCGTTCAACCAAATCCAGCCACTATGGGCACGGGCGTGCTAATGGCGCAAAGTGTGGCGAATCGTCTCGATAATAGTAATGACTTGCCGTTGATCTTAACGCCATCGAGTTTAGTCAATAATGCCATGGTGCACTTGCAGCCAAGATTTAATGTCAATGGTGAGACGTTCCAATATCGACATCAAGTGCAGGTGATCAATGTTCCTTAATTCACAGCGTCGCTCGATAGGGCGTAATTCAGCATCCAGATCATCACTATCAAGATCAAAATCTTACGCTTTGCCTGAGCGCCAGCGTGGTAGTGCGTTAATCATTGGCGTGTTTGTGATTACCGTGATGTTTCTGCTGGCATCGGCACTGATCAATATTGTGGAAGACGGTGATACTGGGCTCACCCAAGAAGTATGGGGAACCCGTGCCTTTGCGGCGGCGAACAGTGGCGCCGATGCCGCGCTGGCACAATTATTCCCGCTAAATGGTGACGTGGGCGTTTGTTCGGCAAATAGCGCTTGGGCGCCACCCGATGTGGTAGGTTTTCATGCCTGTAGCGTGACTTTGCAATGTACGCGGTATTTTGTGGGGTCTTTCTCCCAGTACCACATTAAGAGCCAAGCGGTATGCGAGAGTGGTGATACCCGTGTAAGTCGACAAGTTGAGGTAGAAGCCCGTGGCAACTAAGCTATCAAAAATGATATTTAACAAAATAATAGCCAAATTCCCATTAATCCTTTTGCCCCTAATCATGGCATTCACATCCCATTTGGTGAAAGCCGATTGGACTAAAACATTTATAGAAGGTGTAAACAATTACGATAGAAACGGTTCAATTACCTTCAACAGTTCTTATTTATACAATGCCCCTAATAATGCTGGTCGTTGGTATAGTGACTTGCCAACTTATAACTATTTTCAAGGAGGAAACAGCTTTGACGATTTGTGTGTAACATCTAATAACTCCTATCGTTGGTGCCGTGCTGGAGATTATATTGCAACTTTACCTTCTAATCGTATTGATTTCTCTCAATGTTCATCTTCAAGTGCTGTAAATGTCGGCCCTCCAACATGGAATAATACAAAAATTGATATCGTTGAAGGTGAATATAATCGTATTTTACTGGAGGGCGGTTCTGATAAGACAATTCGTTTTGTGAGTGATGGTGGCATATATAAAATGAAGTCCCTTACAGCTACTTCGGGTCGAATCGAACTGGCTGCAGGGCAATATTGGATTGAAACTTTATCTATTAATGACGGTGTAACTCTGGTCTTTCCATCAACTGGTACTGTGTCATTTTTTATTAAGAATAACTATAGACATTACAACTTAAATACCATTGGACAGCCAGAAAAATTTCTCATTTATAGCTATTCAAATTTCACTCTCAATGGAGGGGCATCTCTTAAATCCTATGTTGTTGCAGAAGGAAATGCGGTGCTAGACGGTAGTTCTTATTTAGAAGGAGCTATTACGGCAAGAAATATTAGTTTAGGTGGCAACAGTAGTATTAAATTTGATGATAATGCTGCAAAGATTGATGTTGTTCCAAATTGTAATCCTGCGCCCGTTTTACAGTGCTTTAATGATAGTTTCTCTCTGGGTGCTTTAAGCAATGACTGGGTGGTTTCACGTAGTAGTGGTTCGTTTACTCCTTCGGTTGTTAGTGGGCGTATGCGCTTAACAGAAGCGAAATCAGATCAATCCACCGCCTCGACCTATCAAAGATTATTCCCAGCAGCCAATAACTTAGTCGAGATCCAGTTCGATCACTATGCCTATGGTGGTACTGGTGCCGATGGAATTGCAGTGGTGTTATCAGATGCCGCCATTACGCCCCAGCCCGGTGCCTTTGGCGGCCCCTTAGGTTATGGATTTAAGCCCGGCATTAGCGGCTTTGCTGGCGGCTGGTTGGGTATTGGGATCGATGAGTTTGGTAACTTCTCCGGCGAAGGCGGCAGTTCTAATATCGGCCAACGTCGTCAATCTGTTGCGGTGCGTGGCTCTGGTACTGGTACCTCAGGATACCGTTATTTGAAGGGGACTTGTAACAATGGCAGCAGTAATACCAATGGCAACTGTTTATCTCCCACGGTCGATGGTAACAATGTCTCGCCAGCCTATAGATATAAAATTACTATAGATTCGCAGGTTTCGGGCCAGTCGATAGTGAAGGTTGAACGTAATACGGGGTCGGGGTTTGTCACCTTAATCCCTGCTTTTAATGCGATTGCACAATCAGGGCAAGCGGCGACCCCCAGTGACTTCTTGATGTCACTTACGGGATCTACTGGTGGCTCAAATAACAATCATGAAATTGATAATGTGCAAATTTGTGCCTTGAAATCTAACCCTATTGGCGCCCAAATCGATCATTTTGAGTTTGATCATACCGGGCAGGGATTAACCTGTAATCCCGAAACCGTGACGATTCGAGCCTGTGCCAACGCCAGTTGTAGCCAGCTCTTTACCGATCCTTTGACGGCGACCTTGTTACCCGAATCCGCCTCCGAAGGAATATGGGTTGGCGGTAATCAAGTGAGTTTTAGTAATGGCAGTACTCAGTTACAGTTAAGACGTAATATCCCAGGTAAAGTGACCTTGGGTGTAAAAGGCTCTAATCCCACCACTAAACCATTAAGCAAAACCCTTTGTAGAGTTGGCTCGGGATCCTTGAGCGAGAATGCTTGCTCACTGGCTTTCGCCGACAGTGGGTTTATCTTCGACGTGCCCGATAAATTGGCCAATAAACCTATTAATGTGTTGGTCAAAGCTGTGAACAAATCCGATGAGACTCAGCAGTGTGTCCCAAGTTTCCAAAGCCAGACCAAAACGCTGAATTTCTGGAGCAGTTACCAAACGCCAAGCGCGCCTATCTCACCTAAGGCCGTCACTATCAACAATATGGCAATTGGCACATCGAGTGCCTCGCCTACGGCACTGAATCTAGTGTTTGATACCAACGGACAAGCAAGCATTTCAGTGAATTATCCCGATGCGGGCAAATTACAACTCGATGCCCAATATATCGGCAGTGGCAACGAGCAAGGCTTAGTGATGACAGGCTCGAATCAATTTGTCAGTGTGCCTGCGGGTTTGTGCGTCAAACCCATGGATGCCAGTGCCAGTTGCCCAAGTGCGAATATGAACTGCAATGCTTACCGTAAAGCCGGACAAAGTTTCGGTATGACAGTACAAGCAATGGCATGGGAAAAAGACGACGATAAGGACTTTTGTTCGGGCAACTTACCCACGCCTAACTTTAGTGATGCGCAGATGAAGCTTGCCAGTAAAGTCGTTGCGCCAAGCATTGCCAACGGCGGACTTGATGGGGCGTTAGGCGTGGCATCCTACAGCCACTCGGCGCAGGCCAATAATCTCAATACCATCAGCAATCAGACCATCAGCGAAGTTGGAGTATTCCAAATTGCAGCGCAGGCTAGCCCAAATTATTTAGGGACGGCAAGCAGCTTAAATATTCCAATTGGATATTCAGCTAATATTGGCCGTTTTGTGCCCGATAGATTTTTAATCAGTAACGTATCGGTCATACCTGCCTGTGGCGGCTTTAGCTATATGGATCAGCTGTTCCCTATGTCGATGGAGCTCAGTGCTTTAAATATCGGGGGGGATATAACGAAAAACTATTTCCCGCCATTTTCCCTTGCCACGGCAAAACTGGTGGGAGAAAACAACAATAATGGTGTTGATTTACAGAGTCGCTTAAGTGCCTTACCTATAAAGGCTGATAGTTGGAATCAAGGTGTGGCGACGGTCGATGCTTCTTACCAAGCTAACTTTAGTCGGGTGACCCCAAATGTGGCGACGAATCTGTATCAGGATGGCCCCTTCGAGCTGCTCGATATTGGCGTGCAATTGATGGATAACGATCCTCGGCCGAATGGGCTTTACAGCTATGTGGCCTCACCAGACATGGATGCGGCATCTACAGGCACTTGCACTAACTGTAATGCTAAGAAAATCAGCACTCAAACCCTTCGTCATGGCCGTGTGGTGATGGATAACACCTATGGTCCTGAGACAGAAATACTGCGTATGCGGACTCGAGCCGAATATTGGAATGGCAGCAGCTGGGCCTTAAATACTGCCGATAACTGCACAACGGCAGTGTATGCTTTGGGTTCGCAGGTTGATCATTCCGCTCTGGGTTACAATTTTGATCCCGACTTAGTGGCGGGACAAAGTGTTGTGCGTTCTGGCGGGACTGCTACATTCCAAGCTGGCCAATTTGAGTTGCTCTGGCAAGCCGTTACAACAAGTGGGTTGCCATACCGCGGCCAAGTGACTGCGCCCTTGGATGTGCAGCCATGGCTAGAATGGTACTGGAATTGGAATGGTGTATCACCAGCAGATCTTACTGAACCGCGGGCGAGCGCGTATTTTGGTCGCTACCGAGGGCATGACAAAATAATCTATTGGCGTGAGGTAAACTAATCTGAGTTCTTTCTCTCATTAAATTGAACTCAGGCTTTCCCTTGAAATGGGCTGCCATTTCACTTATTGGAAGTCGACGAAAACGCTTATAACAGATTCTAAATGCAATGCCTTAGTTTGATATTTGTTGCTGAATTGTGTGTTCACTCGTTTTTTGTTGCTGATATTATCGTCAATAAACAGTATTTTCCGCTTAAATACTGTTTTTTACGTGGCGATTTGAAAAAAAATCACCTCATTAGCGATTGTTAACCTCATCGGTCTTGTGGAATCAGGGTGGCATTGATAAAGTTAGCTGATTTTTCTTTTCTTCTGACTCCACAGAATACAGGCTAGTTACATGTTTAAGAAGCTACGCGGCATTTTTTCTAATGATCTATCGATCGATTTGGGTACAGCTAACACATTAATTTATGTTCGTGGCGAAGGCATAGTCCTCAATGAGCCTTCTGTTGTTGCTATACGTGGTGAGCGTAGTGGCTCCGGTCAGAAATCTGTTGCCGCGGTCGGCACAGAAGCTAAACAAATGCTAGGCAGAACGCCTGGCAATATCCAAGCTATCCGCCCAATGAAGGACGGTGTCATTGCTGATTTTTATGTGACGGAGAAAATGTTGCAGCACTTTATTAAACAAGTGCACAACAATAGTTTTTTTCGTCCAAGTCCACGCGTGCTTGTGTGTGTACCCGTTGGTGCTACTCAAGTAGAACGCCGTGCTATTCGTGAATCAGCCATGGGCGCTGGTGCTCGCGAAGTGTATTTAATTGAAGAACCAATGGCAGCTGCGATTGGTGCGGGTTTACCCGTATCTGAAGCGACCGGCTCTATGGTGGTGGATATCGGTGGTGGTACCACTGAAGTCGCGATTATTTCACTTAATGGTGTAGTGTATTCGTCTTCAGTACGTATCGGCGGTGATAAGTTTGATGATGCGATCATCAACTATGTCCGCCGTAATTACGGGAGTTTGATTGGTGAAGCTACGGCTGAGCGTATCAAGCACACTATCGGCACTGCTTATCCTGGCGATGAAGTGCTCGAGATCGAAGTCCGCGGCCGTAATTTGGCAGAAGGTGTACCTCGTAGCTTTACACTGAACAGCAATGAAATTTTAGAAGCCTTACAAGAGCCATTATCTGGCATCGTAAGTGCTGTGATGGTGGCGTTAGAACAATCTCCACCAGAATTAGCTTCAGATATTTCTGAGCGCGGTATGGTGTTAACTGGCGGCGGCGCTTTATTGCGTGATTTAGACCGTTTATTAATGCAAGAAACCGGAATTCCTGTAATGGTGGCGGACGATCCATTGACCTGCGTAGCACGTGGCGGTGGTAAAGCCCTCGAAATGATTGATATGCACGGCGGCGATCTGTTCTCCGAAGAAACCTAATTTAACTTCGGTATGGGGCGGTTAATCACCGCCTTAGCTTTCCTATGAAGCCAATTTTTGTTCGTGGTATTTCAAACCAATTCCGTCTGACACTGGCAATTATTTTGTCGGTGGCTTTGCTCGTGGCTAATCATCGCCTCGATCCTGTACGGCAATCGTTATCCTCTTTTTTTAGTCCATTGCAGTATTTAGCGAGCGTGCCCGGTGTTGCGCTTGACTGGTCGTCTGAAAGTTTTGCCACCCGCAATATGTTAGCGTTGCAGAATAAAGAGCTGCTCAGGCAGCAACTGCTGATGAGTGAACGCTTACAGCGTTTCGAACACTTACGCCAAGAAAATGAACGTTTACGCGCACTGTTGGGCTCACCAGCCTACCTTGATTCGCGCAAAATGGTGGCTGAAGTATTGGAGGTGGCTAGCGATCCTTTCCATCACTATGCGGTGTTAAACCATGGTTCACGCAGTGGTGTATTTGTTGGGCAGCCTGTGGTCGACGCCCAAGGGGTTGTTGGCCAAGTGGTACAAGTCAGTGAAATGACCAGTAGGGTGTTATTGCTCTCCGATGTATCACACGGATTACCTGTGCGTATCACCCGTAATGATGTGCGCCTTGTTGCCAATGGTACGGGTGAGCTAGATGAAATAGAGCTGCGCCATGTGGCCAAGAGTACCGACATTCGTGTCGGCGATTTGCTGGTCACCTCAGGTTTAGGGAATCGTTTCCCGGAAGGTTATCCGGTCGCGCGGGTTATGGAAGTGTTGACTGAAGATGGTCAAAGTTACGCTCGAGTCACCGCCCAGCCTTTAGCGGCGTTAGATCGTATTCGTTATTTATTGTTGATTTGGCCATCCCCCGATTCAGGTGTGACTTTACCGAGTCAGCCTACCGTGCCTGCTGCGGATCATTCATCGAGCGATAATGTATCAAAAGCAGATAGCGCTGTTCCTGCTGGCGGAAGTGTCACGCCAGCAGAGGCTTCTAAACCTGTGACCGCGCCTGCGACCAAACCGTCAACGGAAACCACTCCTCCTGTGGCTGAGGTGCATTAATGAGTTTTCAGGCCGCCAATGGGCGCTTTATTGTTTGGGTGACATTATTTATCGGCGTGATCAGCCAGATCATGCCTTTACCAAGTGCTGTTGATGCTTGGCGTCCAGACTGGCTATTAATGATTGTTCTCTATTGGTCTATCGCATTACCCCACAGATACAACATCTTAACCGCATGGGTTTTAGGCCTAGTATTAGATATTTTATTGGGAGCCACCTTAGGTGTGCGCTCTTTAGCCATGTCTTTGGTTATTTATATCGCTATCTTGCATTGCCAGCGTTTGCGAAACTTCCCTCAATGGCAGCAGTCGTTAGTGATCATGCTACTGATTTGTATTTATCACTTAGTGATTTACTGGGTGGAATTTGTGATGCAAGAGGCGGTTTTCAAAACAGATCTATTTTTACCTGCGATTTCAGGATTAGTGATCTGGCCTTGGATATTTTGGATTTTACGTCGGGTTCGACGTCATTATAAGGTTCGTTAACTGTGGATTTAGTTTTAGCTTCAACTTCGCCACGTCGCAAAGAATTATTGGCACAGATTGGATTCGGTCGTCCTGAGTTTAGTTTCACGCAAGTGGCACCTGATATTGATGAAACTGTGCAACAGGGCGAAGCGCCAAGGGATTATGTACGACGTTTAGCCGCTGAAAAAGCCCAAGCTGGACTGGCATTCAGCCTGCTGTATTAGGTTCTGATACTATCGTAGTGCTTGAAAATCAAATATTAGGTAAACCGCTGGATGTGGCCGATGCTAAGCAAACGCTCAGTGAACTGTCTGGCCGAACGCATACTGTGATGACGGCTGTGGCACTGACCTACAAAGCAGGCGAGTCTGACTCAACCTTAAAAACCTCAGTGCGCTTAGTTGAAACACAAGTGCGTTTTTGCGCTTTATCGACAACTGACATTGAGGCTTATGTGGCTTCAAAAGAGCCCATGGATAAGGCGGGCAGTTATGGCATTCAAGGGCTCGGCGGTTGCTTTGTGGCTGCAATTGAAGGCAGTTATTCTGGCGTTGTAGGTTTACCTCTGGTTGAAACGCGTGAGTTGTTAGCCGAAGTTGGCTTTATTTAACTGCTGCTGGTTGCTTATATTGCGATTTTGGCTTGAGGTTAGAATGAACCTTATTGGCGTTTAGGGCTCTGAATCGAGTACTCCAATGACGTTGACCTTGTTCCTTTATTCGGTTTTCATGCTTAGAGAGTTTGTAACTTCGATTAATTAATCTAGTTTCCCGAATGGGGTGAGTCGTGAATACCAGTCGCTTAAATCCAAATAAAATACAGCGCAAGATGGGTTCAGAATTACTGATCAACGTAACTCCATCTGAGGCGCGCGTTGCTTTAGTTGAGCATGGTGTGCTGCAAGAAGTCCATATTGAACGCCGGATGAAACGGGGTTTAGTGGGTAATATTTATAAAGGTAAAATCAGCCGTGTGTTACCCGGTATGCAAGCCGCCTTTGTCGATATTGGCTTAGATAAAGCGGCTTTTTTACATGCGTCCGACATAGTACCGCACACTGAGTGTGTCGCCGATGTTGAGAAAGGTCATTTCGTTGTTCGTGATATCGCCGAGTTAGTCCGTCAAGGGCAAGACATTATGGTGCAAGTGGTTAAAGATCCGCTGGGCACTAAGGGCGCACGCCTAACGACCGATATCACGCTGCCTTCCCGTTATTTAGTCTTTATGCCAGGTTCTAGCCATGTTGGTGTTTCCCAGCGTATTGAACTAGAAGAAGAACGCAGTCGCCTCAAACAAATTACTTTGCCCTATGTTGATGATGACGGTGGTTTTATTATCCGCACCGCCGCCGAAGGCGTAGGGGAAGATGAGTTATCCCAAGATGCGGCATTTTTACGCCGAGTTTGGTCAAAGGTGAGTGAGCGACGTAAACGCAGTGGTGTGTCGCTCCTGTATCAAGATTTAGCCTTACCTGTGCGCATTGTGCGTGATTTTGTCGGTACTGAGCTGGACCGTATTCAAGTGGATTCTCGCCGCACTTTTGCCGAGTTGCAGTCTTTTGCGCAGGAGTTTATGCCAGAGATTGCCGATAAGATTGAGCACTATTCAGGACCTGCGCCTATTTTTGATCTCTACGATGTGGAGAATGAAATTCAACGTGCACTCGGCCGTAAAGTCGAGCTCAAGTCTGGTGGCTATTTGATCATAGATCAAACCGAAGCCATGACGACTGTGGATATCAATACCGGCGCCTTTGTGGGGCACAGGAATCTTGAAGAAACCATTTTTAATACCAACCTCGAAGCGACCCAAGCGATAGCGAGGCAGTTACGTCTGCGTAATCTCGGCGGTATCATTATTATCGATTTTATCGACATGATGACGGCGGATCATAAGGCTCGTGTTCTTAGCAGCTTAACTAGCGCTTTGTCTAAAGACAGGGTGAAAACCAATGTGAGTGGTTTTTCGGGGTTAGGTCTAGTCGAAATGACCCGTAAGCGTACCCGCGAAAGTTTAGAGCATGTCGTCTGCGGCGAGTGTCCGGCCTGTCATGGCACGGGGAGCATGAAGACAGTCGAGACGGTTTCCTATGAGGTCTTTCGCGAAATAATCCGTTTAAACCGTGCCTACGATGCTGATGAGTTCCTGTTGTACTGTTCGCCTGCCGTGTATCAAAGTCTGCATACCGATGATAATCATCTTATTGCTGAACTTGAGGTTTACATAGGTAAGCGCATCCGTTTGCAAAATGAGCCTATGTACTCACAGCACAAATATGATGTGGTGATGATGTAGTGGCTACGCTTTTTACTGCAAAAAAATTTAGCCGTTTTTGTTGGCAATTTATGGCGCTTATTTTGGTCTTGTTTGCGCTTGCCGTCAGTTTGATCCGTGGCTTATTACCGCAGGTTGATGAAGTTCGTCAGCAACTGGTTAATTACGTAAAAAGCGAATATAAAGTCGATGTGCAAGTGGGGGAGCTATCCGCCCATTGGCAGGCATTTGGCCCTGCAATTAACATCGATGACTTAGTGATCCCGCCACAGGAACAACTGCCTGTGACCTTGATGATCAAGAACGTACAAGTGAAGTTAGATTTTTGGCAATCGCTGCTCACGCTCACCCCGCGAATCGAAGATGTTATTTTTGAGGGTGTCCATGTCGCTTTAGACATGGATAAGCTTACTGAAAACGATCCCGCCACAATTAATAAAGCACCGCAACTCGATTGGCTCTATGCCCTATTACTCAAACAACTCGATAGATTCTCCTTAACCAATGCCACAGTGCAATTGCTGAGCATGCACCAAGAGTTTCGCCCGATCCATATCCGTCATTTGAACTGGCGCAATCATGGTGAACGTCACCGCGGTGCGGGAGAGTTGTATCTTGATAGTGATGCCTCTGAGCATGAATCTCTCGGATTACAGTTAGATATCAAGGGCGATGGTGCAAATCCCGACAGTTTGACTGGGCAGATTTATTTGGCGGCTAACTCTTTGGATTTAGGTGAATGGGCTTCACGTCAGCCTAATCCCTATGATTCCACTCAAAAGTTACCCTTAGAAGGGGTTGTCAATCTTAAGGCTTGGCTTACGTTTGCCGACCGCAGCATCAGTTCTGCTATGGTTCATTTTGAGCCGAGCTGGCTGCAATGGACATTAAAGCAAGAGCCGCAGAAATTTGAAATTCAAGCGGGCGATATTGTCTGGCAGCCAAAGGAGACGGGTTGGGAAGTGCAAAGTTCAGGACTGGATTTTGTCACCAATGGTGAGCATTGGCCGGCATTAACGCTGGCCGCGAAGCGTCAAAACGATGAATTATTTGCCTATGTGAATCAAGTTAATACTCAGAGTCTATTGCCGCTGCTGCCGCTATTTCCTGGAGTCGATAGAGCCGTATTACGTCAATGGCATGCGTTAGCTCCCGAGGCGAATATTGGACCAATCCGCCTGTATCAAAAAGCCGACCAGCCTTTGCTCGCCAGTACCGAAGTGAAGCAGTTGCATTGGCAAAAGGTTGACGGTATTCCCAATACTTATCCTGTCGATGTGAACCTGCGCTGGCAAGATAAAACGTTGTATTTCTCTCTACCTGAACAAGTGTACACCCTCGATTTTGGTGATGAATTTTCGGCGCCATTAGTGTTCAATGGGGCGCCAATTGATGGTCAATTCGATACTGAACATCTGAGTTTAAATGTGCCTCAGTTGCAGTTTGAAAACGAAGATATCGGCGTTGATGCGGCATTGAATTTGGACTTTAGCGGTGCTGCACACATGGCGCTGGCGGCCAATGTTCGTATCAACAATGTGGCTAATGCCGACAAGTATTTCCCCAATAAGGCGATGGGTGAATCACTGGCCGAGTATTTGGATACTGGGCTTAAAGCGGGTCAGACCCAAGATGCGCAAGTTGTTTGGCGTGGTCCGTTAAGTGGTTTTCCCTTCGACGATAATAGCGGCGTATTTCAGGCAGCATTTACCTTAACAGATGCCAAATTTCAGTTTCAACCCGACTGGCCTGCGGTCACAGATCTGTCCCTTAACGCTTTGTTTGAAAATACCCGCATGGATCTTTGGTTAAACCAAGGCAAGCTGATGAATGTGGATGCCACAGGGGCTCATGTATTTATTCCCGCTATTGGTGAACAGACGCTGCTAAGGATTGAAGCCGAACTTGCTACTCAAGGCAGTGCGGCGACTAAGGTGTTACAAGCCTCACCTTTGGCGAACTCAGTAGGCAAAACCTTAGATGTCGTGCAAGTACAAGGTGCTGTCACTGGCACTTTAGACATCAGCATTCCACTGTATGAAGGTGAAGCTGAAGATATTCGTGGTCAAATCCGTTTTGATAACACACCTGTATATATTGCTCAGCCAGGGCTTCAACTTCATGGCGTGACTGGTGTAGTCGACTTTGCGAATGAGGTTGTGACAGGAAAAGGCATTAAAGCGCGCTTGTTTGAACAACCGCTCAGTTTAACTTTCGACACTCAGCCTAAAGGTAAAGATTTTGGCCTTAATCTTTCGCTGAAAAGTCGTTGGGATCTCAGCCGTCTCCCCGATGAATTGCACAATCCCTTGAGTGATTTTTATCAGGGAAAAATCAGTTGGGACGGCGCTATGACTATGCTATTTACTGAGCAAGGTTATCAAATCCAAGCCAAAGTGACTTCGGATATGCTGGGGACGCAACTGTTACTCCCAGGATACTTTGCTAAACCCGAAAATGAACCACGACCTTTAGTCGCCGAGTTTGTTGGCGATCAAGATAATGCGACGCTCGATGTCAAACTTGCCAGTCATGCCGAGTTTATCGGTGGTTTCGATGCCGATAAAGGCGCAAATTTTAGTTATTTTGACTTGTTATTGGGGCGTTTATTCGATGTGGATGAAGCCAGAAATACGGAACAAGGTCATATTCAAGTCGATCTCGGTAAGGCCAAATTAGCCGAATGGTTACCTGTGGTTAATGCCTTTGTTGGTCAAGAGAAAATACCGAAAACGGGCATTTTAGTTGATGATATTCCCCATAAAAGTTTATTTCCCGCGGTGGCGAGTATCGATTCTCATATCGGTCGGCTCGATCTTTTAGGGCAACAACTGACGGAGCTTAGGCTTAATGCTAAGCCTAACGAGACGGGATGGCGTTTTAATACCGTTGCCAACGAATTTGACGGTTGGATCGATTTCTATCCAAATTGGAAAACTCAAGGTCTCAAAGTTGTGGCGAATAAATTTTATTTTTCACCTGAGGTAAAGCCGAACACGGATGCCGATTTTGCTAGTGATCAAGTGCTCACTAACTTACCGCCCGTGGCAGTGAATGTGGAAGATTTTCGTTTCTTCGATAAATCCTTTGGAAAGCTTGTTTTGCAGGCGAGCCCACAAGCGGCAGGATATAAGATTCAAACATTGTCTTTGACTACGCCCAATGTCAATTTGCAGGGCAGTGGCATTTGGCAGCAACAGGCTGGACAGAATAAAACTGACCTCAGTGTTGAGTTAAATGCCACTCAGTTTAGTTATCTATCTGCTCAATTGGGTATAGAGCCTGGCATTAATGAAGCACCCTTGAAGGTTAATGCGGATTTATCTTGGCAAGGTGCTCCCTATGCTTTCTCCCTCGAAACCTTAAATGGCAAGGTGAAATTCGATTTAGGCAAAGGCCACTTATCTCAGGTGAGTGACAAGGGCACGCGGATTTTCTCCCTGTTCAGTTTAGATTCTCTGGTGCGTAAACTGTCGCTGGATTTCACCGATGTCTTCGGTCAGGGCATGTATTTCAACTCTTTCAATGGCAATTTGCAGATTGATAATGGCGTGGTGAAAACCACAGACACTGAAATGGATGCCATCGCGGGTAATATGAAGGTGCGTGGCTATACGGATCTCACCACTGAAAGTTTGAATTACGATATCCGCTTTGTGCCACAATTGGCCTCAAGTGTGCCGACTGTCGTATTGCTCAGTACCAGCGCGTGGACACTGGGTCTGGGGGCCTTTGCCCTGACAAAAGTGCTTGAGCCTGTGATTGAAGTGATTTCAGAAATTCGTTTTCGGGTGACTGGGACTATGGCTGAGCCTGTGGTCGAAGAGTTAGAGCGTAAGAGTAAAGAGATTGAAATTCCAGAATCTATTTTACCTGTGGTTGGCGTTGAGCGCCCAGCGGTGCCGACCGAAGCCGCGAGTCATAACGCCGATATCACTCAGCCGGTAGAAACTAAATCGACCGAGGCTCAATTAACAGAAGCTAAGCCAACTGAAACTAAGTTAACTGAAGCTCAGTCAACTGAAGTTAAACCAAGCAACGCTAAATCTGAGCCACAGCTTCAAGCAACACAACCAGAAGCGCTCGAGCCACAAGACGTTAAGCCTGAAGAGGCCAGATCTGAAGAATCAAAGTCAGAAGAGCTAAAGCCAGCAACAGATCAAATTAAAGTGCTCGATTTAAAGCGGGAGCAACCTCAAGCGACGCCTTCGCCTGAAGCGCCGAACACGCCTGCCACACCAGAGAATCAGCCAGCAGTAGAATCGATTAAGCAAATTCAGGGAGAGCAAAATGCACATCAGCCTGTTGCAATGTCAGAGCAGTCGCGACGTCAGCGCCAATCTGCTGTTTATCGAATCGCAGCTTAACGAACTCAAACGGGATGTCGATACGCCCCATTTAGTCGTGTTACCCGAATGCAGTTTACTGTTTGGTGGCCATGAAAGTCAGCAACTTGCTTATGCGGGCAATGTCCATCAGAGTCCGCTCAAATCGGCGTTAAGTGCACTGGCCGCCAAGTATCGGGTGTTTATGGTCGCGGGGACTATTCCGGCGTTGGCTGAGGACGGTCGTGTCTATAGTCGCAGTTATCTGTTTGATGATAAAGGTGATACTTTAGGGCATTACGATAAACTGCACCTTTTTGATGTGGATGTTGCCGATGGTACAAAACAATATCGCGAGAGCGAAACCTTCTGCCCCGGTGATCACATTAGCGTTATCGATACACCTTTTGGCAAAATTGGCTTAACCATCTGTTATGATTTACGCTTTCCCGACTTGTTTAGGGCGATGCGTCTTGCGGGTGCCGAGATTATTACAGTCCCTTCTGCCTTCACCAAGGTGACGGGGGAATCCCATTGGCAAGTATTGCTACAGGCCAGAGCGATTGAAACCCAATGCGTTATTCTTGCTGCAGCTCAGTGGGGACAGCATAACGAAGGCAGCCGTGAAACCTGGGGGCAGAGCATGATAGTCGGTCCTTGGGGGAATATTTTGGCTGAACTCAAAACCGGTACGGGTTGGGTACAGGCTGAGGTCGACTTAACCGAACTGCACAGTATTCGCAGTAAAATGCCCGTCATGCAGCATAATCGTTTCCTTGAACCAAGCTTGAAATAATGTGCCAGTAGCCAGCAGACGAGTTGAAATGCTGAATTTGCGCTTGAGTCGATATGCAGCATTAACACATAGAATTAGTACACCGAATTTACACTCAGAATATCAAGATCCCTTGGGGTCAAAGAGAGCATAGATGCCATTTTTAGCACAAGTAGAGCAAAGTTTATTGAAGAATGGGTTAGCGTTAGAGGGCCTGCAAACCTATCTAAACACCATACATCAGCACAAAATCGATTATTCCGATCTCTATTTTCAAGGTAGTCGCCACGAATCTTGGGTGCTGGAAGACGGCATCATCAAAGACGGTAGTTTCCATATTGAACGCGGTGTGGGTGTGCGGGCCATCAGCGGTGAGAAAACGGGTTTTGCCTATGCCGATGATATCACTCCTGCCGCCTTAAGCGCTGCAGTACAGGCTGCCCGTGGCATTGCTAGTGCGGGTGAGCAGACTCAAGTGCAAGCCTTTAAACGTCAAAAAGCATTGGCGTTATACGACAGCTTAGATCCGATTGCGGCGATGGAAGAAGTCAAAAAAATCAACCTGCTGAAAGAAGCCGATGCTTTTATTCGCAGTCTAGATAGCCGGATTATTCAAGTGGTGGTTAGCCTTGCTGGTGTGCACGAAGAAATCCTCGTTGCTGCGAGTGATGGCACTCTTGCGGCCGATATCCGTCCTCTGGTGCGTTTTAACTGTAGCGTGATTTTGGAAGAAAACGGTAAACGTGAACGTGGTGGCGCCGGTGGTGGTGGTCGTCATGACTACGGTGTTTTAATGGCAAGCGATGACACAGGTTTACCTATGTGTTTCGCCTTTGCCCGCGAAGCCGTGCGTCAAGCGCAAGTTAACCTTAACGCCATCGATGCACCAGCGGGTGAAATGCCTGTGGTGTTAGGTAATGGCTGGCCCGGTGTATTGCTCCACGAAGCGGTTGGACATGGTTTGGAAGGCGACTTTAACCGTAAGGGCAGCAGTGCCTTTAGCGGCAAGGTTGGTCAGCAAGTTGCGTCTAAGTTAGTGACTGTGGTCGACGATGGCACCTTGCCTAATCGTCGTGGTTCACTCAGCATCGACGATGAAGGTGTACAAACCCAAAGAACCGTATTGATTGAAGACGGTATTTTAAAGGGTTACATCCAAGACAAACTCAATGCTCGCTTAATGGGTGTTGCACCAACGGGTAACGGTCGCCGCGAATCCTACGCGCATTTGCCTATGCCACGTATGACCAATACTTATATGACGGCCGGTGAGTCTGATCCCAGTGAGATTATCAAATCGGTGAAGAAGGGCATTTACGCCCCTAACTTTGGCGGTGGCCAAGTCGATATCACTTCGGGTAAGTTTGTGTTCTCAGCATCCGAAGCCTATTTGATTGAAAATGGTGAAGTTACTCAAGCCATTAAGGGGGCCACTTTAATCGGTAATGGCCCTGAGGCTATGAGCCAGATTTCTATGGTCGGTAACGATATGGCTTTAGATCAAGGTGTGGGCGTTTGTGGTAAAGATGGTCAAAGTGTGCCTGTGGGTGTGGGTCAACCGACCCTAAAACTCGATAAGCTTACCGTGGGCGGAACAGCATAAAACCTAGAACCTTACGTCTATGGGTTCTAGTCGCTGCCCACCATGAATGTTATCATTCGCAAAGGAAATTAGAGTAACTACTCTAGAGGTGTTAATGAAACTATCACGTGTAGTATGGCTGTGCCTATTATCATTGCCTTCGGCTGGCTATGCTCAGCCGATTAGCTTTACTGATGCTTGGCAGCAAGTGCTGAAGGTGAGCGACAAGTTGCAAGCGCAATCGCAGGAAGTTAACCGCGCTAAGGGTGAACAAGAGGCGGGCGAGAGCTTAAATTTGCCCTCATTAGACATTCGCGGTAACTATATTCATTTGGATAAACCGATTGAGTTTGATCTGAAAGAACTAAACTCTATTACTTCTCTTCCACCAGTAATTGGTGGTTACATTGCGGCTATTCCGCCGCTGCCCTTAAGTGAACAAGATATTTTTAGCGCCAGCTTACAGGCAATGTGGCCGATTTATACGGGCGGACAGATCACTGCGGCTCAAGGTATACACGCGGCTATGGTGGCCGAGAAGCAACAAGAATTACAATTGGCTACTCGTGATTTATTTACCCTGCTGGTGGATAGATATTACGCTGTCGATGTGACGTTGGCATTGGTGAATACTCAGACCGATCTGGTTGGCTCGTTAGCTAAGCATGTTGATCATGCTTTAGCACTAGAGCGCGAAGGGCAAATTGCGAAGGTTGAGCGCCTCAATGCGCAGGTCGCCCTAGACAATGCTAAAGTCAATTTAGGCAGTGCTCGTCGGCAACACGAAATGGCAGTGATCGCGCTGGCTCGTATGCTACAGCAAAGTCAGGTGAGCACAAATTCTCCCTTATTTGTACTGCCACAGGCTCCTTCATTCGCTCAACTCAGCCAAATTACCCTGAGCCAACATCCGGCGCTCAAATTACTCGAAGCGAAAGAAACGCAAGCGAACGGTTTAATAGCGTTGGAAAAAGGTAAATACCATCCAACGGTTTTCCTCTTCGGTAACTACACCTTGTATGAAGAAGACACACTCTTGACGAGCATCACACCTGACTGGATGGTTGGGGTTGGGGTCAATGTGCCACTGATCAGCCGAGATGGTCGTAGTGGTAAGGTTGAAGCGGCGAAAAGTGCACTCTTACAAGCTCGTTATACCAAGGCACAAACTAAACAAGACTTGAGCCTGCTGGTGGATCAAAGCTATCGCCAATTATTACAGGCCGAGGAAGAAGTGACGGCGCTCGATACTTCGCTCGAACTTGCTATTGAAAACCTGCGCCTGCGTGACATCGCCTTTAATCAAGGGCTTTCAACCTCTATCGACAGAGTCGATGCGGAGCTGAAACTGAGCGCAGTGAAAACTCAGCAATTGGCTGCCCGTTATCGTTACGTGCAAGCCTATGCCAGATTAATGGCCATTAGTGGTCAACTAGATGAATTTATCGGTCGTACCATAGGCCGCACTCAAGAGCAGGAGACAAACAATGCGCGCTAACAGAATACTTGCCCTTGTGGCGTTGGTCGCATTAGGCCTTATCTTAGCCTATGGACTCAAGCTCGCTTATAGCCCGCAGCCGAGTTTGTTGCAGGGCCAGATTGAAGCCCGTGAGTACAATGTTTCGTCCAAGGTGCCAGGTCGAGTCGAGCAAGTGCTCGTGCGCCGCGGTGATAGTGTTGCCCAAGGGGATTTATTATTTGCGATCCGCAGTCCTGAGCTAGATGCAAAGTTAATGCAGGCCGAAGGTGGCCGTGATGCCGCTAAGGCGATGCAGCTAGAAGCCAACAACGGTGCTCGCAGCCAAGAAGTGATGGCAGCCAAGGAGCAATGGCTCAAGGCGCAGGCGGCGGCAACGCTCGCTAAAACCACCTATACCCGAGTCGAAAACTTATTTAACGAAGGTGTGACGGCAAGACAAAAACGCGATGAAGCCTTTACTCAATGGCAAGCGGCAAAATACACAGAACAAGCGGCCTTAGCCATGTACCAAATGGCCGAGGAAGGTGCGCGGGCGGAAACTAAAGTGGCTGCTGCAGGTAATGCCCGTAAGGCTGAAGGTGCAGTGAAAGAAGTTAGCGCCATTATGGAAGATAGCCAAATGCGCGCACCTAAATCGGGTGAGATCAGCGACGTGCTGTTACAGGCGGGTGAATTGGCTCCCAGTGGTTTTCCGATTGTTAGTTTGATTGATATGCAGGATGCTTGGGCCGTGTTCCAAGTGCGAGAAGACCAACTTAAACGTTTCAAAAAAGGTCAAACAATTCAATTAACGATTCCGGCACTCGGGCAGGATGTGGATTTTACAGTGTCCCATATCAGTGTGATGGGTGAGTTTGCCACTTGGCGTTCGACCGAAAGTGGCCATGATTTTGATATGCGTACCTTTGAAGTGGAATTGCGTCCAAACCAGCCGATTACCGATCTGCGTGTCGGCATGTCTGTGCTGCTGCGTAGTGAGTAAAAGTCGTGACTGAACGTACGCCTCACGCCAACGCGGCGGACAAGATTAAGGGCGAATCACAGCCATCGAGCATAAGCTTTATGGCGTTGCTCACAGCGTTAGTTCGCCGTGAGCTGCGTGCCCTATGGCATGACCCTTGGCAGTTAGCGCTGATAAGTTATATTCCACTACTGGGGATTTTATGCTTATGGTGGTTGTTCAGTGCAGGTCTGCCAAGGCAACTGCCCGTGGCGATTGTTGACCAAGATCATAGTCAATTGAGCCGCATGTTGACCCGTCAGCTTAAGGCAAACCCAGTTACCGATCCGCAAAGTTTTACCGACTTATCCTCGGCGATAAGCTCGATGCAACAGGCGAAAGTCTACGCTATTGTGGTTTTTCCCTATGATATGAAAAAGGATTTACTCACAGGCCATAAGCCTACAATTGATGTGCGCTACAACAGTCAATTTTTGCTGGTGGGTAAGTTACTCTCAAGCCAAATTCAGCTGAGTTTAGGCGACGGATTACAGCAAGTGGCGGGTTTAAAGCAGCTCGCAAATGGTACACCAAAATCCCAAGTTGCAGTGAATTTAAGCCCAGTCAAAAGCCAAACAACAGCCCTGTTTAACCGAAATAACAACTACATAGGTTTCTTAGTACCGCCAGTGCTGATTGCGCTGTGGCAGTTGTTATCTATGTTAGTGATGGCAAACAGTTTAAATCGAGAGCTGCATTTAGCGCCTACCACTCATGCCGATGGCATGTCGAATCTCTTAACTGAACATTTTTGGCCTAAGGTGTGGGCGAAAATGGTGCTGTTTACGCCGATATTGATGCTGCAGGGCGGCTTTATTTTAGCTTGGCTGTATTTGTATCTTGCTCTGCCGATGGCGGGGAGTTTAGCCCTATTATTGCTCGCGCAATTAGTCATGTTATTGGCAGTTTGGAGCTTAGTGTTATTAATATTTGTAGTGATGCGTGACAGTGCGCGGGTCATCAGCTTTTGTACCGCTTTATTTGCGCCAGCGTTTGCTTTTATGGGCATTACTTTTCCGACTCACGAAATGCCGCAATTAGCCCAGTGGTGGCGACTTATCATGCCATCGAGCCATTATATTGAGTCCCATGTTAGTATCGTGAGTTATGGCGCTACTTGGCCAAGTGTAGCGAGCCAAATCACCAGCTATTGGGGCTTTATTTGTCTGATACCTTTGATATATTTCCTGTCGCGTAAATTACTGCCTATCACAGTTAACACCAATGCTTCAGTGACGGTTTATGACTCGGACGCAGCTATATCTGCGAAGGGGCAATAGGATGAATTTATCCAATAGCGAACACGCAAACACACCACGTCAGCTCAGTCTGTGGCGACTGATCCTCACTGAATTTAAGGCCATTATTAGCGATAAAGCGATCGCTGTGACCTTATTTGGCGGTGTACTATTTTATTCGGTTTTGTATCCTTTGCCCTATCTGAATCAAGTGCCGACCGAGCAACAACTGATCGTGGTGGACTTAGACCATTCTTCCCTAAGCCGTCAATTGATCCGTCATGCCGATGCAAGCGCAAAAATTCAAGTCATAGGCCAAGTCGGTTCGATTACTGAGGCGAAGCGTTTTATTGAGACGCGTAAGGCCCACGGCTTACTCGTGATCCCAGAAGGATTCCGCCGCGATTTATTGCTTGGTAAAGGTGTGACGCTAAGCTATGGCGGTGATGCTAGTTACTTTTTGATTTATTCCGCGGTTGTTGAAGGCTTAGTTAGCGCTGGAATGGATGCGGGTAAACAAGTGCAATTGATTGGCATGCTTGCTCAAGGACAAAATCCTAAGCAGGCCCAAGAGAGTTTAAACTCGCTTCATCTTAACAGTGTGCCTGCCTTTAACCAGAGCCTAGGTTATACGCCCTATGTGGTACCTGGACTGTTCTTGCTGATTTTGCACCAAACCTTACTCATAGGTACTGGCATTTTGGGGGCAGGGCAATGGCGGCATAAAGGGTATTGGCAGCAGGTGTCACCGGTGCAATTAGTCTGTGGTCGTATTCTTGCTTTCATGTTGATTTATATCTTCTTTACCAGCTTTTATGTGGGCTATTGTTATCACTGGTATAACGTGAGTATTCAAGCGAGCCTTGGCTTAGTTGCGCTGTGGTTATTGCCGTTTTTACTGGCTACCGCCGCCGCAGGTGTTGCCATGAGTACCTTGTTCACCCGCCGCGATTTACCCACCCAAGTGCTACTGCTGATCTCTATGCCTATTTTATTTGTGTCAGGTTTTGTGTGGCCGATAGCGCTGATCCCAGAGCCTTTAGTACTCGGCTCACAGTTTATTCCGGCCGTACCCGCGATTATGGGTATGCTAGAGCTCAATCAAATGGGCGCAAGTTGGGCGAGTGTGATGCCAAAATGGCTGCAACTCTGGGGCTTATTTGCGGTCTTTTTCGGCCTAGCGATGTTGGGGATTAAGCGCAGAGCAAGATTGTTGGATGAAGCTAATCAGCTTTGATGGGACTCGCGGGACAGAGTATCTCGCGAGTGTTTACAGGTTTTGTACTCTACAGGGGCAGTTTAGGTACTTCTGCAATTAATCTTTAGAAGTAGAGACTTTCAACAATTTTACCGTCGACGAGCATATCGCACTTATCGCCTGAGCTCGACTTAGTCGCTTGAATGACGCCGGCAATCGCGCCAAATGCGCCACCTTGGCTGCTGAGTACTGAACCGAAATAGCATTGGCTAGAAATCTTGAAATCCTTGTATTTACCGCTCAAATTTTGAGTCGGAGTATAAGGCGGGAAAGTGCCTTTCATAACAGAATCGCCATTCACTGAGAGTGAAATGTTTTTGCGTTCTGTATCAAAACTGCCACCAAAAACTAAGTTAACACCCTCGATTTCAACGGTTTTTTCTTGAGCGATAATAGGTGGTTTTGCGGCGCAGGCGGCGAGAAAACAGCTGCCAATGGTCAGAGAGACTAAAGTAATTTTACGCATTTCATCTTCCTTTTGATGCGATAAAACAAATGAAGCGGTTGCTTCGCAAATTAAACTGCCCCTGTTTAATTTTTGCCGGAAGATTATATCTATATCTGCCTTATTTCCAATAACAAATTTAAAACAAGTGAAAAAATTATTCAGTATTGAGCTTGTCCTTCGGCATGTCATCAGCCTTACTGTCATATTCTAGTAGCGTGTCTTAGTGTTCAAACTGCTTTAAGCCATCTTTATCC
The DNA here is from genome assembly GCF_025653545.1 of Shewanella sp. SW1. NCBI lineage: Bacteria > Pseudomonadati > Pseudomonadota > Gammaproteobacteria > Alteromonadales > Shewanellaceae > Shewanella > Shewanella sp. SW1. The sequence continues at coordinate 83,117 of NZ_JAKKSG010000007.1, read as the reverse complement.
TTGTCTATTCTATTCCGTTAATTTAACGCTCATCGTGCAGATAGCCATCAAACGGCCCTTATTGGGTTGTCTTCTTGTTGGTTTTGGGGGAGAATGCGCGCCGAAAAAATAACCGAGATACTCAGTATCTCGGTTATTTTTTATTTATGGCGTATGTGTTTTAAAACAATTGAGGCCGGTAAACATCCGGAAATGATATGAGGTTCAGTTGAACCTATTTTACTGAGGAAAGACCAATGGGGCTGTTGTGTACCGGATTGTCGGTAGTTGTTGTAAATCAAGTTGTTGCGTTAGCCATTAAACCTAGAGTGCAGACGGTTAGCCGCAAGCAAAAACTAATTGCAGATGCGTGCTTAGGTGTTCAACCCTGTACAATGGGGGTGTGCTGATGAGCCAACAAAATCCGGGTTTGAAGCAGACCCTCAACTTATGGCAAGTGGTGGTGATGGGGCTTGCCTATCTCACGCCTATGGCCGTTTTTGACACCTTTGGTATTGTTTCCGAGATCACCTCTGGCCATGTGGCTACGTCTTATCTATTCGCATTGGCGGGGATTTTATTTACCGCGTTTAGTTACGGTCATTTGGTACGTAAATATCCCTATGCGGGTTCAGCCTACACTTATGCTCAAAAAACCTTTAGCCCGAATGTTGGTTTTATGGTGGGTTGGTCATCGCTGCTGGACTATATGTTTATGCCAATGATCAATATGTTGCTCGCAAAAATCTATTTAACCGCCATGTTTCCCAGCGTCGAACCTTGGATCTTTATTTTTGCTCTTGTGACCATAATGACCTTGCTTAATCTCAAGGGGATTGATCTCGTCGCTAACTTTAATGGGGTGATAGTGTTTGCACAGATCGCCATTATTGTGGTGTTCATTGGTCTAATGGCCTATAGCATTTCCCTCGGTGAAGGCGAAGGTGTCGTCGCGAGTGTGCGACCATTTTATGCCGATAATATGGCGATGGCGCCATTATTCACAGGGGCGACGATTCTGTGTTTCTCCTTCCTCGGCTTTGACGGGTTAAGTTCACTGACTGAAGAAACTAAAGATGCTCAACGTGTTATTCCTCGCGCGATTGTGTTGACGGCTTTGCTCGGTGGCGTGATTTTTGTTGGCGTGTCTTATTTTTTGCAGCTCTATTTCCCCGATATTTCCCGCTTTCAACAGCTTGATGCGGTATTGCCTGAAATTGCACTCTATGTGGGTGGTAATCTATTCCAGTCCATCGTATTAGTGGCGACCACTGTTGCCGTATTGGCATCCGGTATGGCTGCCCATGCTGGGGTTGCACGGATTTTATATGTGATGGGGCGGGATAATATGTTGCCACGTAAAGGGTTTGCTTATATCCATCCTAGATGGCGAACCCCTGCATTTAATGTCTTGTTGGTGGGGGCGCTTGCGCTGTCTGCCGTCTCATTTGATTTGGAAATGGCGCTAGCCTTAGTGAATTTTGGCGCTTTAGTCGCTTTTACCTTCGTAAACTTAGCCGTGATTGTGCAGTTTTACCTAAGGGATCGACGTAATAAATCTTTTAGAGACCACTTACAATACTTAGTCTTGCCATTGTGTGGCGCCGGCACTATTGGCGTGCTTTGGGTGAACTTAGAGCCACAATCATTAGAGCTGGGGCTTATATGGGCGGTTGTGGGAGCATTGTATTTGGCTTTACGTAGTTTCCGTTTACGCCGCGCAGTAGAGCTACAAAATTAAGAGCTATAAAATTAGTGAGAGTCATGGCTCATAGATGCACAGCTATAACTAAAGATGTGTAGTAGATCTAAGGGTTGTGGGTTGTCATCCTCTAATAAAATCCTCCAATAAAAAGACCCGCATTCGCGGGTCTTTTCAGTTTGCTTAATTGAGTTTTAAAGCGCTGGTACTGTGAAACCTAAGCCATCAGTGATGACATTTTTAGGGGTCGTGACTTTCACCGATACGCTGGTGTTGGCCGATGCCGTAAATTTCAGTGGTGAACCTAGACTGCCTTTCGCATACACAGTATTGGGAACCTCGAAGGTTTTAGGCGTTCCAGCACAATCGACGCACAATTCGATACTTGTCTGAGCTGGCATGATTTGATTCGCACTGTCGTGGACAAATACTACTAGTTCAGAACTAGCACCAACGGCCACAGGTTTGATGTCATTCACACTCGGCAATAACACACCGTCTTGCATCACACTGATATAAGCCTGTGAGCCTGACATGCTCATTACTAAGGCTTTGCGGATATAGGTTTTATTGGCTTGGCCTTTGCCGCAGAGTGCGCTTTCGCATTGTGGACCGTTAAATTTACCATCGGCAAAACTATATTCTTTTGCTTGAGTATTCCAAAATGGTTCGGCTGAATTCCTAATGCCATCTTCATTGTCATCCCTAAACGCATCACCTAGATCACTAAAACCACTAGGAAGATAGGCTTCGATGTCCATACCATTGCCTGTGCATTTTTTCGCAACGCCTGAATTCGTTAAACAAGCCAAGTCAGGCACAGGCGTGCCATTGATGTCTTTACTAACATCAGCATCATCAAAGATGTTATTGCCATTGGTATCGAAGAAGGTTTCGTGACCTAAGGCATAAGCGAGAATCGTGATGCGGTGATCGGGTACTCGTGCCGTTTGTGAAGTCCAAACAACGCTACATGTCCCATTTTTAGTTAAACATGATGTTGGGATCTGGCCACCTTCTGTCGTGAAGTTGACAGCAGTATCATCGGGCGCTGGATTGCCAAAACTATCGGAGGCTCGAATGGTGATCGTTGCAGTTTCACCATTAAAGTCACCTGCTTCTGGATTGAATATTGTCGTTGATAGACTAAATCCAAGCTGTTGCGGCAAGCCAGTATTGACGGTCAGTTGCTCTGATTGGCTAGTGATGACTTCTTTAGTATCAGTATCAACAGCAGTGGCAACCACGCGTACTGGCGTGGGTACTGTACCGGATAATACGCGCACACTGGCGATACCTTGGGAGTTAGTCAGGCTTTGCGCATTCGCAGTGCCATTGGCAAAACTTAAACCACCGACAACCGTATCTAAGGTAAAGCTGACATTCTGTTGCGCTGCGGGTTGGCCATTGGCGCTGGTGACTTTGAAGCTGACTAAAGAGGACTCGCTTGAACCTGTGCCGCCCGCACCTTTGATGCGAATTTGTGCAGGCTCTGCCGACTCAAAACTTAAGCTGGCAAGCGTTTGACGTTGCAGAGTAAATGGGAAATTCGCCGTTAACGTCTGATTGCCAGCTACGGTTGTGGCGATGATTTGGTCGCTACGTTCACTGTTGCCACTGCAACTTGTGTCTTGGAAAGTCGAGCTCGCATTACCCGATAAAGTCGTAACTGGGGTATCGAGTGTGGCGCTATTGTTTGTGGTGCAATCTGAGCTAAAGCTGATGGAAGAGGGTGTTTGTACTCGTGTAACCGTGCCGTCATTGGCCTCTAATACTAAACTTGCACTTACACCAAAACTACCGCCTGCGCTGATTTTATATTTGCCATTGGCATCGGCCGTTAAGGTGCTCGCCAATTGACCTTCGGTAAAGACTGCGCCATTGAATGAGCCGAGTTTCAGCGTGCCTTCTTGATTGACTGCATCTTTACTCAACACTTCATACAAACTGCTGGTTTGCAGCGATTGACCTTGATAGTCCACAGTGACCGTTAAGGCATTTGCCCCTAATTCAGTTGCACTTGGCGTATAGGGTACCTGCGCAATACCTTGAGTGTTGGTCAACGCACTGGCAGGATTGAGCGCCGCTGAACCTGCAGTAAAGGTGACTTTAGCGCCTTCGATACCTTTGCTTTCGCTATCGAGCAATATGGCTTGTAATTGCACCGCCTCATCGACTTTAAAGCGAGTGACTAAGGCTGAGCTGCTTAAAATACTGGCGCTGAGTTTAGGTGCAGCAGGAGAAGTACCATCGCTAGCACTTAAAAACTCAAAATTGCGGGTAGCTGTTAGCGCCGTTGTGGAATCATTTGGGGTTGTCGTTGTAGTAATTATCCCTGCATTGACAAGTAAATCAGGATTACTAACGATAATAATGGCTTCACCGTTATTGTCTGTTAGTTTGCTATTAGGTGTTAATACACCAAGGTCTGTCGTAAAGTCTACTTTCTGATTGCTCACTGTAGCGGAGCCTTTCTTTAACTTCGCGACTGCGCAAAAGCCTGTGTTTTTAGGGAAACTTTGGAGTGAAGTAACACTGCCGCATTCAGAACCCGATAAGGTTTTAAAGTCGATAGACAGTTTATAGATACCGTCAGTGGCATCTGTGCCACCGTTATCTTCGTCCGCAGGGCCGTTACAGGCCCCGAGTCCAAATAGTCCAATAAAAAGCAAAGCTAGGCTACATAACGTTTTGCTAAGTCGCATAAGCAACATCCTTGTGGGGCTGAAGTTAATTAGTCTTGGATTTCGCTGCGTAGATATTTAAACAGCTCTTTAGATGATTTTGACTCTGGGCTTTTGGCCAGTTCTTTGGTGGCTTGACGCACCAAAGTACGCAGTTTTTGTCTGTCTAATTGCGGATAATGCTCGACGACAGTTTGAATCTCATCATCACCTTGGGTGAGTAAGCGTTCACGCATTTTTTCGAACATTTGTAACTTAGCGGTCTCGTTGTTGTTTTTATTCAAAACGATAGCGAGTGAAGCCTTGATTGGCTCGATATCAAAATTACGCATCAATTTGCCGATATACTGCATGTGGCGACGATACGCCTCAGTATTGACCTTGATTTTGCGTGTTTGCAGGATAGCGTCGTACAAAAACTCATCCAGCTCGATTTTATCTAGCTGAGTCTTGCTCAGTGAAACAAGCTCCATACCGACTTTTTGCACGGCTTCGCTATCACGCTTGTCCGTTGTTTTGCTGCTGACATAATCTTCATCTATGTCGTAGGGCTGTTTAAAATGTTCTGAATCACCAACAATCTTCATATAGATAAAACCTCAAGTAATTTACTGGCTAATAATAACATCTCCAGCCAAAAATCGCCTAGGTGAATGTGCTTAGGATGCGCTCTTAAGCCTAAGTCCGCCGCGAATAATTAATGTGAATGGGATTTGTGTTTGTTATGCTACGGCAATTGCCGACAACGAAAGAGTAGCTTTGTGTCTTTGAACAGAATCGATAGTGAATTGGGCGCGCTGAAAGATGCGGTGGCCGTGGCGCTGGAATATGCCAACAAATTAGGAACGAACGCTGCCGAAGTGGCGATCAGTAAACAACAAGGTTTGTCGGTTTCTACCCGTTTAAAAGAAGTTGAAACCGTTGAATTTAATAAAGATGGTGCCTTAGGAATTACGGTTTACCGCGATGGTTGCAAGGGCAGTTCATCGACGTCGGATTTAAGTCCAGAGGCCATTGCCCTCGCGGTGAAAGCGGCCGACGATATCGCCCGTTATACTTCTCCTGATCCATTCAGTGGTCTTGCCGATAAAGCCTTGATGGCAAATCAGATCCGCGATCTTCAACTGTATTATCCACAAGATATTTCCCCCGATGAGTTAGCACAACTAGCGATCCGCGCTGAAACTGCAGCGCTCGATGCCGATCCACGTATCAATAATTCCGACGGCGCCAGTGCCAATGCTCACACTGCGGTTAAAGTGTATGGCAACAGCCACGGTTTCTTAAACGGTTATTGCAGCTCGCGTTATAGCTTGAGTTGCAGTGTGATCGGTGAAGATAGTGAAGGCAATATGCAACGGGATTACGATTACACTATCGCCCGTAAATTCAGCGAGATGCTTGCACCTGAAACGATAGGTTTAAAGACCGCGGAGAAGACAGTAAGCCGCCTCGGTGCGCGCAAGATCGCGACGACGCGTTTACCCATTTTATTAGCGCCAGATATCGCCACAGGGTTAATCGGCCACTTTATTGGTGCGATCAGCGGTGGCAGTTTATACCGTAAATCCAGTTTCTTATTGGATTCGATCAACACCCAAATCTTCCCCGATTGGTTCAATATCGAAGAGCAGCCACATTTACTGGGTGCTCTAGCGAGTGCGAACTACGACAGTGAAGGCGTGGCGACCCAAGACAGACGCATTATTGACCGCGGCATGTTAGAAACCTATTTACTGACCAGCTACTCGGCGCGCAAGTTAGGCTTAACCAACACGGGCCATGCGGGCGGTATTTATAACTGGACGCTCGGCCACACAGGCCAAACCTTCGACGAATTGGTGAAAGACATGGGCACAGGTTTGATTGTGACCGAAGTCATGGGCCAAGGCGTGAACATGGTAACGGGCGATTATTCCCGTGGTGCGGCGGGTTTCTACGTTGAAAACGGTGAGATCCAATATCCAGTGGAAGAGATCACTATCGCGGGTAACTTAAAAGAGATGTTCCGTGGTGTACAAGCCGTGAGTAAGGATTTTGATTTGCGCTCATCGATTCGTACAGGCGGCATCTTGTTATCTGAAATGAAGATTGCGGGCAACTAATCCATAGTGTCACTCGTTCAGCCGTGCTGCATAGTGCGCTTAAGTCGTCTCAGTGTTTTAGTGCCTGTGCTTTAGTGTTAGTGGCATGAATGTGGTTTGAGCATAAAAAAGGGCAAGCGATTAATCACTTAATCTGCTTGCCCTTTTTGTTTAACGTTCGGATTAGATCTGTTCGCCCTAAAAGCCGTGCAGTTAAAAACCATGTGGTTAAAAACTATGTTGTTAAAAACAGTGCCTTTAAAATCAGTTGTTAAAACGCATAGCTTGCGCTGAGTTCAAACGAGCGACCTGCACCGGCAATCTGGTTAAAGCCATTGGTATTATCGGCCTTAAATTCAGCCACACTCACGCCGCCCAGTGGCAGCTCATAGTAGCTGTCGAACAGGTTATTCACGGCGAAGGTAACAGTCAGATCCTGCCACTTCATACTGCTGTTCAAATTGAGCAAGGAGTAGCTGTCTGTTTCATTTTCAAGGCGGCGGTCATCTACGCGATCTTTGGTCGCAACCCATTGCCATGAAAGACTGTTTTCCCACAGACCTAACTGATGTTGCAGTGCCAGCTCAGTTTGCAACGGCTTGATTTGATATAAAGGTTCATCACCTTCATCTCGCTCGCCACGGGTTACATTCACTTTGCCTAACACTTGCCATTTACCTGTGCTGGTTTCGGCAAACTGGTAGAGCGCATTAAAACGTGCGCCATAGAGATTGGCATCTAAGTTAGTGAATTGGAGAATATTGCGTTTGCCATCAGGCGAACTGGTGCGATTGAAGCTACCAATGACTTCTGCATCGACATAGTCAGTTACAGCAGTGTACCAAGCTGTGGTCGAGACTTGCCAGCTATCACCGTTATATTTGTAGGCTGCGCTCAGGGTATGGGCGGTTTCTGGTTTAAGATCCGGATTACCCACATAACCATTACCATCACCATACCAACCTATCATAGTGGTCGCCATAGTGCCGCGGCCCCAGCTGTAACGTTCGTACAGATTCGGTGCACGATTCTTGCGGGCTAAACCAAACTCAAGTTGTTGATTGGTTGATAATTGATAGCGTGCCAGTAAGGTGGCATCGATCAGATTATCATCACGTTTTCTGTCCATCGCATTAAAGGCTTTTGCCGCTTCTGCGTCGACATTGGGCATGCCCATCATAGGCATGTTGCTATAGGCTTGGACTTCACCTGTATTGGTGGTGACATACTCAAAGCGAACGCCCGCCGATAACCACCAGCTTTGACTTAAATCTTGCTGCCATTCGCCATAAACGGCGGCGCGGCGGCGTTCACCATCGTTGATGTTGATGTAGTCATTGGGCGCCATCATAGTGCCAGGCACCGCAGGCCAAACATCGTCGAGCTGGTAGCTATAATATTCTTGGCCGACCAGTAAGGTGCTGTCATCACCCATTGGCAAACGCCAGTGCAGTTGATAGCTGTAGTCATCACCTTCAGTGTTCATTGGCATCTTGCCGGTTTTTTCTGGGGTGAAAAAGCCCATCTCGTGTTTCACGCCGTGCCAGTTTACTTGGGCACTGAATTCACCGTCATCGTCGAGTTTGAGTTGATAACGGGCGAGGGCACCGTAACTCTTGTTATCCGTCATATCCATGTATTGGTTAGCAAAACCTTGGAATGGAATATTTTGGTGGGTCAATTTGATGGCAACTTCTTGAGTCTCATCGCGCCATGCGGCGGTCAGTGCATGGTTTTGTGCGCGGTACAGGGTATCGATGACTTTATCGCCATTGCCATCTTTATAGCTGTTGGCATCTTCATAGGCGCCTTGATAGCTAAGACTGACATTTTTGCTGGCGACAGTGGCGTTGGTGCCGAGTAATAAGGTGTCACTCACACTGCGATATCCAGTTGAAATATCGCCACTATTCCATTTGATGGCCTCGCTTTCACCAAATTTAGGGTTAAGGCTGCTAACCTTGATCACACCCGCAATATTGTCGCCACCGGCACTGACTGGCGATACGCCCGCAATGACCTCGGCTGTGGTGATTTGATTGGCGGAGATATAGGACAGCGGTGGATTCATTTGGTTTGCACAGGATGCGGTAATGTCTGCGCCATCAACCAGCACTTTGATGCGATCGCCCATCATGCCATTGAGGATAGGTAGGGCCGATACGCCGCCCGCTTCGGAGAAATCGACTCCTTGCCCTTTCAGTAGATTTTCAGCCGAGCCTAAGGCGTTACGGTTTTCGGTCTGTTGGCCATGTACCTCTAAGCGTTCAATATTGGCTAATTCGCTGTCGTCAGCCATGGCCTGTGGCGCTAGCGATAAGCCCATGGCGATTGCGAGGGATGAGGAAATTACTGAAGTTTTAAACGGGTGAGATAAATACGCAGAATTTGCAGCCATCTTATTGTCTTCCATTCACTTGGATTAATTGCGCTGCATTATAAAGAGCATCTCAGTGTGGCAGGTGCGGCATATTGTCGCAGAGGGTAACAAAGCGAGTTAAAACATCAGAATATGGCTTGAGCAGAAGATAAATTTTCCACTTTTTAATCAGTTAGGCATGATTCTCTTAGCTCTTTATTGGTACCTCAATTGATAAGAGGTCCAATAGAACTCTGCGTTAGCGGTACTTTTTGTGATTTAAGCTAGCCAAAATACTTGCTATACAAGCGCTGAGTTTCACCTTGGGAATCCATGGCGGCGAGTGCTTTGGCAAATTCAAAGACTTTAGAATCTGGTGTTAACACTGTGGGACTGTTATCTGGGCTGATGGGGATATCGGCGCGATAGTTGGGGTTGTGTCTACCGCGGTAGTGGCGGCTTTTTTTCGAGAAACCGAGGTACATTTCCTGCGGTAATTCGCTGTAGTGATAGTGGAGTTTAAACTGGCTTTGGTCACGATTTTTAAGGTAATAATGCAAAGTGGTTTGATCATAAATAAAAAAGTCCCCTTGGTTTGAAAGTAAATAATCCAAGGCTTTAGGGACGGTTAACTCAGGCGGTTTGCGTACCTTGATTTTGTCGGGTAAGCCGCCAAAGTCGTAACTGCCGGGGGCGATTAAGAGGATCATCTCATTATGGGCTAACTGTTCAATGGAGCGAATATCGGCGGCGCCAGCACGGCTAATGCCAATCGCACGTTGTGAAAGTCCATTGGGGATAAAATGCGCGTATTGAGCCCGCTCTTCGGTGAAATTAAGGCCGGGATAAAAATCGATATTGCCGAGTTTGAGATCCCGCAGAATACGTAATTTAGGTGCGCGCACCACATTGAGTTTGCAGCCAATCTTGTCCGCCGCCGCTTGGTAGAGTTCGTGATAAAATCCCGTGTTATTGGACTCGTCTCCGATAAAGGGTAAGCGTTCGCTGGTGCGATACCCCATAGTCATCACGCAGGAGTCTGAACTGGAAAAAGCGTTGGCAAGCGGGGTTTGAAGCATTATCAGTAAAAACAGTGCGCCGAGCCAAGGTTGAGCGACTAACACGGATGTCAAATTGATCTCCTTATCTGTCGATTACAAAGTGTAACCTGAGTGCCAATAAAGGTTATGGCAAAATCCACTCACTAAACCTATTAATAAATCTTATTGATTATTAAGCTAATATATTATTTTTGTTTGAATAATCTATCATACTTTCCTACTAGTCAAAGTCATTTTTTATGTTGGAGTGCACAAACTCTGTACATCTGATTTGATTGCGTTATAGTTTGCGCTGTTAGGCTATGGGCTTAACTTTCATTAAGCAGTGAGGCATAAAATGACTAAGCAAAAACCGCAAAATATGCCCTTAGAACACGAAAGTGGTCGAGGCACCATTACCGATAACGCACTCAAAGCGTTAGTGACGAGTCCCTTGTTTAGGACCCGCACCGAGAAAGCGAAAAAGGGCAAAGGGTCATACGATCGCAAAGCACAAAACCGAAAGGGGCATCAGCACAAGGGCGATGCCCCTTTTGACTTTCTAGGTCTGCGCTTTTGTTAATCAGCTTTTTTACTGCTTTAGTTCGCTGTTTTAGTCTGCTGTGTTAGTGCCTCGTTAATCCTGCCAATTCATGCTCCTCCACCTGCCTTTACGCCAATCTTTACGCTTAAATCAGCCTTATTATTGATACTCCTTGTTGGAGGTTAATTGTACTTTCGCCCTGAGCGAGTATGGTGAACGCTTAGAGCGTTTTAGCGAAGGAGATGCACATGGCACAGCAATATCGAGTTGAACACGACACTATGGGTGAGGTTAAAGTCGCCGCCGATTGTTATTGGGGCGCACAAACCGAGCGTTCGCGGCAGCACTTTCGTATTGGTGCTGAGGCATCTATGCCTGTCGAAGTGATCTACGCTTTTGGCTATTTAAAGAAAGCCGCCGCTATTACCAATCAACAGCTTGGCGTCTTGCACCAAGATAAAGCTCAACTGATTGCCCAAGTGTGCGATGAGCTGATTGCAGGCGAACTCGATGCGCAATTTCCTTTAGTGATTTGGCAAACGGGCTCGGGCACGCAAACCAATATGAACGTCAATGAGGTGATTGCCTATCGCGGCCATGTGCTCTCGGGCGGGCAACTCTCCGATACGGTTAAATGTTTGCACCCCAATGATGATGTTAACCGCTCGCAATCCTCCAACGATACTTTCCCCACCGCCATGCACATTGCCGCCTATCGCCAAGCGGTTGAGCTCGTTTTGCCCTGCATGAGGTTATTGCAGCAGAGCTTGCAGGATAAGGCCGATGAGTTTGTGCACCTAGTCAAAATCGGTCGCACACATTTTATGGATGCAACACCGTTAACGTTAGGCCAAGAGTTTTCGGGTTACGCCGCGCAGTTAAGTCATGCCATCGAAGGCATTGAGCACAGTCTCAAGCGGGTGGCCGAGTTAGCCTTAGGTGCGACCGCCGTCGGCACTGGGCTGAATACACACAAGGATTACGCCGTTAAGGTGGCGGACAATATTGCAAAACTCACGGGTTTGCCCTTTGTGACGGCGCCGAATAAGTTTGCTGCCCTTGCTGCCCACGATGAATTAGTCGCCCTATCGGCGGCCTATAAAGTGGCGGCGGTTAGTTTAATGAAGATCGCAAATGATATTAGGATGTTAGGTTCTGGCCCGCGCTGCGGCATTGGTGAGTTATTACTGCCTGAAAATGAACCGGGTTCGTCGATCATGCCGGGAAAAGTCAACCCGACTCAGGTCGAGGCTATGACTATGGTGTGCGCGCAAATCATGGGTAATGATGTCGCCGTTGGGATTGGCGGCAGCAATGGTCAGTTTGAGCTCAATGTGTTTAAGCCGATGATCATCGCCAATGTGCTGCAATCGGGGCGCTTATTGGGGGATGCTTGCCAGTCGTTTAATGACCATTGCGTAGTCGGCATAGTGGCGAATGAGCCACAAATCGCGCAGCATGTGGAGAACTCACTCATGTTAGTGACAGCGCTAAATCAACATATCGGTTATGAAAAGGCCGCTAAGATAGCTAAAAAAGCCCATAGTGAGCATAAGACACTGCGCCAAGCGGCATTAGAACTTGAGTTTGTGACTGCAGAAGAGTTCGAGCTTTGGGTCGATGCCAATAAGATGTTGGGACCCGATGCTTAATGCTTAATTCAAAACGTCTCATCCTAGCTGCTGATAAATCAGCGAAATTGAGGCTGGCAATGAATCAATATCGTGGGCCAAGACAGTGTGAAGAAACAGTGGAGTAAGGATGCTGAAGCATTCGCAGTGTTAATGCTTACGAAATGATAAAAACAAAAAGCGAACCAGAGGTTCGCTTTTTGAGTCATAGCCTGTCCTATATCAGAACGGCTTAGTCTTGGGTGTCAGCGTCGACCACTTCAGCCCACAGATCGTGTTCATCTGAATGGGTGATGCGGGCACGAACCAACATACCGGGTTCCAGCTCAGTTTCACCATTGATAAACACCATGCCGTCGATTTCTGGTGCATCGGCGAAGCTGCGGCCAATGGCGCCTTCTTCGTCTACATCATCAATCAGAATATCTAAAGTACGGCCAACGAAACGGGCTAAACGCTCGGCGCTGATCTCGGCTTGGAGTTCCATAAATCTGTGGTATCTGTCTTCTTTAACCTCTTCGCTGATAAGCTCAGCGATAGTGTTGGCGACAGCGCCATCGACTTCAGAATATTTAAAGCAACCTACGCGGTCGAGACGAGCTTCTTTTAAGAAATCGAGCAGGATTTGGAAATCCTCTTCGGTTTCACCTGGGAAGCCGACGATGAAGGTTGAGCGGATCACTAGATCTGGGCAGATTTCACGCCAGCGTTGAATCGCTTCTAACTGACGGTCAACACGGCCTGGACGCTTCATCATCTTGAGGATGCGCGGGCTTGCATGCTGCATTGGAATATCCAAATACGGCAGAATCAAACCTTCGGCCATTAGCGGGATCAAATCGTCAACCCATGGGTATGGATAGATGTAATGCAGACGCACCCAAGCGCCCATTTTACCCAGTTGGCGCGCTAGGCTAGTAATGTCTTGCTTGACTGGTATACCGTTCCAAAAATCGGTACGACCGCCTTTGTCTTTGCCGTAGGCCGAGGTGTCTTGGCTCACAACTAGAATTTCTTGTACGCCTGATTCCACTAAACGCTTAGCTTCATCTAAGATGCTGCCCGCTGGGCGGCTGTCGAGATCGCCACGTAGCGAAGGAATAATGCAGAAAGTACAACGGTTGTCGCAACCTTCTGAAATCTTTAAATAAGCGTAATGCTTAGGCGTTAACTTAACCCCAGTTTGTGGGATTAACGAGGTGAAAGGGTTGTGCTCTGGCTTAGGCACGTACTTGTGAACATGCTTCAACACCGCTTCGTAGCTGTGTGGGCCAGTGATTTCTAACACATCTGGGTGCACTTCGCGGATCTGGTTTTCTTTGGCGCCAAGGCAGCCAGTGACGATCACTTTGCCGTTTTCTTCTAAGGCTTCACGCACAGCATCCAGAGATTCTTCCACCGCAGCATCGATAAAGCCGCAGGTATTGACGATAACTAAGTCGGCATTGTCGTAGCTGTTAGTGACTTCGTAGCCGTCGATGCGTAACTGAGTCAGAATACGCTCTGAATCCACGAGGTTTTTTGGGCAGCCCAAAGACACGAAACCGATGCGATTCCCAGTGGTAACAGCATTAGTGCTTGCTGCTTCTAATGTTTTGACTGGGATATCAAGCGTGGTCGTTTGCTTGGGTTTAAAAGTTTCAACTGTCATGGTTTCTCGCTGAGGTATAAGCTGCCTTAAAAAAGTTGGCGGATTATACCTGAAGTGATTAAAAGGTACAGTAGCTTTGGCTGAAAAATGTACAACTAGGGCGCTGAATATGCCAGTTAACCCTATGACCTATTCTGGGTGTGGGTATAGAGATATCCGCTAGAGATCCGCAGTCGAACTCATAGGGATAAAAAGAGCTAAATATTTTTCAGAAAAATTAACCATTTTTAAAATCCGCCGCGTTTATAGCGAGCAAGAGACAGTTTGTTGATGCTGTTACATATTGGTACAGGTATTGGCACTTTTTACTGATAGCCTAAGCGCTAAATAAGCGACACAGTCGTGTTAGCCGTCTCGTTTGAATATGCGTTCTATTTGAAGTGGTTTAGGTATAAGCACATTATTTTTGGAGTAAGTTATGAAAAATTCTCTTTTAGCGGTATTGGTGGCGGGTGGTCTTTTTTCTAGCGCGTTTATGGCGCCAGCGGTACTCGCCGCTGAGGTCGATTTCCCGCATATTGAAACCATGGGTGTGAGTCAAATCCAAGTCGAGCCCGATATGGCGGATGTGAATGTGGAAGTGGCCGTGACCGAAAAAACTGCTAAAGCCGCCAAAGATAATTCCGATGCCGCCGTGGCTAAGTTTATCGCCCGTCTCACCGCAGCGGGTGTGACTAAAGATCAGATCCAGAGCGCGAATTTAAATCTTCAACCGCAATACGTCTATGTGCAGGATAAAGCGCCAGAGCTGACGGGTTATACTGCCAGTCGCCAAATTACCGTGACGGTAACAGACTTAAGCCGCTTGAATGCTATTTTAGATTCTGCCTTAGAAGAGGGCATGAATCGGGTCAATAACATCGCCCTTAAGTCGAGCAAAGAAGCTGAATACGTCGCCAAAGCACGTCAAGCCGCGATTGTGGATGCCAAACAAAAAGCCGAATCTTTGGCTAAAGGCTTTGGTGAAAATCTCGGTAAGATTTGGCAGATCCGTTATTACGATCAACGCCCTGTGCAACCTGTCATGTTGCGTATGAGCGCTAAAGCCGATGCCATGGGCGCCGCCGAGAGCTATCAGTACGGTCAAGTGAGCATAGAAGATAGAGTTGAAGTGGTTTATAAACTGAAGTAAATCAGTCTGAGGCCTATGGTGATGGATGAAGCTCCTATTGGGATTCATCCATTTTTTTTATGTCGTTTACAATCGTTTTATATTTTTGGAAATAGCATTCTTCACTCTAATATGTGATGGATTTTATTAGGATGATGAACAGTAAAAACTGGCAAATTTAAGTATTTATCCTCACACTAGTAAGGTTAATGTTTAGGAGGCCGTTTATGGATTTTCCCGCTCGAATAAAGCAACAAACTTGCATGGATTGCTTAAGTGGTAAGTCATTAGGATTTGAAATTCGAATGGCATTTCAACCTATTATCCATTGGCCTAGTCGTGAGATTAGCGGTTATGAAGCCCTGGTCAGAGGCCCTGATGGTGAAGGGGCTGCGTGGGTGTTTGAGCGGATTAATGAAAATAATAAATACTATTTTGATCAGGCTTGCCGTGTTAAAGCGATAGAAACCGCTTCAAAGCTGGGACTCGATAAGATGCTCAGTATCAACTTTTTACCTAATGCCGTATATAACCCTGAGACCTGTATCCGCGCGACGATTGAAGCCGCCGACATGTATGGGTTTGATATTCACAAAATCATGTTCGAAGTGACTGAGGGCGAGCAAATTGTCGATCGGGCAAAATTAGTCCGTATCTTCGAGAGCTATGCTAAGCGTGGTTTTATCACGGCAATCGATGATTTTGGCAGTGGTTTTGCTGATTTAAGCTGGCTCGAAGCCCTGCGCCCTCAAGTATTAAAACTTGATATGACCTTGATCCGTGATATCGATCTCGATAGAGAAAAGCAGTTAGCCGTGGATGAAATACTGCGTATTTGTTTAGAGCTTAATACAAGAGTTTTGGCCGAAGGCATTGAGACTGAAGCCGAACTTAATTATCTCGCTGGAATAGGGATTGAGTATTTTCAGGGGTATTATTTTGCCAAACCACAACTCGAATATTTGAGTTCCTATGAAGAGCTGAGCTTTCACGCCCCAAAGTAAATGGTTAGGTGGATTGATATCGTTGCACGATTAGAGTGATAACACGTGCAGAGACACGATGGATAATTCTTTGTTTCTGATATCGGCTAACTGATATATCATGCGCCACCTAAAATTGCCCTTGTTACCTATTCGCTACTATGTCTTCCAACGCGCTCTATACCGATTTATCCGGTTATTACGATTTAATGTGTTCCGATATTAACTACCAGCAACAGAGCGCGAGTATCCATCGTCTGCATCAGTTCCTCGGCAATAATGGTAAGCAACATCTTGATTTAGCCTGTGGCACTGGTCCGCATGTGCGGCATTTTATCGACCTTGGTTATCAGTGCAGTGGCCTTGATATTAATCAGCCTATGCTAGACATGGCCATGCGTCGTTGCCCTGAGGCTCAGTTTAACCTCCAAGATATGACGGCTTTTTATTTAGAAGAGCGCGTCGATTTGATTACCTGTTTTTTATACTCCATCCATTACAGTGCTTGCATCGAACGCCTTAAAAGCTGTATCGCCAGTGTGCATAGCGCACTTAATGATGGTGGGCTGTTTTGTTTTAATACTGTCGATAAGCACAGAATCGATAACACAAGTTCGGTTAAGCATTTTGCCGAGTTTGATGGTAGCCATTTCGCCTTCGAATCCGGCTGGCATTACAGTGGGCAAGGTGAGAAACAGTCATTAAAGTTGAGTATTGCCAAAAGCAGTCAGCCGTTTGCTGAGGTCTCGCCTTTACCTGTCTCTGATATGAAAGGCTTAGGCTCGCTGGAAGCTGGGTTACACGCCGCAGGTTTGCAAAAAGTGGGCTTACAAGAAGTCCACAGTATTGAGCAATGGCAAGATCAACATGCTATGGTCGCTACCAGCTTCACTGAGCTGCAGGAATTGTTAGCGCCCTATTTTGAAGTGCATGTTTTCGAACACGATTATGAAAGAATTGTCCCGTGGGATTTAGCATCAGGTAATGCGCTGTTTGTTTGCGTGAAGATTTGACCTTCTGTTGAAGTTTGGTAACAGAAGATCTGCTCATAATGTCAGTGTTACTCGTTAAATCTCGCTTCTCTTTCAGTCTGTTTTTATGTAAAGCCAAATTAAAGTTGTAGGCTTCACTCTTAATTTTTCATCAAGAGTCGACCAAAAGGGGAAAGTACCGTTCCCCTTTTGGATATTCCTTGCCAAATAACGTCCATGTTTAACAATCAGTTCGTCATCCATAACTCTTGTTCATAACGCTGCGGCACAGTATTCCTGTTAAAGCTTGCTTTAATAAATAAGTCGCACAATAGAAATGATAACAGGTTTAATTAAATGTAATGATTTTGTGTGTTTATTTTATTGCCTATGAAATAGTTACAATTTCATAGGCAATAAATACATTAAGACAAAATTAGCACGGCTTTAGTGTAAGTATGAAAAAAGTTTCATGTGTTTTATAAAAATAGTTAACTTGAATTTAAAATATTAAAATAAATCTATGGTATTGATAAGTAAGGTTATTGTTTTAATTGTGTATTGATCTGAGTGTGGTTTTGCGAGGTTGGCATTATTTTTGTAATGTCCTTAGTGTATTTAAATAATTAACTAGGAGTACTTTATGAAAAATCCCATTCTTACTTTAGCTGCCATTATTTCTTTAGCCTCTTTTAGTGCATATTCTCATGCTGATAACATGAGCAACAGTGATGCCGCAGAAAACGGAATCTATGTCGGCGCTAACTACGGTTATTTAAAAGTCGATGGCGATGATGATTTTGATGATAATAGTGATGTAATGCAGGGCCTTGTTGGTTATAAGTTTAATAAATACCTTGCTCTTGAAGGTAGTTACATTAACTTTGGTGATTATGGTAATGGTTTAGCCAATGCCGAAACCGATGGTTATACGGCAGCCCTTAAAGTCATGTTTCCAATTGTAGACAGAGTCGAGTTATACGCTAAAGCTGGGCAGCTATGGTATTCCACCGATTATAAAGTCGTCGGTTTTTCTGGAAATAAAGATGATGAAGGTGTATTTGCGGGTGCAGGTGTTGCATTTAAAGTCACAGACCGATTTTTAATTAATGCTGAGTACACTTGGTATGATGCAGAGATTAATGCGGATAATGTAGCTAATGGTGCAAATACAGAAACGGACTTTAAACAAGCAAGTTTAGGTGTTGAATATCGATTCTAGATATTTTTAATACTTAAAATTAAAGTACTAATCATCGAGGTGTAACACGCTAAGTGTTATACCTTTTTTACTTTAATATTATCTTGATGGTAGATGTTATTGGATTTAATAAGAAATGTTGAGAGCTATTTACAAACAACAATATAATGCACTTTCCATTTTTGCCTACAATCTGTTATGGCGAAAATTGCTTGAACGAGTACCATTAAAAATGATGGGACGATATAGTGGACAAAAATCAAACTAATTCATTAAAAAAGGCGTTTTAAAACATGCAAACCCCACCGATTTTAGGCATGGGAGGATTGCCTATCGTCACTAGGACGATGACAATCAGTACATTTATATCGAAAGCCTTGTTCTAAAAGAGCAGAAATCTGGTATCGTCTTACTATGGTCAAATACAGATAATTCATGGTGATAGTCTCTTATATCTATGGTTAACATAAGTATGCTTTTGAGTAAACTATGGTTGAAAATAGAACTGATAGATTGAGATTTGCACTCTTGGGCGTTAATCTTGCTTCTATTCTCCGATTAGAGTATCGCACTTCGGAGTTGAATTTTAGTTATCTTAATTATGGTATAGCAAAATGAGTAAAAAAATATTTACAGGGAAAGTAACAGGTCATTATAAAAATGGTCAACTAAGGATTGAGGAAAATTATGAAGATGGAAAGTTAGATGGTATTCGTAATAGTTATTATGAAAACGGTCTGCTAGAAAAAGAAGAAAATTATAAAAATGGAGTGTTAGATGGTATTTGTAATAGTTATTATAAAGACGCTCAGTTAGAAAAAGAGGGAACTTATAGAAAAGGCACTAGAGAAGGCATTTATAAGCATTATTGGTCTAATGGAAAACTAATGGAGGAAAAGTTTTATGTAAATGGGAAAGAAGAGGGTATTTGTAAAAGCTATTATAGAAACGGTCAGTTAGAGTCGGAATTGACTTATGGAAATGGGACTTTAGAAGGTGTTTGGAAATATTATAATGAAAATGGTCAAGTAACAGTACAAATTTTTAAAAATGGGAAAGAAGACGGTTTTTATCGAACTTATCATTGTAATGGTGAACTAGAGAATGAAGCGTTGTATATAAATGGAAAATTAGAAGGTGTTTGGAGGTGTTATAATGAAAATGGTAGATTAACAGTGGAAAAAACCTATGTTAATGGTATTAGAAATGGTCTGTTTAAATATTATAATGAATACGGTAAATTAGAGGCGGAAGGCGTTTATAAAAATGATCAATTAGATGGTCTTTATAAAGCCTATGATGAGGAAGGAATATTGCAAGCTGAGGAATATTATAAAAATGGAGAGCGAGAGGGGCTTTTTAAGAGTTATCATAAAAATGGTATAATAGAAGTAGAAGGAACTTATGAAAATGGTAAGAAAGAAGGTATTTGGAAAAGCTATAATGAAGATAGTCATTTAATTCAAGAAACGACTTATAATAATGATTAGTTAGATGGAATCTTTAAAAAAATTGCAGCAATTGACAATTAGTGTTGGAAGAAATAAATCTTGTCCTCCATTTGTAGCGAAGATATAAATCAGGCCACCCAATATAAAACAAGAAAATAATGTACTTTCAGTTAGCATCCAAGTGACTAAAAGTCACTTAGCGGCTAAATAGCTTGCGAGGTATTGCTCCAGAGGATGAGGACTAACTCAATTAGCCTATTTTGCTGAAAAACTTAGATTTTTAGTAAAAAATACCTAAGCCATTCTCTTGTTGGCTGTTGTGAAAGGCATGGTTAATGATGCAGGATTGAAATCAGCCAGCGTTGAGGTGCTGACAGCATTTGGCAAAGTGCCGTCGTCGCTTTTCTAAGTGTTCGCAGTAATCAGTCAGTTCTTGCAAGGTTCCCACAGGGCCATGAAATAGCTTACCAAACTCGGTGGTAAGCTTAAGCCAATTGTCATGGTGGATATTTAATCTTGTCAGTAACTTGGCGCTATTTTCAGTGATTGCACCTAGTTTATCATTTCGAATAATTCGACCGGTATCATCCACCAATTGAAGGTAATCTATTAATGAAAACGTAATGCCAATGGGTTGGTTATCGCGTTCATTGCCGATAAAAGGCAATAGATTTTTTGGGCTGCTCATCTTTCAATGCCGCCTGAATTCGAAGCTGAATACTGGCATGAGCTGATCGCTCCAGTGTATCGGCCATTTGGGCTCTGATGGGATTCAAATCCACATAAGTCATACAGGCTAAAACGGCAGCTTCATCAAGTAGAGCTTGATTCTCTATAAAAGAAATAGGTAAATCGACCTTCCCAAAAACGCCCAGTACAGTTATCTTCTTGATTTGCTTGTCTTGCTATCGGCTCGTTTAAGCAACGCATGAACCAACTGATATCACATAAGCGGTGCGATAAATGGCGATTGAATGCCTTAATCTGTTGACCTCGTCCGCTTCAACCAACCCACCTTTGGCGAATTTTTGCGTTAATTCATCGCCTTTAAATAGCTTATGCCATTGCTCAAGCACCTCCCTGTCGCTCCTGCGGTTTGCTGTCTCTACATCAATGCGTAAAACCACATGTAGATGATTGGACATCACCGCAAAGGCCGCCACATCTATTGCAAAAACGGCTTCGAGTTCAAACAATAGCGATTCTACCCAAGCGCGGCGATGGTCATGGTTTTTACCTGAGTAACGATCATCGCCACACAAAAAAGCACGTCGAACGACACGACTGCAACAGTGATAAAAAGGGGTGTCTTCAAGACTAATCTGAGTTCTGCGAGGGCGCGGCCTACAAACCTCCTTGTTTAATGCTTAACCAAAGCATATTCGGAGGTTAACTACCTCGCCATTAACGATGGATGTCCATTTAGTATTTTGGATGTCCATTTAGTATTTCCATTTAGTATTCTTTAGTATTCTCATGCACAAGTCAGAGGGTATGAACAAGCGGATATTGAACATTACAAAACGTTAGATACTTCTCAGCGTGGAGTCTACACAGAAGACGGTAAATTTAATGCTGGAGCAGGCAACCGTGCTCGCTCTTACGACCCCAGCAGATTGAGTGATCCTAATGATAAGAGGGCCAAAGCGTTTGATGAAAACTATAGAAATAGAATGTCAACACATTCATCTTCGAAGAAAAAATGCTAACTTGGTGGGGGCGTATGAAAAAGATTGATGTAGGTACTTGTTTTTACATTCCGCTTGAAAGCGGTGAGTTTGGTTTCGGATACATTGTTTATGATGATCGGTTTCTCATTGTGAATATATTTGATTTTAAATCAATAAGTTGTAATGAAATTGCCTCTGCTTTTGATCGGCCACTTTTGATTGAAGGGTGGCTAATTGATGTGGTTGTTTTCGCTAAAATAAAAAATGCAATGTACCCAAAGTGGGAGTTACTACGTAAAGTTATATATGACAACCCTAAGTTCCCTGTAAACCCTATAGTAATATATGGGCTGCCAAGCAGGCTCAAATGCCTAAATTATGTAACTGGCGACACGTTTGACGCTGCGGATAATGATATAAATATTTATCCTAGATTTATCACGAGGCATAGTGACTATTACTCTGCTTTCGTGAGCTTAAAGTATTCTGGTGTTCAGTTTGATAATCTGCGGTTTGATGAAAAGCTTGATTGCTATATACCAGTTCTCAATGGTCTGTAATTTTTTACTATTAGCAGAGGTTGTATCAATACTACATAGTTAGACATGTTGGCTGTACAGATCTAGTTATCACCTTACACCGAAACAATTTAACGAGCCGTCCATTGTTAAATTTGTAAAGTGTCTGCTTGTGAAAAGGCATACAGATTACTGAAGAGTTGGTTGAATTAAGCATTGGCATGTAAGTGACCGTTGACGGCATGGATGCCGTCGTCGAGCCCTCATGGATGAGTTCATGGCGTGTCACTGGAATGACAGTGCTTAATCATCAGCGGTGTATTGGTTAAGTTTTTGAATGACTTAAACAAAAAGGCGCCTAAGCGCCTTTTCTACTATTCAGTTATGGGTAAACCACCCAAAACCTCAGATTTGATTACAACTCTCTATTACACAATCAGATCATACTCATCTTTGAGTATCTTGATGATATCTGCCTTTGGATTCGCTGGCAGCGGGATTGGAGCGCCAGTCACCTTCTCGGCAACGCCGGTGTAAGTGCGTGACACTTGCATCATGGCCTCAAGTGGCAGGTCATTGTCGCGGGCGAGGGCTTCACGCTCTGGCATTCTGTCTTTGTTGAGCAGCACATCAGGATCAGGGAAATGATTTAGCAGGAACTGGCGGAAACCCTCTTTGGAGTTTTCCAAAATCTTGCCATCGCGGTAGGCTGCGCCGTCCCAAATACGTGATGAGTCTGGAGTGCCAACTTCATCCATGTAAATCAGTTTTGAATTGCCATCTTTATCGGTCACATAACCGAACTCAAACTTAGTGTCGACAAACACTTGATCAATGTCGGCCAGTGCTTTTGAAATCACTTTAAAGCCATCTTTTAACAGCTTCTCGTACAGGTCGATATCTTCTAACTTTTCAAAGCCAAAGGCTTGGTAGTTGGCTTGGATATCGCTGCGGCTGATGTTCACGTCATCTTGGGCTGGCACACCTGGGATGCCGGTTAAAATACCCTTAGTCGATGGGGTGATTAACAGCTCAGGGAGCTTTTGATCTTTCTCTAAGCCTTCTGGCAGTGTGATGCCACAGAATACGCGCTCGCCCTTAGAGTAAGCGCGCCACATTGAGCCTGTGATGTACTGGCGGCAAATGGCCTCGACTTTAATGGGGCGGGCTTTTTGGACTATCCATACGAACGGGTGCGGGATATCCAAAATATGGCTGTCGGCTAAACCGTTTTCGGCAAATAGCTTAAACCAATGATTAGAAATGGCATTTAATGCCGCGCCTTTACCGGGAATGCCTTTGAGGTCACCTTCACCGTGGAAGATACAGTCGAAGGCCGAGATACGGTCGCTGATCACCATGATGGCGAGCGGGGTATCTTCGGGGACGTTATAACCCTTGGTTTTGATTAAACGGCGGCTGTCGGCATCGGTTAGCCAGTAAACGCTGCGAACCTTGCCGCTGTGGACTGGGCTGTCGGTGCGGATTGGCAAATCGTTATTCACGGCTAATACGGAATCAGCAAGACTCATGACGAGTATTCCTTAGGATAGAGAGTGTAGGGATAAGGTTTTTATAAGTGTCGGTTTGCAGATGGACTATGGCGTTAGCAACAGCCAGATTCATTGCAACCGCTTTATTATTCGCGCTTGGCTTAGGGCGTAAAGCGTTCAGCCAGTTTGCGGGATTTGATGTTAAATCTTGAACAGCAAAAATTGTAGTTTCGGGCGGTGTTTGAATTGTGTCAGCAGGAGATAATGCAAGGGAGGGAACAAACGCAGGGCAAGGTTGGCACCACAGTGAAAGTGGTCTGCGAAAGCGGGCTGGGCCCGTGCCATTTTGCTCGAAAATGCTAACCATTAATCCGAGAGAACCTTGTTCTAGACTGCCGCGAAAAAGTGGCGACATTCTACCTTTTTTGACAAAATTTGCCACGGCTATTTGCATCGCTCTTTGCACAGATCTTTACTCAGCCCTTTATACTGCTCTTTACATAGTTCTGTGGCTTGAATCTAGCGGGCATAAGGATTTGCAAGGGAATCACGCGCTAACACTCAGTGCTGAGCATGATCGTGGGCTGGTGTTCTGCGGACGAGCTAATGTTGAAGGGCTGTATTTTAGCGCGCTGATATGCGAGCTTATGATGTAGCTGCAGCCGACAAGACCATCAAGCCAAATATCCAATGGAGGGAATATGAGCACAAGTCAGCATGTACATAATGATAATCAACGAGAGCTAGTATTAGAGCGGATTATCGATGCGCCGCCAGAAAAGCTGTTCCGCGCGTGGACCGAGCCAGAACTCCTCAAAATTTGGTTTACGCCAAGGCCGTGGACTGTGGCTAGCGCGAGCTTAGATGTGCGTGCCGGTGGTTCAAATGTGATCGTGATGCGCAGCCCTGAGGGGCAGGATTTCCCGAATCGTGGCGTGTATCTCGAGGTGGTTGAGAATGAGCGCATCGTATTTACCGATGCCTTTACTGAGGCTTGGGTGCCGTCCGATAAAGCCTTTATGACGGCAACCATCATGTTTGAACCTATAGATGGTAAGACCAAGTACACTGCGCGGGTGCTGCATTGGAATAGCGAAGATAGGCAGAATCATGAGGATATGGGGTTTTATCAGGGGTGGTCTAAGGCGACCGATCAGCTTGAGGAACTCGTCGCGAGCATTTAGCCGGTGAGTCTCAAGCCTCGTATCTGAGAGTAAACAATAAGCAGTACCTAGCCCAATTGCCCTGCATTATCATATGGTTGGGGATTGGGCAGGATTAGAGGTGTTATGTCGTCACAGAAAGAAGTGCCTGTACTTAAACAATCAGTGCTTGCGCCATCCCAACTCGCGCAAAGCGCGGTTTTGCAGGGCAATAGTTTTTTATCAAAACAGTTTAATGGCTTGTCGGAATTAGCCCAAGAGCTACAGGGCATCGAGTTCGAGGATTGCTGCTTTCAAGACTGCCATTTTAGCGAGAGCACTTTCCGTAAGTGCAAGTTTATCGATTGCCGCTTTGTGCGTTGCAACTTAAGTTTAGTGAAAGTGCCCCAGTGCCAGTTCAGCGGGGTCGAGTTTGAAGAGTGTAAGTTAGTCGGTATCGATTGGACCCGCGCCGCGTGGTCGCGTTTATCCTTTGCCGCGCCTTTTTCCTTTAAGCAATGCATTCTAAACGACTGCTCATTTTTAGGCTTGTCCCTCGATGAAATTATCATCGAAGAGTGCAAGGCCCACGATGTGGATTTTCGCGAGGGCAGTTTTAATCAAGCCAATTTCACCTACACGGATTTTAGTCATAGTCTGTTTGGCCGAACTCAATTATTGGAGGCGGATTTCAGCGAGGCCTCAAATTACGATATCGACATTTTTAACAATAAAATCAAAGGCGCTAAGTTTAGCCGCGACGAAGCGATTCGCCTGCTCAATTGCCTCGATATAGAGTTAATGGATTAATGCGATTGTAATCAGTTTGCGCCCGCTAGTGAGATGTTCTTATCCTGCTAGGGTTATCGTAATTGACTGTAATGTCAGTTTTCTTCTAAGCCGCCAGTGTCCAAACTGGCGGCTTTTTTCTGTCTTCTCCGTCGATGTAAAGCCTGTTCCCAATAAGCCTGTTGATCTTATTCACGTATTTCAAGGTCAGTCTTAGGTTTTAGTTGCGGTAGATCACACCGAGCTTCCCCATGTGGTTTACCACAATACCCACCTACCTCTTTCGGGATAACAATCTCTGTGGATGAGCAGTGTATTCAGCGTATGCCGTGTATTTTGAAGATATGGTGGCGCTGTTTTAACGCTTTATAACTAAAAAAGTAATCAAATCAGTGAGCAAACCTCTGCTCGATGGCGTCCAATGTGGCGACTGGCGGGTGGGATGAGCGTGATGGAGGTAACCATGATTGAGCTTAATAGGCGAACCTTTTTAAAGGGAGCAGGAGCGAGCAGCGCCACGTGTGCGTTGGCCAGTCTGCTGCCGGGCAGCTTAGCGGCATTAGAGAATAAGCAGCTAAAGGGCATGGGCAAAGACATTGCCAGTATTTGTGAAATGTGTTCGACTCGCTGCCCGATTTCGGCGCGGGTGATTGAGGGCAAAAACGTCTTCATTAGTGGCAACAAGGCCGCTAAATCCTTTGGCGGTAAAGTGTGTGCCCGTGGCGGCGCAGGCCATAGTTTATTGTACGATCCACAGCGTATCGTTAAACCGTTAAAGCGGGTCGGTGAGCGCGGCGAAGGCAAATGGGCTGAGATCAGTTGGGATGAGGCTTATAAATTAATCGCTGAAAACCTCAATAAAATCAAAAAAGAACATGGCCCAGAGGCCGTGGCATTCTCGTCAAAATCTGGCTCACAAGAAAAGCATTTGTTTCACCTTGCGACCGCCTTTGGTAGTCCAAATACTTTTACCCACGCGTCGACTTGCCCTGGTGGTTATGAAATTGCCGCTAAGGCTATTTTTGGCACTAAGGTCAAACGTGATTTAAGTAATTCTAAATACATCATTAACTTCGGCCATAACCTGTACGAAGGCATCAATATGTCCGAAACCCGCGGCATGATGGCGGCGCAAATGGATAAAGGTGCCAAGCTGGTGGTGTTCGAGCCAAGATTCTCCGTCGTGGCCGATAAAGCCGATGAATGGTATGCCATTCGTCCCGGTACCGACGTGGCCGTTGCCTTGGCGTTATGCCATGTATTGATTGAAGATAATCTTTACGACAAGGCATTTGTCGCGCGCTATGTGGAAGGCTTCGAAGCCTTTGCCGCCGAAGTGAAAGCCTATACCCCTGAATGGGCAGAAACTATCTCCGATGTGCCTGCCAAAGACATTCGTCGTATCGCCCACGAATATGCCGCTAAAGCGCCCCATGCTGTGGTCGATTTTGGTCACAGAGCCACCTTTACCACCGAAGAGTTTGAGATGCGCCGCGCCCTTTACGCCGCTAACGTCTTGATTGGTAACATCGAGCGTAAGGGCGGGATTTATATCGGCCAGAAACCCGGTGATTACAACAAGCTTGCCGGTGAAGCGGTTGCGCCTGTATTGGCAAAACCTGGTGTGAAAGACATGCCAAAACCAGCAGCGAAACGTATCGATCAGGTGGAAGAACAGTACGCCATGATGTGGACATCTGGCGGCGTTTACCAAACCATTCTCGATGCCACATTAAGCGCTGTTCCTTACCAGTTACACGGTTGGGTGATGTCACGCACTAACCCAATGCAAACCATGACAGACAGAGCACGCGTTGTTGAAGCGATGAAAAAGCTCGACTTTATCGCCGTGTGTGATGTGTATATCAGCGAAACCGCCGCCTATGCGGACGTGATTTTACCTGAATCGACTTATCTTGAACGTGATGAAGAAATTGCTGATAAGTCAGGTAAAAATCCGGCCTATTATGTGCGCCAACGGGTCGTTGAAACCTTAGGTGATACTAAGCCTTCTTGGCAGATCTTTAAGGATGTGGGTGTGGCTATGGGCCTTGGCGAGTTCTATCCATGGGAAAACATGGAAACCCTGCAAATGCTGCAGGTGAACCGCGACACTGACCTGCTGCGCCGGATCAAAGACGAAGGTTTTGTGAGCTTCGGTAAGCCAATTATGTTGTGCGAGCCTAAGATGGTTACCGAGTTTATTAAGGCATACCCCAATGCGCGACCTGCCGATGAAGACGGCACTTACGCCAGCGCACTGACCTTTAAAACGCCAAGCGGCAAAATTGAACTCACTTCCGCGAAAGTCGAAGCCATGGCACCGGGCCGTGGGGTGATCAAGTTCCGCGAAGTGAATCTTAAAAAAGCAGATGAGCTGTACTTTATCCAAGGCAAAGTGGCGGTGCACACCAATGGCGCAACCCACAATGTGCCTATGCTCGCTAACCTGATGTCGGATAACGCAGTGTGGGTTCACCCTGTTACTGCGGGCAAGTTAGGGATCAGCAATGGCGACCCAATCCGCCTCACCAGCAGTGTTGGCACAGAAGAAGGCCATGCCTTAGTCACGCCGGGTATTCGCCAAGATACTGTGTTTGCTTACATGGGCTTTGGTTCTAAAAACAAAGAGTTGGTCAGAGCAACGGGCAAAGGTATCCACTGCGGTAACTTACTGCCGCACGTTACTGCTCCTGTGTGTGGCATGACAGTGCACACCACGGGCGTCACGCTGGCAAAGCGCTAATCGGAGGCTTAAATGAATAAACGATATGTAATGGTGCACGACGAGAATAAGTGCATCGGCTGCCAAGCTTGTAACGTGGCGTGTCGCAGTGAAAATGGCGTACCCGAAGGCGTAACTCGTCTGCAAGTGCGTGTGGAAGGTCCCTTTGGTGAGATGCCCAATCTGCATTTCAAATATCACAGGGTATCTTGCCAGCAATGTGAAGATGCACCCTGCGTTAAAGTGTGCCCAACAGGCGCGGCCTATGTGGGTGAAGATGGCATTATCTCTATCCATACCGAGAAGTGTGTCGGCTGTATGTACTGTGTGGCAGCGTGCCCTTATAAAGTGCGCTTTATGAACCCAGAAACCAAGGCGGCGGACAAGTGTAACTTCTGTAAGGATACGCGTTTAGCACGGGGCGAAGAGCCAGCGTGTGTGACTGTGTGTCCAACCGATGCCTTAGTGTTTGGTGATGCCAATGATCCACGCAGTGAAGTGGCCATCATGCTCAACACTAAAATCACTTACCAAGATAAAACCCATTTGGGCACTAAACCTAGGGTATATCGCGTTCCTACCAAAAGAGGGGGGATTTGATTATGAACAATACTTGGGGCGACATGGCGCAATATGATCCTGTCACTTGGCACTGGGTCATCGCCGTTTACCTGTTTATGGCGGGGTTATCCGCGGGCAGTTTACTGATTGGCATTGGTTTACGCTGGGCGAATAAGGAACTCAGCGCGGGAGCCGAAAGCAGCATTCTTAAGGCGGCAGCCATTATTGGGCCTGTAGCAATTAGCTTAGGTCTAGCTTGTTTAGTGTTTGACTTAACCAAACCATTCCACTTTTGGTTGATCTTAATTCACTATAACTTCCAGTCTGTGATGGCTATCGGGGTGCTGGCGCTGCTGGCGTATTCTCCCTTAGCTTTTGCGTACGCCATTATTGTGCTGCGGGATGACTTACCAAAATGGGGGTTGGGTTTCCTAACACCTATCGCTAAGTTACTTATGCCATTTCGAAAGCTGATTGAAGTATTGTTGTTTGTCCTCGCCATTGGCGTAGGGGCTTACACTGGCTTCTTAATTTCGGCGATGAATGCCTATCCTATGCTCAACACTGCGGTACTGCCTGCGCTGTTTTTAGTGTCAGGTCTATCGGCGGGCGCTGCGGCAAATGCGGTACTGGCGTTGCTGATGTTTAAGACTGACAGCCACGACAAAACTTTAGTGAAGATGCACGGTTTAGAATTGCCTGTGATGGCGATTGAAATTCTGTTCCTGTTCATGTTGTTTTGCGCCTTGTACTTCAAGGGCGGCGCGGCGGCTGCGGCCTTAGCATCGTTAACTTCTGGGCTATGGGCAAGCGTGTTCTGGATAGGTGTTGTCGGAATTGGCTTTGGTATTCCATTGCTGTTTATGCTGCTACCCGCCGCGACTCGCCACACTAAGGGCGCGATGATCATGGTGGCTTGTGCGAGCTTAACGGGCGTACTCGCCTTAAGACACTTTATTATGTACGCAGGGCAAAGCTATTTAAGCTGAGTGTAATCTGGCTTTACATATTGATAGATAAAGAAAAAGCACTGGCAATGTCAGTGCTTTTTTATTGTTTGAATCGTGAGAAGGTTTGCCAGTACAAGCGGGACGCTTATTGGGGTAATAACTCGATAACCGACTTCACCGTTAGTACTAAGGCGCTGATACTGCACAGGACTAACGTCGCCATCTTTGTCTTCTCTTTATCGACACGGCCCACTAATCGTCCTGCGACTAAGTAACCTAAAATCACAGAGGGGAGCAGCATCAACGACAGCCACAGATGTTTTAATTCTAATAAGCCAGTGATCGCTAAAATGATCAATGCAATCATGGAGCTAAAAATGAAGAAGGCCGACAGGGCAGCGCGAAACTGCGAGGCATCTTTGCCTGCCAACAAAATCGCCATCGGCGGGCCACCAATCGCGGCGATATTGCCGAAGATCCCTGAAACCACGCCCGCACCGAAGAGGGTTTTCTTATTCACTGGCAGGCTGAATTTATACAGGCTGAGGATCACTGCGACAGTCACAATGGCGGCGATGGATAAACCCAGTATGGGTTGAGGCGCAAACAGCAACAGGCTCGCGCCGATAAAACCACCGGGCACGCGACCTAGGAGCGCATATTGCAAGCCATTGAATTCTAAGTGACCGCGTTCACGCACTAAGGTCAGCAGGGCGATGGAGAAACCCATAGCAATAACAGGCGCAGGTACAAGTTGTGGATCGACGATATACAGCAAAGGACTGGCGACAACCGCAAGCCCAAACCCAATCAGACTTTGGGTTAATGCGCCCAGAAACACGACCAGCGAGGCTAAGGCGAGTGTCTGTGGATCTATCATAGAAAACATAGGATTTCCTATATCCCAAACCAACTCAAGATGGTGAAATTTAAAGTTTGAAGTCGCTTGGGTATAAACAAAAAGGGATCGTTAACGATCCCTATTGATGAGCACTGTGATATGACTTTGAAAGCGACGAGTCGCTATTCCATGTCTTCCCACTCGATTCCCATTTGATCCATCAACAACTTGGCTTCGGCGGGAATGCTGTCTGGGTTATCTTTTGACAGATCGTCATCGTTGGGCAATGGCTGGCCAGTGTAGGCGTGCAAAAATGCCTCACACAACAGCTCGCTGTTGGTGGCGTGACGCAAATTATTGACCTGACGACGAGTACGTTCGTCCGTGAGGACCTTAAGCACTTTGAGCGGAATAGACACAGTAATTTTTTTTACTTGTTCATTCTTCTTGCCATGTTCAGCATAGGGGCTGATGTATTCCCCATTCCATTCAGTCATTGACTCACCTGTTATAACGCTAAATTCGGGGCAGATTTTAAACCCTTACAAAGAACAGTCAAATTATTGCTACTATTTCTTTGTGATTGCAAACAGATTTCTTTATGTTCAGACGTCTAAACGTCTTCACGCCTATTGACGATGGCGTTGGGCTTAGGTACATTTAGACGTCCAGACATCTCTATCAGTCTATCGAATTTAGGAGTCCACCCATGGCAGAGCGTCAATTAGCCACACTGGCAGTGCGTCAGGGTATCGAAAGCGATACTCAATATGGCGCAGTTGTGCCACCGATTTATTTGTCGACTAATTACGCCTTCGATGGTCATAAAAATCCCCGCGAATTCGATTACAGTCGTTCAGGCAACCCAACGCGCTGCATTTTAGGCGAAGCATTAGCGCAATTAGAAAAGGGCGCCACTGGCATAGTGACGTGCACTGGCATGGCGGCCATCACCTTAGTGACTACTTTGCTCGGCCCCGATGAACTATTAGTTGTGCCCCATGATTGCTATGGTGGTTCCTACCGTTTATTTACCAACTTAGCGAAGAAAGGCCAGTTTAAGCTCATTGTGGTCGACCAAACCGACAGCCAAGCGTTAGCCGCCGCCATTGCGCAGAATCCTAAGATGGTGTGGCTCGAAACCCCATCGAACCCGTTATTGCGTGTGGTAGATATCGAAGCCATTGCTAAGGCGAGCCATGAGGTCGGCGCGCTGGTGGTGGTCGATAACACCTTTTTATCGCCGATATTGCAACAACCCCTATTGTTAGGCGCGGATATCGTTATCCACTCCACCACTAAATATATCAATGGTCACAGCGATGTGGTCGGCGGCGCTGTGGTCGCCAAAGACGCGCAAATCGGCGAAAGCTTACATTGGTGGTCGAACACTCTAGGCTTAACGGGGTCAGCCTTCGACAGTTATCTGACCCTGCGAGGCCTGCGTACCTTAGCGGTGCGTATTCGCGAGCATCAAACCAATGCCCAGCGTATTATTGAGGTATTAACGCAAAGCCCTGTGGTGAGCAAAGTTTATTACCCCGGTCTTGCGGATCACCCAGGTCACGCCATTGCGGCCAAGCAACAACAGGGCTTTGGCGCTATGCTGAGCTTTGAGCTCAAAGGCGGCGAGGCCGAAGTGGTGGCCTTTTTAGGTGCACTCAGCTTATTTAGCGTGGCGGAAAGTTTAGGTGGCGTCGAAAGTTTAGTGGCCGTGCCCGCCACTATGACCCACAGAGCCATGGAGCCGCAGGCGCGTTTTGAGGCAGGTATTAAGGACACCCTATTGCGTCTATCGGTGGGTATTGAAGATGCCGCCGATTTAGTTGCAGATATTCAAGCAGGATTAGCCGCCGTTGTGGCTTGTCAGTAGAGGAATAATAGATGGCACGTTGTCACTTACATAAATTTGGTGGCTCCAGTTTAGCGGATGCCGATTGTTATCGCCGAGTCGCCCATATCCTGTTAACCCACGGTCATAGTGATGATCTCGTGGTGGTCTCTGCGGCGGGTAAAAGCACGAATTTCCTGTATAAATTATTAGCGCTGCGTGATGCGGGTCAGCTATGGCAAGAAGAATTACAAGTGCTGATCAGCTACCAACAGGGGTTGATTGAGCAGTTGTTGTCGAATGAACAAGCCCGCGATCTGCGTGAGCGTTTGGCCACAGATAAAGCGCAACTCATCAGCTTGTTGTCCTTAGATGAGCGCAACGAATACCAAATCAATCATGTGGTGAGCTTTGGCGAACGTTGGTCGGCACGTTTAATGGCGGCGCTACTGCGCGAATCTGGCGTGGCGGCAAGCCATGTGGATGCCTGTTCAATTTTAGTGGCCGATGAAGCCGCTGTACCGCAAATTCGGGTACAAGAATCCCGCGCTAAAGTACAAGCCCTATTAGCCGCGCATCCCAATGAACGCTTAGTGATCACAGGTTTTATCTGCGCTAACGAGCGTGGCGATACCCTATTACTTGGCCGTAATGGTTCCGATTTTAGCGCCAGCCTGATTGCTAGTCTCGCCGATATCGAGCGCGTGACCATTTGGACCGATGTGGAAGGGGTGTTCAACGCCGATCCTAATAAAATCAACGATGCCAAGTTACTAAAAAGCATGTCACTTGCCGAAGCCGATCGCCTAGCGCGTTTGGGCTCGCCAGTATTGCATTCGCGCACTTTGCAGCCGTTATTCAATACTGAAGTGAGCTTAGCGGTGCGTTCAAGTTATGCGTCGCATACCGACTTTACCTTAATCGCGCCCCACAGTTCGTCGGCGAGCGCGCCTGTGGTGACTAACCTCAATGCTGTGGTCCTGTTCGGCTTTAAACTCACGGGTGAGTTAACTCGTTTATTAGATTTATTGATCGCCGCAGGTTTAACGCCATTGGCCCATTGGACCTCTGCCCATCAAAGGGTTGAACTTGCCTATACCGCTGAGAATCAAAAACAAGTTCAAAGATTACTCGATGCCGAGGCAGAAGCATTAGGGATCAGCGATCAGCAGATCAACACAGATTTTGGTTTAGTCGCATTAGTGAGTGCCGACGCCGAACATTATCGCCGCAGCTTCGCCCGTTTACTGAGCCGTGATGCTAAACCTTTGTTCAGTGGCGATTTAAGTTTAGTGACGTTAGTGCCCCAGTCACAGGTGAATCTGTTAACCCAAAAAGTTCACCGCCGCTGCGCTGGCCCGCGTAAACGCATTGGTGTCCTGCTGCTCGGTGTGGGTAATATCGGTGAGGCTTGGATCGATCTGTTTAAGTCGGTTTCGCCATCACTGGACCATGAACTCGAAGCCAGTGTTGAGTTAGTCGGTTTAGTCAGTTCGAGTAAAGCCTTGATTAAATCCACTGGCATTAATCTTGCTGCGTGGCAAACAGAGTTTAATACTGAAGCAACGCCTTGGCAGTATGAACATTTATTCGAGCAATTAGAGCAAGTTAACTGCGATGAGCTGGTGGCCTTAGATATCAGTGCCAGCGCTAGTTTGACGCTGCAATATCCAGAACTGTTCGAGCGTGGCATACATGTGGTGAGCGCGAATAAACTTGCGGGCTCGGGTCCACTGCCTTTCTATCGAGAGTTAAAGCAGCAACTGGGTAATCGTCGTTTGTTTTGGCGCTATAACGCCAGCTGTGGCGCTGGTTTACCTATCCAACATGCGCTAAATGATCTGCGTAACAGCGGTGATAGCGTTGAAGCGGTGGGCGGGATTTTCTCTGGCACCTTGTGTTGGTTGTTTGAGAAATACGATACCAGCAAGCCTTTCTCTGAATTAGTGATTGAAGCCAGAGGCTTAGGCATCACTGAACCCGATCCCCGCGATGATCTCTCCGGCCGTGATATGCAGCGTAAACTGCTTATTTTGGCCCGTGAAATAGGCCTTGAAATCGAGCTTGAAGATATTGAGCTGCGCTCACTCGTACCAGCCGCTTTGGCGGATATTCCCTTAGATCAATTTCTCACCCGCATTGCCGAGTTAGATGCCGATCTGCTGCAACAGTATGGTGCGGCGGCGGAGCAAAATAAGGTGCTCAGATATGTGGCATCCTTAGACAACAGCGGCCCAGAGCTCAAGGCCGAGGTGGGTTTGCAGTGGATTGATACCCATCACCCTTACGCCAACTTAACCCCTGGTGATAATGTGTTTGTGATCCGCAGTGTCTTCTACCAAGGTAATCCGCTGATCATCCGTGGACCGGGCGCAGGACGCGAAGTGACCGCGGCGGCGGTGCAGTCGGATCTGACCCAGATCTGTCGCGATCTGCTGCAGGAATAACGCGGTATCAAGCTTCTTAAAGGACTCATTCGAGTCCTTTTTTATTGGCTAGAATAAATCTATCGAATTAACCGAGATTAAATGCGGTTTATGGGTATTTTTGGGCTTGACTTACATCTCAGTTTCTCTAGTATATGGACATATAGACGTCCAAACGTCCATTTGAACTAATTCATACTAGCAAAGAGTAGCGCCAAGGGCGGTTGAGGAAATACACATGGCTTTTCATCACGCACAACATTCACAATCGCTGAACCAGAGCTTGTCTGAGCTTAATGGCGATATTAATGTTTCTTTTGAGTTTTTCCCGCCATCGACCCCCGAAATGGAACAGATCCTGTGGAACTCTATCCGTCGTTTAGAGCCGCTGAATCCTAAGTTTGTGTCTGTGACTTATGGTGCTAACTCAGGCGTACGTGACCGCACCCATGGCGTGATTGAGCGTATCCAACAGGAAACTGACCTCGTTGCCGCGCCGCACTTAACCTTAGTGGATGCCAGCGATGAAGAGCTATTAGAACTGGCTAAGCATTACTGGAAATCGGGCATTCGTGACATAGTGGCACTGCGTGGTGATTTACCCGCGGGCAGCCCAAAGCCAACCCGTTTTGCGGTCGATTTAGTGCGTTTACTGCGCTCTGTGGCTGACTTTGATATTTCCGTTGCGGCCTATCCAGAAGTGCATCCCGATGCGAGCAATGCACAGGCGGATTTGATCAACCTTAAGCGTAAGATTGATGCGGGTGCCAGCCGTGCCATTACCCAATTTTTCTTCGATGTGGAATCTTACCTGCGTTTTCGTGATCGCTGTGTTGCCGCCGGTATCGACGTTGAAATTGTGCCGGGTATTTTACCTGTGACTAACTTTACCCAGCTAAAACGTTTCGCGGGCATGACCAATGTGTCGTTACCGAATTGGTTACATAAGCAATTCGACGGTCTAGAAAACGATGCGGGTACACGCCAATTGGTGGGGGCAAACGTGGCCATCGACATGGTGAAAGTGCTGTCCCGCGAAGGCGTGAAGGATTTCCATTTTTACACCTTAAATCGCGCCGAATTGACCTACGCGATTTGCCACACTTTAGGCGTGCGTCCTAAATAAAACCTTATAAAATAAGCTAATAAAAACGCCGCAGAGAATGCGGCGTTTTGTTTTGTTTAAATTCTAAATTGAGCTAATAAAGTTGTTAAACGGGCTGCGAGTTGGGCAAGTTCATCGCCAGCGCGTGCGGTTTGTACCGCACTATCTGTCGCATTGGTCGCAATATCATTGATGTTATTAACATTTTTATTAATCTCAGCCGAAACCGCACATTGCTCATTTGCAGCGCTGGCGATCTGGATATTCATCTGGCTAATGGTGGAAACCGCATGGGTAATGGCTTCGAGTGCTTCACCCGCTTGGTGAACTTGGGATACACAGCTTTGGGTGGTGCGGGTGCTGGTTTCCATCGCATTGACTGTAGACTTAGCTTTATGCTGAAGCGCTTCGATCATCTGCTGAATTTCTGCCGTAGATGCTTGAGTGCGACTCGCCAGAGTGCGTACTTCATCGGCAACGACTGCAAACCCTCGACCTTGTTCTCCCGCCCTTGCGGCTTCAATTGCCGCATTGAGTGCGAGTAAATTAGTTTGGTCGGCAATATTACGGATAACTACAAGTACAGAATCGATTTCAGCGGTATTACGCTCTAATTCATTGATTTCACTCGCTGCTGTGGCTATTTCCTCGGCCAGTATGGCGATAGTGGTTACCACTTTTTGTACAACCAATTTGCCTTGTTCGGTTGAGTCATTGGCATGATTGGCTGCATCGGCCGCATCGGTCGCATTATGGGCAACTTCTTGTACCGTTGCGGCCATTTCATTCATTGCGGTGGCAACTTGCTCGGTTTCGAGGTGCTGACGACTCGCCATCTTCTGGGTTTCCCGCGTAATGCTCGACATTTCTTCAGCAGAGGTGGCGAGCAGGCTTGTTGAGTCGGCGACGTGGGAAACTGTGTTGTGAATTTTTTCTACAAAGCGGTTGAATGCCATCGATAATTCAGCAATTTCATCCTTACCTTTTACCGCGATTCTGCGGGTTAAATCGCCTTCACCTTCAGCGATATCATTCATGGCTTGGGTGGTTTCAGCGATAGGGCGAGTAATGCCTTTGGCAATAAACCAAGCAATGGCAGTTCCAATGACCAGAGCCACTAAACCGATAAGGATCAACTTAAGGCGAATATCCGCTATCGCTTTTTCTGAATGGGTTCTATCCATCGCAATATCGAGTACCCCAAATACGTTTCCTGAATAATCTTTTATGGCGTTGCGATACAGAGCATAGGTTTTGTTATTTAAGGAAATAGTGCGTATGACTTCATGGCCTTGCATGACGTTATTGAGTTCATCTGTCGCTTGGGTATCAGGCGTGAATGTCGCGCCAAATAACTTATATCCAGAATCATCTGGCAAGATGAGGGCAATTTCTGCTTGATAGGCTTGTTTAAAATTATCAAAAAAGGGTTGACCGAAGGACATGCCAAACTCAACTGATCCTGTGTGTTGCCCGTTGTAACTCATTGGAACTAAACCACGAATACCTAATCCTTCCACTCCATATTCCAAGCCATAAAGAGGGCGCTTTTGGCTATTTGTTTCCACTATGGTCTTGCGTATGCTGGTGAGATCATCGCCAAATTTTTCGGGACGATGCAAGCGTAGAAAAGAAGTGGCTGGTGGCCTATGAAATTGGAATTGCTGAACCGCAAAATCGCGCTTAAGTTGGGTGAATATAGGTAAGGTACGGGTGGTGAGTTCATCACGCTCGCCTGTTGCAAAGGTGCTTTGAACTTCTGGCGTGAGTGAGATGATGGTTGCCATTGCTTCGGCTAATTTGCCCGATGAGGCTATCTCGGCAACAGCGGTTTCATAGATCTTATGGAGTTCTCTTTGCTCGGATTCTGCAACTTGGCGACTGAATTCAGAGAGAACGAGCGGCATGATAAAGCTCATTACTGTTAACAGTAATAGACAGATCCCAATAACGATCCTCGTACTAATTTTTAGATTTATCAAAACAGCCTCCAATTCATGTGCAAATCAACTCAATTTATCCGTTTGATATTATAGAGATACAACTTGATAAGATTTGAGAGGGCGCGAACCTTTTTAAGTTATTTATTCCCTCTTACGCTCGTTTCGTGCCCTTGGACACAGATCTATTTGTGACCTAAATATTTACTTAGCCTGCTAACTAAGTATAATGCTTAGCACGCTAACTAAGTGGGTGAGCAAGATGCAAAAAGAATTAGAGCGACTAAAAGAGTTATCACTGGCGGAGCATTTAGGCCGTCTGCATCGATTGTGGCGTACCGTGGCCGATGTTGAGCTGGCACCTTTAGGATTAACTCATCCCCGTTGGACTGCCCTTTGGAAACTGCTGCGTTTAGGCGACAGCGTGAGCCAGAAAGTATTGGCTGATGCCTTAGAAATTGAATTGGCTTCGCTAATGCGCACCTTAGGGCAATTAGAAGAGCAAGGTTTAGTCGAGCGTCATTGTTGTGACAAAGATAAGCGGGCAAGGATTGTGAGCCTGACGCCAGCGGGATTAGATGTTTTAAAGCAAATGGAAGCGCGGATTATTCAAGTGCGCCGTGAGTTATTAGGCGGGATCAGTGCCGAAGAGTTGAGCGAATTTGAACGCATTATTAGCCTGATCAGCGACAATGCAAGCGCCAAATTAACCAAGGTTACAGACACCCTTTTGTGAGAAAGAAGATGACACCGGATCAACAGTTTGCCCGTTTAGTAAAATTTGCCATGTTTGGCTTTGTGATGGTTTTTGGCTATTTCATGCTGGCCGACACTATGATGCCATTGACGCCTCAAGCCATGGCGACCCGTGTAGTGACGAAAGTGACACCGCAGATCAGTGGTAAAATCCAGACCATAGCCGTGACCAATAACCAAGCGGTTGCCAAGGACGATTTGTTGTTTCAAGTCGATCCCGCGCCTTATGAGTTAGCGGTATCGCAAGCTAAATTGGCCTTAGAGCAAGCCCGTCAAGATAATGCTGAGTTAGATGCCTCGCTACTAGCCGCTAAGGCCGAGGTCAATGCCAATAAAACCACCTCACAACAAAAACGCAGCGAGGCTAAACGTCTCGATGCCCTGTATGCCATCCATGGCGTATCGCAGCAGCAAAAGGAGTTAGCCGATAGCGATGCCGCAGCTGCTGAAGCCAATTTGCTTGCCGCCAATGCGCGTTTAGAAAAACTCAAAGTGAGTCGTGGCAGTTATGGCGAAGAGAATCTTAAAGTGCGTCAGGCGCAAAACCATTTAGCCCAAGCCGAGCTTAATCTGTCTTATACCCAAATACGTGCCGATCAAGATGGGATAGTGACTAACTTACAGTTAGAAGTCGGTAGTTTTGCGACCGTGGGGCAACCTCTGTTGGCCGTGGTATCGGATAAAGTGGATATTATTGCCGATTTTCGCGAGAAGAGTCTGCGTGGCGTGAATGCTTCTTCGACCGCTTTGATTGCGTTCGATGGCGAACCTGGGCGTTTATATCGGGCGACGGTGAGCAGTGTCGATGCGGGCGTGAGTGCAGGGCAATTCGATGCTAATGGCCGTTTAGCCGCGCCACAGGAATCGGACCGTTGGGTACGTGATGCTCAAAGATTGAGATTACATCTAGTGTTAGATGGTATGGCAATGAACAGCTTACCTGCGGGTGCGCGCGCGACCGTGCAACTGCTGCCCGAGAATAGCCTTTTTAGCTTGCTCGCTAAGGTGCAGATTAAAGCAATCAGCTTGCTGCACTATATTTACTAGCCTATTTACTAGAATGTTTACTAGCGTATTTGCCAGCATATTTATCGGCATATCCATCAGTACTTATCTGTGTTGACGAGCACGAGTGACTCGCGGTGGTTTGTATTTGCCACGAGTCGCTTGAGTGAACGCTTCAAAGCAACATAAGTGTGAACGCAGCATAAGCCAGCTAAACATCCTCATTTAATGTATCGATAGAACAAGGCGACGAGCATGTTACTACGCCATAGCCCATTGACGGCCAACGATTTACGCCAGTGTTTACGGATTGCGACTGGCGCGACCTTAGGTTTTACCCTGTGTAAAATTTTTGGTTGGAGCAATGGAGTCTTTTTCACTGTGACACCTATGCTACTACTCGGATTAGTGCCAGTGATGAATGGTCATGCTATGCGCCAATTATTGGCTTCATCTGCCATGGCTGGGTTAGAGGTTGGGTTACTCGGCGGTTTCTTTGGCAGCCATCCCGGCATGATGACTCCCATCGTTTTCCTATTATTTTTATACCGCTTTGCGGCCATGTCCCGCGGCAGTTTGTTTCTCTTTGGTGCCAACGGTGTGCTGAGTCTCAGTATCATGCTGCACTTTGCTAGCTATCCAGGCGTTGACTTAAACGACTTAGTTTTCAGTAACTTTTGGGCAACAGCCCTTTCAGTTGTTATCGCCTACGCTATGACGGCACTCTGGCCCGATGTTGAACCAAGAGTGGCTTACAAATCTGGGCCTAAGGCGCCGCATCGAATGCGCCACGAAGCCTTGCTCGGCGCGACCATAGCGACGGCATCGTTTCTGGTGTTCCAAATATTTGATCTGCGGGATTCGATGTCGGCTCAAGCGACCACTCTTTTGCTATTGTTTCCCATGCATTGGAATGGCGCACTCGACTATGCCCGTAAGCGCGCCATAGGCACCCTGTTGGGGGTGTCGTTTGGGATACTCGTGCAGTTGCTGCTCTATGATTGGTCAGGGCTATTGATGTTAGTTGTCCCCTTGTTGTGGATCGGACTGATGATTTTTAGCCAAGCCCATGTGCGCGAGGCGAATGGCTCTGGCGTGGGTTTTGGTGCTATGACCACGTTAGGGATTTTGTTTGGGCAGTATTTGACCCCAGGTAACGACTTAATCTTCAGTGCCTTATACCGAGTGAGCAGTATTTTAATCGCTATCGTTGGCACGTTACTTTTATGCTATTTGATACATAAGTTATTGAATCGTTTCGAATCGACGCGATTTGGTTATTGAGCAGGCCATTAAGTCTTGAAGGCTTGCAGCTTAACCTTGTACAGAGTAAGGTAAATTTATCCCGTTTGAATTGAACAATAAGTGACTCTTAATGAATGTTAAGGCTCATTTATTGGCTGTTTTAAAAATGAGCGGCTGATTTTAAAATGGGTTTAGTGTGTGAGCACAAACATAAATAACAATAACCCCTATGCTTTAGAGCT
Source organism: Shewanella sp. SW1 (assembly GCF_025653545.1). NCBI lineage: Bacteria > Pseudomonadati > Pseudomonadota > Gammaproteobacteria > Alteromonadales > Shewanellaceae > Shewanella > Shewanella sp. SW1. The sequence continues at coordinate 42,487 of NZ_JAKKSG010000007.1, read as the reverse complement.
TAATTCTCTTCAAGGATAGAACATGAAGATTAAAACATTAGTCATAGGCTTAACGCTATGTAGCGGCTATGCCGCTGCCGCCGAGCCTTCTGACAAACAATCGATGAACGTTATGCCACAAGCTGCACAGTTATGTGTGTCTTGCCATGGGGCAGCGGGTGAGGGTATTGAACCACTCGGCCCTCGATTAGCGGGATTATCTAAAGAATATATCTCGATACAATTGCAGCATTTCCAAGCGGGCGTTCGCCAAAATGCGACCATGATGCCGATGGCAATGACGCTCCAAGGTGACGGTATTGAGCAAGTGTCGAGCTATTTTTCAGCTAAGCCTGCCAATGACGTCAAGCCTGTTATCCGCGGTGAACAAGTTGTTTTTAATGACGATACTGCTCGTTTAGCCTATCAAGGTGATTGGTCCCGTGGTTTACCAGCCTGCGTGACCTGCCATGGTCCTTCTGCATTAGGTGGCGGCTTATTTCCTCGCTTAGCAGGTCAACAGGCGAGTTATATCAAAACGCAATTATTAGCATGGCAGTCGGGAACACGTAAAGGTGATGTCGATGGCATGATGGGGAGCGTCGCGAATAAGCTCACCGTCGCCGAGATTGATGCGTTAGCCAACTACTTTGCGAATTTAAAATAAGGAGCCGGCCATGAAATATTCCGCAATGTTATTACTGGCCGCGATGGGGTCGTTAACCGTTCAGGCGCAAGCTGAAACTGAGCCAGTACAAGAACGCCCAGATAAGCAAGCTCCGCTGCCTTCTTTCCCTAAGGTAGCAGATCAAACCTATCTTACCCCTAGACCTTTGAGTGCGATTCCCGAAGGCGCCTTTGGTGATAAAGTGCGTTTAGGTTATCAACTGTTTGTGAATACCCAACAGCTGCGTGATAAGTATGTGGGTAATGAGCTTAACTGTACCAATTGCCATATGGATGCAGGCCGTAAAGCCAATGCATCACCCCTCTGGGGCGCGTATTTTGCTTATCCGGCGTATCGTAAAAAAGACAATAAAGTCAGTAGCTTTGAAGAACGCATCCAAGGCTGTTTTAACTATTCGATGAATGGTAAAGCCCCCGCATCAGGTAGCCCTGAGTTAGTGGCGCTTTCTGCCTACGCCTATTGGTTAGGCATGGGCGGCTTGATGGATGAGGCTAATATCAGTGGCCCTGTTCCTGAGATCAGTGATGCTGAGTTAGTCAAAGGTGCCAAGCGGGATGACTTCCCACTACCAGAGGCATTAGCTAAGGCGATGACAGTTGAGCAACGTGCTAACTTGCCGGGTCGAGCTTATCCTGAGATCCCAAAACCCGAACAAGCCTATTCACCTGAACGAGGTAAAGCTGTGTATGTCGCCCATTGCCAAACTTGTCATGGTGTTGATGGGCAAGGTCAAGCCATTGCTGGTGTGTATGCACTGCCGCCGCTGTGGGGATCTCAAAGTTATAACTGGGGAGCGGGAATGCACAGGGTCAATACTGCCGCATTTTTCATTTATGAAAACATGCCCTTTGGTAAGAGCATGCAGCTGACGAACCAACAGGCTTGGGATGTTGCCGCTTACATCAACTCCCACGAGCGTCCGCAGGACCCACGTAGCAAAGGTGATGTAAAGCAAGCGCAGGATAAATACCATAATGACAGCGATTACTATGGTCTCGCTGTTGATGGCAAAGTGTTAGGCACTGAGTCCTATCCGATTTTTCCTAAGAAGTCATAGCCCAAAGCGTTAGGCCAGTTTTGAGATGAGTTTGAGTTAGTTATAAATCTAGACCTATTTTCATGAACCCAAAAGCCAGTAGAGGTTATCTTTACTGGTTTTTTAATGGGTCAAATATGTGTTGGTTAATTGTACTGAGTCATCTGGGATTTACGTTGTAGGGGTCTTCGTGTTTGCAGGTATCAACGTATAGATGAGTCATGGCATTCGCTCGTCGACTCGCAGCCAGTCCATCCGTGGATGCTCGACCGCCCCGTCCATGGGGCGGACGGTCGCCTCGAAAATCACCATGACTCGCCTTTCGAGCATTTGCGTAACCTGTTGGTTTAAAATACAGAGAATTTAGCCATGGGTGGCTCATTAAACTATCTTGAGTGGGCAAAATATATCGGGGTGGGTTAACACTTCCTGTGTTTCATAATAAACTGATTTGCAAGTTTTTTAACCAGGTTAAACAAAGGTTTGTTACACCTTGCTGTATTTCTTTATTGATAGAAAATATCAACTGATTTGGAAAGTATTGAACCCTAATTTTTGGTGGATAACTATCTTTTCAGTTATCGTATGTAGCACGTCAAATTTATTAACAAGAGTTGACCTTGAATCCATTCAACCTACCAAAAGAAAGTTTTAACGCTAGACGAGATATACTGCTCTCTAGTTTGGAAAGTGTTATTACAGAGACATCTAACTATATCTATAATGACTATCCAAACCTCGAAAAGCTTGAGCAAGCTGAGTCATTTTGTACGCATGAGTTAATGGAAGCTCCTACGGCAAGAGTCGATCACTTAGAAAAAGTAAGCATTTTCCCGTGGGTTGAAGCGGTACAGGAGTTGGATAGTTGTTTGACGGTGATCTTTCAGGGCAACTACAAAAATGCTTTTGATTCTTTAAGGAGAGCTTTAGAACTCGTAGTAGCGGGCAGTTTTTTTGTCTTGGATAGTACTGAGTCAGAAAAGGCAAAAAAGTGGATGCATTCGGTTTCAGATAACGGTACACCAAATTTTAAGCGTGCGTTAAGTGCACTAAAAAAGGCAACTCCGCAGTATGACCAAGATAATGACGAGTCATGGACAGACGTTTTATTAGAGCATTATTGGGATATCTGTAATGTCATTCATGTAAACGGCTTGGAAAATAGCTTCAACATCATATCTCCAAGGTTTCGGCATATAAATGGAATGGGCGTCCCGCAATTTGATAAGAAAGCATGTAGCCAGAGTCTTTCTTACTACCTGAAAACAGTTGAATTAATAGCCCTTACGGTTGCATTAAGCAATCCTGTACTTTTAGTAGGTTTTGACATGGAGCGTAAATTTGGCATTAATCCACCAATGTCGGGGTTTTATAGTCCAGTCCAAGCTGAAAATTTAGCCTGCTTGATACCAGATAATTTTCAGAAGCTTATAGCTAGAATAAAAGAAACAGATACAAATATCAGATCAATACAGCATTGGTATGACTCTCTGCCTGATATCACTGAAGAAGAATTAAACGCTCAATTTGAAAGACAGGATGAATTCTTTAAAGAATTCAAAAAGTCATAAAATTAACGTGATTTCAACTCGCCTTCCGTATTCACCGTGTGCGCATCTGTGAACCCTACTGCTATAACGCAGGAATGCGGTTCACTGAGCCAAATAAATACATCCAAATATCATTTAAGTTAGATAACTTGATGAGCACAAACTATTGAACAACAAAACAGGACACCCAATTTTAAAAAATGGAAAAGACACAAATCTCTGGGATTCACAGACAACACTAAAACTACAGAAGTTCACCATCCCCTGCGAAGTTGCCGCGGGGCGTTGGAATAAATTGCGTGAGTCCGGTCATGGATGACCGGCTAGCTTTCGCAGGTGCAGGGACGCATCCTTCGGAAGCGATAGCAATTTGTCCATAAGACCGAGGCCTGTCTCTAATGCATGTAACTTCGCTAGGGGGCGGCAAGGGAGATCCAAGAGGGAATTGCTGTTGATCCCCTCTTGGTCGGGTGTGGGTTGAAGACCCACGACTTTGACTTATCTCGGCCGTAAGGCCGCAATCAATATAGCATTGTGCTAAACAGCACCAATATTAGCCTGAGGGGTGAAGCCCCACGACTTTTTAACTAAAGCATTCAAACGTAGTTTGGAAAGTTTTAAAGTCTCACTTTGGTGCCAATCAACTAAGTTTGAGTTGCAAAAATCTATTATGATCTCCGCGCTATAACAACTTATCTTGCTATAAGGATTACCGTGTCTCAGCCATTGGAAGAACCTAAGTTAGAAACTGCACAAATTTGCCCTTTGTGCCAAGGCGCGAATCAATGTGCTGTGATTTTAGGTAAGGGTATTGAGGATTGTTGGTGCGCTCTGCAAACATTTCCACCTTTGGCCGCCTTGCAAGCGCAAGCATCAGATTCGCCGCTAGGGGTCATCAACCATATTTTACCGTCTGCCGATGCGTGTATTTGCCAAGCTTGTTTAATCCAACTTAAGCAGGGGTTAAGTCTGGGGCAGATCGCAGAGCAGGATGAAAAAAGCCCATCGAGTGTGAGCGACGGGCTAGGTTATGAGGTGAAATAGCGGGCTATTAGTTTATGGTGTAATCCATTTGCACGCTAGTTTGTGCTTCCACGGCTATACCATTTTCAAACTTGGGTGCGTAACGCCATTTATTTAAGGTTTCAATACTCTCTTTTTCAAATAAAGCACCACCCTTAGAGGCTAAAATTTCAGGATTTTTCACGAACCCATGTTCATCGACAGTAAATTTAAGCTGAACCCAGCCACTTTTACGTTGCTTAGCATAGGACATTGGATAGTCTGGTACGATACGGAAAATAGGTTGTTGTTCCTGTGCGTCGGCCCAAGGACGCATTTTGCCGATAGCAATACAGTGGGCGGTGGACTCGTCACGCTTTCCTTGGCGCTCATAGAGTTCGACTAAATAAGCGTGGGCACTTAAGGCATAGGGATGGCTAAAGTTAAGGGCTTCAAACTGCTTCACGACTTCTAAAAGCAATGGCATCGCCTTGTCATCATGCTTTTCTGCATACTCAACTGCACCCACCACATAGGTTGCCTTGACTCTGTCTATGGCGTTCTCTGGTAAAATCTCTTTATAAATATCATAGGCATCGAAGGCATAGCGTCTTACGCTTTTGGTGTATAGCTCTGTATTTGATAAGCGGTTGAAGGCGGCCATTTTTACATCGGCGAGCAGTTTCTTTTTATCGGATTTCTCAGCAATTGCGATAGCAGTAAGCAAATCATTTTTCGCATCTTTGGCTTCAACGGCGGTTTGTGCAGTCCCCAGTAAGGGGTCGATAAGCTCAAGCGCTTCTTTGCCATAATGAACTTTATAGTTTGCAAGAGCGAGCTGATACAACTCATTTGCCTTCGCCGTTTTTGGCAGATTCTTTTCTGCAAATGGGTAAGGGGCGACTTGCTTTTCTATCGCGCTGGCCCAGTTCATGGCGAGATTCGCTAAGTCGACACTGTCTTTGGCATATTGGGCTTCGCCGAGTAGATAAGCGGTTTTTGCGCTTGCTTCAATATTTGCAGCATCGCCTTTTTCTACGGCGGCTTGATAGTCACTATAGGCTTTGGCAAAGCTATTTTCTGAGGCATGCACGCTAAGAGAAGTGCCTAAAGTGAGGGCAAGAAGACAGGCGATTGGCAGCGTTTTTCCGTGCGACATTCTATATATCCTTATTATTGATGAATTTAGATGATACATAGGTGTACATTTTGAGGCAAGTTAGTTTGGCTTTTGTTAATGATGCTTGTGGGGAATGCAGATAACTGAGCTCTGAGAACTGAGATTGAAAATAAGCGAGCCCAGCTGAAACTGAGTTCGCTTATTTATCAGTGTTTTGTCGTTTTACTCGCCGCAATCACTTAGTAGTGAAAGTCACGGCGAACTGTCCAAGCGCGCCGTATTCAAATTTGCAGACCTGTGCCAATGGCAGATCAAGGACGCCAGCGTAAGAGCCTGTGATCACATATTGCCCTTGAGTTAAGCCAATACCTTGGGCGGATAAAAAGTTAACTAACCAGTAGAGTCCCGCCTTAGGGAAACCGTTAGGATGAATGGCGGATTTTTGCAGTGTGTCGCTTTGCTGGTGCTCGTCATTGGCAATATCAACGCTGAGTTCAAAACAGCTGGTTTCTAAACCTTCTTGCGGATTAAGCACTGGCCCTAACAACAGTCCTTGATTGACTAAGCCATCGGCGAGGGCATCAAAATGCGTCGCTTCACTGGGTGTGTGGTAGCGGCTTTTGATCAATTCCAAGGCTAAGCGTGTGTGGCCTAAGGCCTCGTCGATTTCAGCCTCTGTGTAAGGCGTGCTTCTTGGCGGTAAATCGCGAGCAATCTCGAAGGCGAGTTCGGGTTCGACTCGGGCCAGGCCTTTAGTCGATGGATAGAGCGGGCAAGTGGTCGATTGTTGATACACATCATCTTGATAAATAGGCGCTACGACGGTTTTTTCCGCCGTAGGTAATAGGCATTTCCACGCCGCGATAGGATTGTTATCGCTTGCCTTAAATATTTCTGCTACGGCTTGTTGAATAGCGAAGGCCTGTTCGAAGCTGGTTGGCCTTAGTTCTGGGATCAGTACATCGCCGCTCGTGCCTGCTGCGCGGCGCTCGGCTAATTCTTTGGCTGCGGTATTAATATGCGTTTTAACTTGTTCGATTGTGGCGGTAGATAACATTAACTTTCCTATTTAAAGCGTTAGCTTAAAAAGAAGTGGCCTAGAGAGTGTGTGGCAGAAGCCATTTTTATGGGCCAAATATACTCGGTTATTGGCAACGCGGGAAATGCCAATGTTGGCTTTCGAGGTAAATCTGCTGCCGTTGAATCAAGAGTGCGGCCAATATTCCAATTATCGTAAGATGCTGAAACTTGCCTCATATAAGTGTCAGCTAAAGTATCCAAGCTAACGCGAATGTTTCCATGATGATCCGCTAGATATTGTGTTAGCTCAGTGCCAGAATGGCTGTCCATTTTGCGGTTTCTACTGGACTCCTTCGTGAATCTTAGCCATAACGCCCCTCAGGCAAATAATCATGCTCAACTCGGGCTCCTGTTCATCTCAGTTGCGGTTTTATTTTGGGGCATGTTACCGATAGCATTAAAGCTCTCTGCGGCCTTTATTGATCCCGTAACTCTTACTTGGTTTCGTTTTCTGGTCGCGCTTTTAGTCAGCATAGTGATCCAATGGAGCGCAGGTAGTCTTAAGCAATTTGCAGCACTCGATGCCAAAGTTTGGTTAAGGTTAGTGCTTGCTGGCATCTTCTTGATGCTCAATTATGTGTCTTTTGTTTACTCACTCGATTACCTCGCACCCGGCGCCGCCCAACTTAATTTCCAGACTTCACCCTTTTTCCTCGCGTTTGGTGGTGTGTTGTTTTTTAAGGAACGGCTTAATGCAGTGCAACTCAGCTGTTTTGCAACCTTAGCTTTAGGTATGTTGATGTTTTTCCATCCTAATTTAAATTTTTCAGGGGCTAATAATCATCAGGTTTGGATTGGGGTGATGATCATCCAGTTCTCAGCACTGTCGTGGACTAGCTATGCCTTATTGCAAAAATCCTTACTGAATCGTTTGTCGCCCGCGAACGTGCTCTTAGTGATCTATGGCTTAGGTATTTTCGTAATGGCTCCCTTTAGCGACTTTAGTCAGTTTGTCCGTATGGACAGCTTCGATTGGCAGATAGCACTGTTTTGCGCCGCCAATACCTTGATCGCCTATGGCTGTTTTGGCCAGTCGATGAAGTATTGGCCGACGGCGCAGGTCAGTGCCATGTTGGCCCTAACGCCAGTATTTAGCTTTAGTGCCACGGCGTTAGTGGTGAGTCTTGGCTGGTGGCCAGAAGTATTTCGCGCTGATGAATTAGATGGTTTATCTCTGCTGGGGATTGGCGTGATTATTGTCTCTGTGATGGTGGTGCAATTGCTGCCTATGTACCGTAATCGTCAGGCGAAGCGTTTGCAGGCTGTCTAACGCAGACATTTTATCTATGGGAAAGGCCAGTGATCACTAGACTCAGCGAGTTAAAACTTCAGGATATCCGTGGCGTCATCTTCGATCTCGACGGCACCTTAGCGCATTCTAATCCCGATTTTGCTGGGCTGCGGCGGGAGTTGGGGATTCATTCTGGTACGGATATCTTGGCCCATGTCGAGAGTCTGAGTACGGGTGAAGCACGGGCTAAGGCGTTAGATATTGTCCATGAGTACGAAAGACAAAGTTCACTCAAGGCCAGTTGGATTGATGGCGCGAGGGAGCTTATCGAATGCCTACGGGCCAAGTCACTGCCCTTGGCTATTCTGACTCGCAATATGCCAGAAGCGGCGCAAATCACTATCGATAAACTCGGCATAGATATCGCACTGGTATTAACGCGCTATGATGCTGAGCCTAAGCCGCATCCCGAAGGTATTCATCTTATTTGCCAGCAGTGGCAACTCGCGCCCGCAGATATCTTGTATGTGGGCGATTATCTGTTTGATCTGCAAACTGCGCGCAATGCTGGTAGTCACTGTGCCCTCTATTGTCCTGAAACTATTCCCGATTATGCCCACAACGCTGATATGCTCGTTACTTGCTACCATAGCTTTATTGAAGCATGGACAGTTGGCGACTAGGCATTTTTTGGGGCCGTGACTGCATCTTGCTTATCTTGTTTCAGTCCCAAGCGCACGCTATCTAATAAGGCAATTAGCCAGCAGAGGATAAATCCATACATCAGCTTGTCCGCACCATCACGAATGGTTGCCGTGGTTTGCTTGGTCACTTCGGCTGTAATCACGCCTATATCTAGCGGTAAAACACCAGTTTGAATATCAAGTGAGATAAGCTGTGCTACTTGCATGACTTGTTGCAGCATCAGGCCAAGACTCAGTATTGCCAGCACAAAAAACACTAGGGCGCTGCGTTTATGTTGCAGATAGAAATGGCCGCTGCCGGGGGCGACGAAGGCGGATAATAGTCCAGCGGTAAGGGCTTTTTTCATGGGAGTCGATTACTTATACCATTAAACTCTTTGGAGATTAGACACTAAGCTTTATCTTTGCTAAAGGCAAACTAAGACAAAATCAAGACAACAAAAAAGGAGCCTAGGCTCCTTTTTTAGTCTCTAGCTTAAGCTAGATTAGTCTTCACGTGGTTTACGTGGCTTACGCTCACCGGCAGGTTTGTCTGCACGTGGTTTGCGGTCAGCAAATGGCTTGTCACCAGTAGACGCAGCGCGAGGCTTACGATCACCCGCTGGGCGGTCACCTGTTGGACGATCGCCACGTGGTTTACGGTCACCGGCAGGACGGTCTGAACGAGCACTGCGGCCTGAATCAACAAATACTTGATCGCCAGCTTCGCGGATGTTCAATGGCTTGCCACAAACACGTACTTTACGTAGGTGCTGTAACACGTCTTTTGGCATGCCGTCTGGCAGGTCAACAGTGGTCACTGCATCGTAAAGTTGGATTGCGCCAATGTAACGGCTGTCGATGTTAGCTTCGTTTGCGATAGCGCCAACGATGTTACCCACACCTACACCATTCTCACGACCTACGTCGATCACGTAACGGCACATTTTTAAATCTGGGTTGTCTTTCAACGCTTCAGCTGAGCCTAAGCTTGCTGGCATTGGACGCGGTTCGCGACTTCTGCGTTCACCACGCTCACCACCACGGTCATTACGATCACTTCCGCGGTCGCTACGTTCAGTGCGCTCACTGCGTTCATCACGAACACGTTCTTGAATGGCTGGCAATTGCAAAGGACGTTCTTGCTGAACTTGCTGTAATAATGCAGCGGCTAGCAGATCGGTATCGACTTCTAACTGTTGGCATAATTGAGCAACAGCTTCTTTCATGAAATCTAAATCGCCGTTGATTGTTTCAGCCAATTGCTCACCTAAGCGAGACAGACGACGTTCTGCAACTGTCTCAGGGCTTGGGATTTTCATCGGTGAAATGCGGCTGTTAGTTGAACGTTCGATAGTGCGCAGCATGCGCATTTCACGGCTAGTCACAAACAGGATCGCCATACCAGTACGGCCAGCACGGCCTGTACGGCCAATACGGTGTACATAAGCTTCGGCATCATACGGAATATCGTAGTTCACAACGTGACCGATACGCTCAACGTCAAGACCACGGGCCGCAACGTCAGTCGCGATCAGAATGTCTAACTTGCCACGTTTCAGTTGGTCAACTGCACGCTCACGGGCTTGCTGATTCATGTCACCGTGTAGTGGTGATGAAGCATAACCGCGGGCTTCTAACTTCTCAGCTAACTCAACACATGAGTTACGAGTACGGACGAATATGATCACACCTTCAGTGTTTTCAACTTCTAATACACGTACTAAGGCTTCAAGTTTGTTGTGTTGTGATACTTGTACGAAACGCTGTTCGATTGACTCAACCGTCGTTTGGCTTGATTCGATACGAACATGTACAGGATTACGTAAGTGCTGGTTAGCAACACGCTTAATTTGCTCTGGCATAGTGGCAGAGAATAGTGCCAGTTGGCGTTCGCTTGGCGTGTGCTCAAGGATCCATTCGATATCATCGATGAAGCCCATTTTTAACATTTCATCGGCTTCATCGAGCACTAAGGCTTGTAATGAATCGAGTTTCAAGGTGCCGCGACGCATATGGTCCATAACACGACCTGGCGTACCAACGATAACTTGTGGGCCGCGTTTCAGGGCATTCAACTGTTGTTGCATGCTTTGGCCGCCGTAAATTGGAAGAACGTGGAAATTCTTCATAAATTTGGCATAGCTACTGAACGCTTCAGCAACCTGCACGGCTAATTCACGTGTTGGTGCTAATACTAAAATTTGCGGTGTAGTTTGGCTGGTAACTTTGTTTAATAGTGGTAACGCGAAGGCGCCAGTTTTACCTGTACCTGTTTGCGCTTGACCTAAAATATCTTTGCCAGCCATAAGTGGATCGATACTGGCTGATTGGATTGGCGTTGGTTTTTCATAACCTAGCTCGTCAAGAGCACGCAACAAATTCTCGGATAGGCCGAGTTCACGGAAAGTTCTTTCATCGGATGACATTGGGTTGTAGCCTTGTGGATGCGCGCGCGAAATGGCGCTAAAGTTTCACAGACAGAAAATCAACCCCGTGTCGATTTCCCGCGAACGACGGATTATAGCAGCATGGCGGCCACTTTACCAATCAGAGTCACGCGATTTAACCTGTTTTCTGCATTTTTTTCGCTAAAACTGAGCAAGAAACGCGCCACTTCCCATTAATTCTTTAAATATTCAACATTTAATTGAAGTAACTCGAATGCTGACTCTGTCACTGCCGCAAGAAAAGTGATGTCGATTGTCGCGACGGTATCCTCAGGGGTGTGATATTGGGGATGGGTCGGCACGCCAAAATACAGCCAAGGGATATTGGCTTTGTGGAAGGGATAATGATCCGATGCCCGCAGCCAGTCGGTACTTTGTATGCTACGGCCAACGGGTTTTGGGTGCGTGAGCTTAATGCACAGTCGGTTCTGTTGATTCAGTAGGGGTTTAAATTGATTGAACTGAGTGAAGTTTCGACTGCCTTCAAGGTAAATTCCATAGGGCCTGCCGGGGTGACTTACCATGTCGAGGTTAATCATTAATTCAAATGTCGCCTCTGGCAGGCGGGTTTTGAGTTGTTCGACCAAGGCGATGCTGCCATAGAGTCCCGGTTCTTCGGCATCGGTTGCCACAAACATGAGGTTTATCTTAGGCAAGGTATTGGGTTGCAGGGCAAATTGCTGCTGCCAATGTTTGGCAATTGCCAGCATAGCAGCGACGCCGGAGGCGTTATCATCGGCGCCGTGGTAAATCTTGCTGCCGCTCATGCCTAAGTGATCATAGTGGGCAACGATAATGCGCCATCGATTCGTCGGCTCTTTCGCCATCGCGGTGGCGACCATATTGGCGCCGGTTTCTTGGGTGAAGAAGGTTTGGTATTCAAAGGGCACGATAAAGTCCGCTCCCCAAGGCTGTAAACCTAGCCCCTGAAATTGCTGCTTTATATAGTCACGACTTTTTGCCGCACCTTGGGTTTGGGTTTTGCGGCCTTCAAATTCATCTGAGCTTAATCTTGTGACTGCCGCTTGTAACTCTGTGGGCTCGGCCCAAGTGAGTTTTAGCTCAGTGCGTGCACAGGTTTCGGCTGAGTTAACGCAGCCAGTGAGGGTCGTTGCAACAACGCAGGCCAGTGCTAATAAGCCAAGTCTTTGGGATTGATGTCTTATAAGGTGCGTGATCTTGAACTTGGCGAGCAGCTGACCGATACGACTGTGGTTGAATAGAGTCGATGCGCTTAGGTTTATGTCGCTTAGGTTTTTACTTAAAAGTGATTGATACTGCCTCGGTAATATAAGGTGAGTCACTGGGGACTGAGTGCTATCACGCATGGACATTCCTTATCGCTGAAGCCTTCGCCAGAAGATGAATATCATCTTTGCCTAAATCCGATTCTAATTCAATGAGATCTATATGTATGCGATAGCTTAAGCATATTGGATTGCTGAGCGAAAAAAAGCGCAGTGCTTAGGGCGACTGCGCTTCTATTATTCAGACCAACGGCGGCGTGAACCGAATGTTAAGCCTTAGCTTTATTGGCCTTTGCCAGCTCGATATCCCGTTTTAGCAGTGGCTTTAAGAAGCGTGCCGTGTGGGAGGTTGGATGCTCGGCGACTTCTTCCGGCGTGCCTGTGGCTAAAATCATACCGCCACCACAGCCACCTTCTGGGCCTAAGTCGATAATCCAGTCTGCGGTTTTGATCACATCCAGATTATGCTCAATCACCACAATCGTGTTGCCGTGGGATTTAAGACGATGCAATACGTCGAGCAGCAATTGGATATCGGCAAAATGTAAGCCCGTGGTCGGTTCATCCAAGATATACAAGGTTTGGCCCGTGTCACGCTTAGACAGCTCTTTGGCAAGTTTCACCCTTTGGGCTTCGCCGCCCGAAAGTGTGGTTGCACTTTGGCCGAGACGCACATAGGACAAACCTACATCCATCAAGGTTTGTAGCTTACGGGCAATGGCAGGTACGGCATCGAAGAACTGACGCGCATCTTCCACTGTCATCTGTAGTACTTCGTGAATATTCTTGCCTTTATAGCGTACTTCTAAGGTTTCGCGGTTGTAGCGCTTACCTTTACAAGAATCACAGGGCACATACACATCGGGTAGGAAGTGCATTTCGACCTTGATCAAGCCGTCGCCTTGGCAAGCCTCACAGCGTCCACCTTTAACGTTAAAGGAGAAGCGGCCGACTTGATAACCGCGAGTGCGTGACTCTTGGGTTCCGGCAAAAATTTCGCGAATTGGGGTGAAGATGCCGGTATAAGTGGCCGGATTCGAACGCGGTGTGCGACCAATCGGACTTTGGTCGATATCGACCACTTTGTCGCACAGTTCCATCCCTTCGATACGGTCATAGGGTGATGGCTCATCCACCGTCGCCCCGTTGAGCATTCTATGGGCGATTTTGAAGAAGGTATCGTTGATTAAGGTCGATTTACCCGAACCCGATACGCCCGTCACACAAGTGAATAGGCCAATGGGAATGGTTAAATCTACATTACGCAAGTTGTTGCCGCGGGCGCCAAACAATTGAATGACTTGGTTTTTGTCGAAGGGAATGCGCGGCGTATCGATATGAATGCTGCGCTTACCGGAAATATATTGTCCGGTAACTGACTCTTCACAGGCGATGATTTTCTCAATTGGACCGTCACAAATCACTTCGCCGCCGTGTACACCTGCGCCTGGACCAATATCGATCACGTGATCCGCCATACGGATCGCATCTTCGTCATGCTCAACCACAATCACAGTGTTGCCCAAATCCCGCAGGTGGATAAGCGTCTGCAGCAGACGTTCGTTATCCCTTTGATGCAGACCAATTGAGGGTTCGTCGAGCACATACATCACGCCGACGAGCCCGGCGCCAATTTGGCTGGCGAGTCGAATACGTTGGGCTTCACCGCCGGAGAGGGTTTCTGCCGAGCGCGATAGGCTCAAATAATTGAGACCCACGTTGACGAGGAAGCCTAAGCGATCGCGGATTTCCTTTAAAATCTTCTCGGCAATCTGCGCCTTTTGGCCGCTAAATTCGACTTTCTCGAAGTAGTCCAAGGCTTCGCCAATCGACCAAGTGGTGAGTTGTGGCAGGTTGATATCACCTAAAAACACGTTACGTGCTTCTTCGCGTAAGCGCGAGCCACCACAGCTTTGACAAGCTTGGGTATTGATAAACTTGGCTAACTCGTCACGTACCGAGTTACTTTCGGTTTCGCGATAGCGCCTGTCCATGTTGTTTAGAATGCCTTCGAAGGGGTGATTACGCACCACCACATCACCGCGGTCATTAATGTATTTAAAGGCAATACTTTCTTTACCTGAGCCGTAAAGTACGATTTTGCGGACTTTTTCGCTAAGCTGCTCGTAGGGCACTTCGACATCGAACTTATAGTGTTCGGCGAGTGAGCTAAGCATTTGGAAATAGTAGAAGTTGCGTCTATCCCAGCCGCGAATCGCACCGCCCGCCAGTGAAAGCTCGGTATTGGTGATCACGCGCTCAGGATCGAAAAATTGTTGTACCCCTAAACCATCACAGGTTTGGCACGCGCCAGCGGGATTGTTAAAGGAGAAGATCCTTGGCTCTAATTCCGCCATCGAATAACCGCAGTGCGGGCAGGCAAAGTTGGCCGAGAAGATCAGTTCTTCGCCTTTGGATTTACCAGTACCCGTGTCGTCTTCCATGCTGGCAACGGTCGCTATGCCGCCGGAGAGTTCCAGCGCGGTTTCAAAGGATTCCGCTAAGCGTTGTTTGATATCGTCACGCACTTTAAAACGGTCGACGACCACTTCAATCGTGTGTTTAACGTGTAAGTCTAAGGTTGGCGGATCGGTTAAGTCACACACTTCACCGTCGATACGCGCGCGGATATAACCCTGCGCCGATAGACCTTCGAGCAATTTAACGTGTTCACCCTTACGGGCGTTGACCACAGGTGCGAGCAGCATCAAGCGGCTGTCTTGGGGCATTTCCAACACTTTATCCACCATCTGGCTGACGGTTTGTGCCGCCAAGGGTTGATTGTGTGTCGGACAACGCGGCTCACCCACGCGTGCAAACATCAAGCGCAGGTAATCGTAAATTTCGGTAATCGTGCCCACGGTCGAACGTGGGTTATGGGAGGTGGATTTTTGCTCTATGGATATCGCCGGGCTTAAGCCTTCGATATGGTCCACATCGGGCTTTTCCATTAAACTTAAAAATTGGCGAGCATAGGCAGATAGGGACTCGACATAACGTCGCTGGCCCTCGGCATATAAAGTATCGAAAGCGAGGGAGGATTTGCCAGATCCCGATAAGCCCGTGATGACAATCAGTTTATCCCTTGGGATAGTCAGGTTGATATTCTTGAGATTGTGGGTGCGTGCGCCGCGTATTTCAATCTTATCCATCTATCGCTCTAATGCCATATGCTTAAAAAAATGAGCACAAGTATCGCACAGTTCCGCCGCTGAGTTTAGTTGATTCTGTGATCTGCACCAATCCTAGGGCTGGCACTGGCTTTAAGTCGGCCTGCTTTGCGGGATGTTGTGGATGGAATGGATTAACTAAGATTAATACTGTTGTTGCGCACTGACTCACAGGACAATTGTGAACACTATGTTAGACTCATTCCCCTGTGCATGAACGTTAAAAATAAAGATGTTAACTCTGACACAGTCAATATAGGTCCGTGATAAACGGGATAAAAGCTAAGTGTATAGTCAGTGGTTTAGGCCACTATTTCCTTTTGAGCAAATCCTTTTGGGTGTGGTAACATGCGCCCCTTAAAAGACTTCAATCCAGGGCAAAATCATGGGTAACAACGGACTTTCGGGTACTGAGAAAAAAGTCGCGTTTTCTTTAGCCAGTGTATTTGGTTTGCGCATGATGGGCTTGTTTATGATCATGCCCGTCTTTGCACTTTATGGTCAGCATCTCGAAGGCTTTTCGCCTCTGTGGGTGGGTATTGCTATCGGCGCTTATGGCCTGACTCAAGCCGTGCTGCAAATCCCCATGGGGATTTTATCTGACAAATATGGTCGCAAGCCGATTATTCTCGGTGGCTTAGTGTTGTTTGCTATTGGTAGTGTTATCGCTGCTAACGCAGATACGATTTATGGCGTTGTCTTTGGTCGAGCTGTACAGGGTATGGGCGCGATTGCCGCTGCCGTGCTGGCGCTTGCCGCGGATTTAACCCGCGACGAGCAGCGCACTAAGGTGATGGCGATTATTGGCATGTGTATCGGGTTATCTTTTGCCCTGTCTTTGCTAATGGGGCCTATCGTAGCGCAACATCTTGGGTTGACTGGATTGTTTTGGTTAACGGCGGTATTTGCTATTGTCGGTATGCTGTTGATCCAGTTTTTAGTGCCTAATCCCATCACTCAGGCGCCGAAGGGAGACACTCTCGCAACGCCCGCTAAGCTCAAACGTATGTTCCTCGAGCCGCAATTATTTAGGCTTAACGCTGGGATTTTTATCCTGCATTTAGTGCTCACCGCAGTATTTGTGGCACTACCGCTGGATCTGGTGGATGCGGGTCTAGTGAAAGAAAAACATTGGATGCTGTATTTCCCTGCTTTTGTGGGCGCATTTATTTTGATGGTGCCGTTAATCATCATCGGAGTTAAGCGCAAAAATACTAAGGCGATGTTCCAAATTGCCCTCGTGATCATGATAGTGTCATTGCTGGCGATGGCCGCATTTGCGAGCAATCTTTGGGTATTGAGTTTTGCCGTGGTGCTCTTCTTTACAGGGTTTAACTATTTAGAAGCCTCACTGCCAAGTTTGATTGCTAAATTTTGCCCCGTCGGCGAAAAAGGTTCGGCCATGGGCGTGTATTCTACTAGCCAGTTTTTAGGGGCTTTTTGTGGCGGTATGCTCGGTGGCGGTGCTTTCCAGCTCGTGGGCGCAGTCGGGGTATTTGTTGTTGCCGTGATCTTAATGTCTATTTGGTTATTCCTGACATTAGGCATGCAAAATCCTGTGTTGTTAAAGAGTTACACCTTAGAAGCCGAAGTGAAAGACAAGGCGCAAGCGCGCGATATGGCAACCCAGTTATCCCAATTAATGGGCGTTGTTGAAGCCATAGTCGTACTGGACGAGAAAGTAGCTTATCTCAAGGTAGACGAGCATTTCGATTTAAGAGAAGCACGAGCTGTGTTAGGCTCTGCTCAATAATATCTGGTCTGCCGTGTGGTATTTGGGGAAGCTGATTTTCCTCTATGGCAATAAAGATAAACAACATACTGAATTAATAGATTATTTAAAGAATCGCAGGAGATTTCAATGGCCAGTCGTGGTGTTAACAAGGTAATTTTGGTTGGCAATTTGGGACAAGATCCAGAAGTGCGTTATATGCCAAACGGTAATGCAGTCGCAAACATCACAGTAGCGACTAGCGAATCGTGGAAAGACCAACAGGGTCAACAGCAAGAGCGTACTGAATGGCACCGTGTGGTTCTGTTCGGCAAATTAGCTGAAATTACCGGTGAATACCTGCGTAAAGGTTCACAGGTTTACCTTGAAGGTAAACTGCAAACTCGTAAGTGGAAAGACCAAAGTGGTCAAGACCGTTACAGCACTGAAGTGGTTATCGACCAAAGCGGTAGCATGCAAATGTTAGGTAGCCGTGGTCAAGGTGGACAAGCACAAGGCGCGCCAATGGGCGGCGGCATGCCACAAAACGCAGGTTATCAATCTGCACCACAACAAGCCGCGCCTGCGCAAAATCAATATGCGCCAGCGCCTCAAGCAGCACCTGCTTACCAAGCGCCAGCTCAGCAACAATATGCTCCGCCAGCACCTGCCCAGCAGCAAGGTTATGGTCAGCCACAGGCTCAACAACCACAACAAGGTGGTTATGCGCCTAAGCCACAAGCCGCTCCAGCACCAGCTTATCAAGCGCCAGCAGCACCGGCACAGCGTCCAGCGCCACAACCACAGCAAAACTTCACCCCAGATTTGGATGATGGTTGGGATGACGATATTCCGTTCTGATTTGGAACGTATCGAAGCATAAAGACGGTATCGTCTTAAATAAGCAAAGCCACGCGAGTCGTGGCTTTGTTGTTTCTTGTCTTTATGCTTTTAGTTTTTGTGCCGTGAAGCGTG
The DNA here is from genome assembly GCF_025653545.1 of Shewanella sp. SW1. NCBI lineage: Bacteria > Pseudomonadati > Pseudomonadota > Gammaproteobacteria > Alteromonadales > Shewanellaceae > Shewanella > Shewanella sp. SW1. Next base: position 24,565 of record NZ_JAKKSG010000007.1, on the reverse strand, counting down.
GGTTAGGTCGTTCAACCCTTTACCTCGCTTGTTCACATGATGATACGCTTGAGATAGATACTTAACCTGAGATCAGTTTAACGATCCATAACTGCAATAGCATTAAACTCCCCGTTAGTGAGGTTCGGTTGTGGCTTATTGTCTTTTAATTGATAGGCGATGAGTCCCGCAATCATATTCAGCATAAATCCATGCACGCTGCGGTGTCTGGAGAGCTCTATTTGAGAGATATTTTTTAACTGGTCGTTGATGGTTTCTATGATGAAAAGTCTCGACAGCATCGCTCTATCCCACAACAACATCGCCTTCTCTTTCATATTCTTACGCACGTTTGTCACCAGTGTGACGCCTTTCTCCAGCAAGTACTGAGCTGCTATCAGATTGCAGCACTGGCGACCCCTGCTCACATTATGCCATTTTGGCACAATTGGTACTGGGTAACATCACAGAAAATAAGCCTTGACCTTCTCCCTGTAGCAAGGTAGAGAATTTTAGCTGCCCACTTAGTAAAGGAGATTTACGATGTTAACGTTAAAAATTACCGATATGACCTGCAACCACTGCTTTGGCTTGATCAACCGTGCAATAAAGGAACTGGACGCCGATGCAGTCGTAACAGCAGATCTCACCAGCCGTAGTATCAATGTACAAAGCAGCCAATCGCAAGACGAAATACTCGACGCTCTGGAGGAAATTGGATATCCGGCAAAACCTGAGTCAACCTGTTGCAGTGTAGATAGAAGCAGCAAGTCGCAAAATACCGCCAATTGACAGTGCACCTTAGTGGAGGCTTGAGCTGTGTGCAGTGAAAGTTGCATGTACGGTTCTTAGGAGAGCAGCACCTAGTAACAGAGGTGCTGCTTATCCGCCCATAACGAGTTATAAATGGATATAATTTAAGGACAGAGTAATTGAATTTGTTTCCAAAAATGTAATATCACCGCCAATATAATGGTCAGACTCTGTATACCACTGCATCTGCTCCGGTCTAATTTTATTTCAGCACTTAATTTTGAGACAGTATGATCAATAAATTAATAGGTCTATGTGAGTCTGAATAAATCACATATAGAGTTATCTGCAGGTTGAAGCTGTCTAAATGGTGCTAGAGCAAGGTTATAGCGTTGTTGATGCGGCAATGTCTCTAGGCGTTAGTACTAGTCTGCTTTACAACTGGAAGGAAAAATATCAAGCCCTGCAACAAGGTATCACCTTAGCAGAGTCTGAGCGTAATGAGTTAAAGTTATTGTGTAGATCAAACAAAGAATCACGCATCATCAAACAGCAATCTAACCTATTTCCTATAGCACTGTTATGCCGAGTAATGGTGTGAGTAAGTCAGGCTATTACGATGGGCATAAACGCTCAGCAAGCGTGATAAGTCTTGAAACACAGAAGCAATATCGCCTTGTTCGACAACTATTTAAGTAAAGTCGTGGCAGCATAGGAAATCGTGAAATGGTGAAGAAATTGCGTAAAGAAGGCTACTAGGTTGGTCGCTATCTCGTTCGTAAAATTATTTACCACCTTCGACTCAAAGCAACCTAGCGACGAGATTACAAGGTGACGACATAGCAAAAACACGCTGATGCTGTGGCTAATAACTTGTTAAATATTAACTTTAACATAAAATTCGCTAATTAGATTTGGGCAGGTGACATGGCCTATTTAAAGACAGGTGAGGGCTGGGTGACCGATGCTAACTGTATACCAGCAAGTAATTCGGTAGGTTGCTATCGAGCTATGATATCCGAGTCAGTATGGGGGATGTAGGTGCGTGTTGGGATAATGCCTTCGTTGAGCGTTTCTTTGGTAGCTTAAAACACGATTGGATTTTTAATATTGCTCAATCAACAAGAGATTTTTTGAAGCTAGATGTGACTGCTTAAATGAAATATTAGAACTTGGAGTGACGTCATTTTACTAATGGTGAACTGTCACCTGTAGAGTTCAAAAATTCTCAATTAAAATTGTCTAATATGGGTTGAACAGTACAGTGATCGCTCACAGACAGAAGTAAATCTAAGGCAATGGCACTCATGCGCTAGCACTGATCAAACACCTGAGTGATCACCACGAATTTAATCATAGTATCAGCTCTTCTTCATTTTGATTACTGCTCAGTCTGACATTTAAGACCAGAACATCATTTCCTTATTTCAGCCTGTATCTGCTTAGTTCTAAGCTCTAAGTTTGGGAGCTTACATTCCTCATACCCAAGTAGTCGAACGGTAAAACTCGCCAGTGTTTAATGCTGTTTGCTTGGAACTGCATTCAGGCCATTTCTGCTGTCAGCCCTAACATGAATGCAACCCGTCGGCTAAAGCTGCCAGCAGTAATAACATTTCCAACCGCTCTCGTTTGTAAGTGCAGTGGTCGCAGCAGTCAAGGCCGTATGTCTGGCTTTTTTGTCGAGGAAGTTTTCTTCTATGTGCATGCCTTAATACTTAGCGATTTTCGTCGCTGAACATGATTTTTTCGTCATCAGAGTTAGGCTTCGCTGCGCCTCGCAAGGCCCCCTTACTAATCAAAAAAAACACTTGACCTTCTAAGCGTAGTAAGCCGGATAAATACAGTAGGAGCTACCTCGGCTCAGCAAAACTAACTGTCGACTGCTATCGAGAAAGGAAAAAATGATGAAGGTCAAACGCATAACCATAATCACTGTGGCGCTAAGCGTTGCACTCGCTATCGCAGGATGCAAGGAGGCTATTCCCTCTGTCAGTCCCGCAAAGCCACCAAGCGTTCCGGTGGCCGAAGTGATCGTTCGTCCGGTGACGCCATTTGTCGAACTCACAGGTTCGCTGACCGCGGTCAAGCGGGTTGAGCTGCGCCCGAGGGTTGCTGGCTACATTCAGAACGTAAGCCTACCCGAGGGACGCTTCGTCGAAAAGGGCAGCGAGCTCTTTCTCATTGATCCTCGGGTGTTCCAAGCCGCGCTGAACGCCGCGACGGCGCACCTGCGCCAGGCTGAAGCGGCATCGATACTTGCCCAAACGGAATATGCACGAGCCGAACAGCTATTTGCCCAAAAGATCGTTGCTCGTGATCGCTTCGACATCGCAACCGCCTCTATGAATGCAAGCAAAGCACAGGTCGACGCCGCAAAGGCAGCGGTGGATGCCGCACAATTGGATCTGAGTTTCGCACGTGTCACGGCGCCGATCAGTGGACGTGTCGGCCAAGCCCTCGTTACAGAAGGCAACTACGTCTTCAGCGGCGAGACGCCACTCACGACTATCGTTTCTATCGATCCGATCCACGTCTATTTCGATGTCGACGAACGCACTTATTTGCGATCGCTCGCCGCAGGCCGAGACCACACTACCATGCATGGTCCACAGGCGGAAAAGGTCATGGTGGCACTGCTCACCGACAAGACGTATTCGAGGCCAGGCCGTGTCGACTTCCTCTCCAACACCAGCGATCGTGGGACGGGAACAGTGCGTATCCGCGCTGTTGTCAATAACCCCGATGGGCATTTGACGCCCGGTCTTTTTGCCAAGGTTAAACTAGAGACCGGAGCGCCGCAAGCGAGGGTTCTGGTTTCCGATCATTCGATTAGTACCGATCAAGGTAGCCACTATGTGCTCGTTGTCGGCAAAGACGACAAGACGGAATATCGGCCAGTCGAGCTGGGTCCGCTGGTCGAGGGTTTGCGCGTGATCGAACAAGGTCTACAGCCCGGCGAGCACATTGTCGTCAAGGGGCTGATAGGCCCGGGCATGCAGGTCACGCCACAGTCCGCTGCGATTGACGGTACACCTATTGCGGTGTCACAAACCTCGGGAGCCGTACAATGACATTCCCACGTTTCTTCATCGATCGCCCGATTTTTGCCATCGTCCTTTCAGTTTTGATGGTGCTCGCTGGCATCGTTGCTTTCTTCCAATTGCCGCTCAGCGAGTATCCGACCGTGACGCCGCCGACGGTTCAGGTGACCGCTTCCTACCCGGGCGCCAATCCCAAGGTGATTGCAGAAACGGTAGCCGCGCCACTCGAGCAGGCGATCACTGGGGTCGAGGGCATGCTATACATGTCGTCGCAATCAGCCACTGACGGCCGAATGATCCTGACCGTCACGTTTGCGCAAGGGACGAATGCCGATATGGCACAGATCCAGGTACAAAACCGCGTCTCGCGCGCTCTGCCGCGTTTGCCGGAGGAGGTGCAGCGCCAAGGCGTCATTACGCAGAAGACTTCGCCGGACATCCTGATGGTGGTTCACCTGTTATCGCCAGACAAACGCTACGACCCTCTCTATATTTCGAACTACGCTTACCTCCAGGTGCGCGATGATCTGTCCCGTATCCCGGGTGTCAGCGACGTTCTGGTTTGGGGAGCTGGTGAATATAGTATGCGGCTCTGGCTCGATCCGAGCCTGATCGCCGCACGAGGGCTGACAGCGGGCGATGTGATTGCCGCTGTGCGCGAGCAGAACGTACAGGTAGCAGCTGGCTCCGTCGGTCAGGCTCCCAATTCCAGTGCCGCGTTCCAAGTGACAGTGAATACGCTCGGGCGGTTAACTGATGAAGAGCAGTTCGGCGACATCATCATTCGTACAGGCGGCGACGGCCAGGTGACGCGCTTGCGCGATGTCGCCCGCATTGAGATGGGGGCCGATACCTACGCATTGCGCAGTCTGCTTGACGGTGAACCTGCCGTCGCGCTGCAAATCATCCAGAGTCCGGGCGCTAACGCACTCGACGTTGCGCAGGCGGTGCGTACAACCATGCAGCGGCTTGAAGGCAACTTTCCGGAAGGACTCAGCTCGCGCATCGCGTATGACCCGACGGTGTTTGTTCGTGCCTCGCTGGAGTCGGTGGTAACCACCTTGTTGGAGGCGATTCTTCTTGTCGTTATCGTGGTGGTGCTGTTCCTGCGCAACTGGCGTGCTTCGCTCATACCCCTTATAGCGGTGCCGGTGTCGCTGATCGGCACCTTTGCCGTCATGCATCTGATGGGTTTCTCACTGAACACGTTGTCGTTGTTTGGCCTGGTGCTTTCAATCGGGATCGTCGTCGATGACGCGATCGTAGTGGTCGAGAATGTCGAACGTCACATCGAAAATGGTGAGGAACCCATTCAGGCCGCACGGCTTGCCATGGACGAAGTCACCGGTCCTATTATCGCGATCACCTCGGTGCTCGCCGCCGTTTTCATTCCGACCGCTTTTCTAAGCGGCTTGCAGGGTGAGTTCTATCGACAGTTTGCGCTCACGATTGCGATTTCAACCATTCTGTCAGCAGTTAATTCACTCACGCTCAGCCCTGCGCTCGCAGGACTCTTGTTGCGCCAGCGCCAGGCGGCAATAGTGCGAGTTCCGCGCAGTTTGCGTGGCCGCGCCGATCAGTTGTTTCGGACACTAGGCCAGCCGTTCCAGCATGCACCTGACGCTTATGGCAACACGGTGCGCAAGGTCGTGCGGATTAGCGGCGTGGCGCTTCTGGTTTACGCCGGACTCCTTGCGTTGACCTTCTTCGGATTCAAGGCCGTCCCGCCCGGCTTCGTGCCTATGCAGGACAAATATTATCTTGTTGCAATCGCCCAGCTGCCAAACGCCTCGTCACTGGACCGCACCGACGCAGTCGTCAAACAGATGTCGAAGATCGCGCTGACCGAATCAGGTGTCGAAAGCGTCGTTGCGTTTCCCGGCCTTTCTATCAATGGTTTCATCAATGTGCCAAATGCCGCGGTCATATTCATCATGCTCGACCCGTTTAAAGATCGCACTACACCCGATCTCAGCGCGATGGCGATTGCGGGGCGCTTGCAAGCCCAATTTGCCAGCATCCCCGATGGTTTCCTCGGCGTGTTCCCGCCACCTCCGGTGCCTGGCCTTGGCGCGACGGGCGGATTTAAGATGCAGGTCGAGGACCGCAGCGGTGCTGGGCTAGCAGCTCTGGTGCAGCAGACCCAGATCCTGATGACAAAAGCTACCGAGTCGGGCGAGGTGGCTGGGCTTATGACCAGTCTTGACATCAATGCGCCGCAGTTAGATGTCACCATCGATCGCACTCAGGTCATGAGCCAGGGGGTTCGTCTGGCGGATGTGTTTGAGTCGCTTCAGGTCTATCTCGGCTCTCTATATATCAACGACTTCAACCGCTTCGGTCGAACCTATAAGGTGACGGCCCAAGCCGATGCAGACCACCGCATGCAAGCCGAATCTATCGGCCGACTGCAGGTGCGCAACGCGGCCGGAGATATGCTGCCGTTGTCCTCCTTTGTCACTGTGACACCAAGTGCCGGCCCAGACCGCGTGATGCACTACAACGGTTACCCTACGGCCGACATCTCGGGCGGTGCGATGGCTGGCGTCAGCTCGGGGCAGGCTGTTGCGGTCATGGAACGATTAGCCAAGGAGGTTTTGCCTGAAGGCATGAGCTTCGAATGGACTGATCTTACCTACCAGCAAAAACTGGCTGGCGATTCTGCGCTGTTCATTTTCCCATTGTGCGTGCTGCTCGCTTATCTCATCCTCGCCGCGCAATACAACAGCTGGCTGCTGCCTCTGGCGGTTCTGCTGATCGTGCCGATGTGTCTTTTGAGCGCGATTACCGGTGTCTGGCTGGCTGGGGGCGACAACAACGTCTTTGTTCAGATTGGGCTTATCGTGCTCGTCGGTTTGGCGGCCAAAAACGCAATTTTGATCGTCGAGTTTGCACGCAGCCTCGAAGCTGCAGGAACAAGTGCGCTGGAGGCGGTCGTTGAGGCTTGTCGATTGCGGTTGCGGCCTATCGTGATGACCTCATTGGCATTTATTGCTGGCGTCGTACCGTTGATATTGGCAAGCGGTGCTGGGGCCGAAATGCGCCAGGCTATGGGGATTGCGGTCTTCGCAGGTATGCTCGGCGTGACATTGTTCGGATTATTCCTGACACCGGTTTTTTATGTAGTGATACGTGGCTTGGAGGCTCACTTCGAGCGGCACAGTTACAGTTCAAGTGCTAAGCCGCACATAGAGGAGAGCATGTCATGAGAAGTCCCTACCAAGCAGTTCTGTTACCCCTGAGTGCGCTCATCTTGACTGGATGCACGGCGGTGGGCCCAAACTACTCACTACCTTCATCGCAGTTTCCGACCAGTTTCAGTGAGCCTCCCGCCGGTCTTGGAACAGGGGCCGTTGAGGTGAAGTGGTGGGGCACCTTCGACGATCCAGCTCTGAACATCATGATCCAGCGGGCGCTCGCGGCGAACCATGACATAGGTATCGCTGTCGTTCGGCTCGAAGAGGCAAAGGCCATGTTGGGTGAGAGCCGTCAGGGCTTCCTGCCGAGCGGTGGCGCTGAGCTTGGTTATGAGAACCGTCGCCGGAGTGAGGTCGAGACGCCCCATAGTCAGTCGCGTCAGATAGAAACCTATCGCGGCGCGGTAGACGCTTCCTGGGAAATCGATCTTTTTGGCCGTGTGCGGCGATCGGTGGAGGCCGCTCAGGCGCAAGCAGGCTCCCGCGAGGCTCTGCTGCGTGGTGTGCAGGCGGGGGTCGCTGCTGCGGTGGCTGCCACTTGGTTCGAGCTACGCGGTATCGAGGCCGAACTAGCTGTAGCCGCCGACATCAGCCAAAGCCAGCGCGAAAGCCTGAGCCAGGTCGAACGTCTCGTGCACGCCGGTTCTGCCAGCGAATTCGACCAGCTCCGTGCCGAGGCCTTGTTGCACCATGTCGAGGTGGCCGTGCCCGAATTGGAGCGCCGCCGTGCGGCCTCCAGCAATGCACTGGCCATCCTTCTTGGCGAAACGCCCCAGACGTTTAGACCACCCGCTGTAACGCCTGCGCGTGAAGCGCTTGCTGTTCGAATAATCGCCGTGGGCGATCCCGCAGCACTCCTTTCTCGGCGTGCTGATATTGCGGCGGCTGAACGGACTCTCGCTGCGGCGACCGCTCGGATTGGGTTCGAGACGGCTGGTCTCTACCCCGAGATCCAAGTGCATGGTTCAATCGGGCTCGTTGCTGGAAGTCTCGATGAAGTAAATGGCTCCGGAGTGTTGTCCAGCTTCCTCGGCCCAGTCATTCGCTGGTCTCTTTTCGATACTGGGCGCGTGCGTGCCCGCATCGCCGCCAGCGAGGCTCGTACCCAAGAGGCGTTGATCGTCTACGACCAGACCGTGTTGCGCGCACTGCAGGAAACCGAGGATGCCTTCAAAGCCTATGGTGCCGCGGGTAGCACGCTTGAGCTGCGTCTGCTTGAGTCAGCCGCAAATCGCGAGGCGGCTCGTCTTGCCCGTGTGCGGTTCTCAGCAGGTGAAGGCATCTACCTTGATGTGCTCGAAGCCGAACGGTCCGACTTTGCAAGCCGGCGTGCGCTGGCAATCGCTCGCACCCACCAACGGCTTGCCGTTGTCAGCATCTACAAGGCACTGGGTGGCGGCTGGGAGATCTGCGCGCAGGCGGAGCAGGACTGCAGTGGCGCCGACGGCATTTCGAACGGACGCGTCGTGAAATAAATCACATATAGGACTTGACCTTCCCATAGCTGGAAGCATTAAGCTTTTTTTAACTCAACATTTAAGGAGTAGTTCAATGGCTTCTGTTTCCTTGCCACAAAACGCCAATCAATCCGTGTCCGCAGGCACTCGTCTGAGCCTGCCTGTCGAAGGCATGACGTGTGCATCATGTGTCGGCCGTGTCGAGCGAGCGTTGAAAGCGGTCCCTGGGGTGCAGACGGGCGTGGTCAATCTTGCCACCGAGCGCGCCGACATGACTTTCACCGGCGTAGCCGATCCGCAGGCGGTTGTCCACGCCATTCAGAACGCTGGCTACACCATTCGCGAAGAGACCATCGAGTTGGCGATCGAGGACATGACCTGCGCATCGTGTGTGGGCCGGGTAGAGAAAGCGCTCGTAAAAATTCCGGGAGTGCTCGAAGCCACTGTAAATCTGGCGACCGAGCGCGCGAGGGTGCGCCATTTTGCAGGGGTCGTCTCCACGGCAGATCTTGAAGCCGCTGTCGAACAGGCGGGTTACAAGTCCCGTCGCTTGTCCGCCGAAACGGCGAATGCTGGCGATCAGGACACTGAGCGTCGTGAGATCGAGGCGCGGGCACTGCGACGTTCTTTCATCACTGCAGCCATCCTCACCTTGCCCGTATTCATCCTTGAGATGGGCTCTCACCTTATTCCCGCCATGCATCATTGGGTGATGGGGGTTCTGGGGCAACAGACCAACTGGTATGTGCAGTTCGTGCTCGCCACCCTGGTCCTGTTCGGTCCGGGTCTGCGCTTCTTCCTAAAAGGGGTACCGGCGTTGCTGCGTGGTGCTCCCGACATGAACTCACTGGTCTCGGTCGGCACCGCGGCGGCTTATGGTTATTCGATCGTCGCAACCTTTGCCCCTGAAGCGCTGCCGCAAGGCACTGCCAACGTCTATTTTGAAGCTGCTGCTGTCATCGTTACCTTGATCCTGCTCGGACGCATGCTGGAGGCGCGCGCCAAGGGGCGAACCTCGCAAGCGATCAAGCGGCTCGTCGGACTTCAGGCTAAGACCGCATGCGTCCAGCGCAACGGCGAAACGTTTGAAATACCGCTCGATCAGGTGATGACTGGTGACATAGTGCTCGTTCGTCCGGGCGAGAAGATTCCGGTCGACGGCGAAGTCGTCGAAGGTGCCTCCTATGTTGACGAGAGCATGATCACCGGTGAGCCGGTGCCCGTATCTAAAGGGGTGGGAGCCGAAGTTGTCGGTGGCACTATCAACAAGACGGGCGCTTTCAGTTTTTGCGTCACCAAGGTCGGCGCGAATACGGTGCTCGCGCAGATCATTCGTCTGGTCGAGCAAGCGCAGGGGTCAAAGCTGCCGATCCAGGCGCTGGTCGACAAAGTGACCATGTGGTTCGTCCCAGCGGTGATGGCAGCTGCCACGCTGACCTTCCTAGTCTGGCTAATCTTCGGCCCGTCCCCAGCGCTGACCTTTGCGCTCGTTAATGCGGTCGCGGTTCTTATTATCGCTTGTCCGTGCGCTATGGGACTGGCAACGCCGACCTCAATCATGGTTGGCACCGGCCGTGCGGCCGAGCTCGGCGTACTCTTTCGTAAGGGCGAAGCCTTGCAGGCGTTGCGCGATGTGAGCGTTATCGCGCTCGACAAAACTGGCACGCTGACCAAAGGACGCCCCGAGCTGACCGATCTCGTGCCTGCCGAGGGATTTGAATACAACGAAGTTCTTGCTCTTGTTGCGGCCGTCGAGACCCGCTCCGAGCACCCGATTGCCGAATCGATCGTCACAGCCGCAAAGCAGTTGAACCTCGCCCTTGCACCTATTGAGAGCTTCGACGCAACACCGGGCTTCGGCGTGTCGGCCAAGGTCGCAGGTCGTACCGTCGCCGTCGGTGCGGATCGGTTTATGACGCAGCTCGGTCTGGATGTGTCGAGCTTGCAGTCCACCGCCCTGCGTCTTGGCGAGCAAGGCAAGAGCCCACTTTATGCCGCGATCGACGGCCGCTTGGCAGCGGTGATTGCAGTCGCAGATCCAATCAAAGATACAACGCCTGAAGCAATCAAGGCGCTGCACGCGCTCGGACTGAAAGTCGCGATGATCACTGGCGACAATGCGGCGACCGCTGCGGCGATCGCCGAGCAGCTTGGCATCGATGAAGTCTTAGCCGAGGTCCTCCCCGATGGTAAAGTCGAGGCGCTGAAGAAGTTCCGGAACAATGGCGCGCAAGTCGCCTTCGTGGGAGACGGTATCAACGACGCGCCAGCACTCGCCGAAGCTGATGTTGGGCTCGCTATCGGCACGGGAACCGATGTAGCGATAGAAGCTGCTGACGTGGTGCTAATGTCGGGCGACTTGCGTGGAGTGACGAATGCGATCGCGCTTAGTCAGGCCACGATCCGTAACATTAAGCAGAACCTTTTCTGGGCCTTCGCCTACAACGCCGTGTTGATCCCGGTTGCGGCGGGTGCGCTCTACCCGTTGAATGGCACCTTGCTTTCGCCAATTTTCGCAGCGGCCGCAATGGCACTTTCCAGTATATTTGTGCTCGGCAACGCGCTCCGACTCAAGCGTTTCAGGGCTCCGATGATGGTTTAAACCCACACCAAGTCATTGGCTTTTGGGGTGGTAGCGCAAAAGTCACGCTTGGTAGACGAATATTGTTGAAGGAGTAACACAACATGTTTTCACCAAATACGCCCTTGGATCACCTCAAGGACGATTATAGCGACGCCCGAGAACATCTCTTTGCCACTGCAAGAGTCGTCACACCTGAGGTGTGGCGGGACTATATGCATTTGATCACCACATTAGCTCTGAGCAATCTTCAGATGGAATATAGACAACATGAATGCGATCTGAATACCTGTATGCCGACGTGTTCTTTACGCCCAGAGAAATATCTGTGCGTAGGTAAACCTAAGTTTTTGGGCGTATTTGATTAATTTACTAGAAGGAGAGAATGATGAATATTGGTCAAGCAGCCAAGTTGTCCGGCATCTCGGCGAAGATGATTCGCTACTACGAACAGATTGGCTTGATACCCAAAGCTAACCGTTCTGATGCTGGCTACCGAAATTACAACTCGGCGGACGCGCAAAGCTTTCGCTTCATCCGTCGCGCACGTGACCTTGGCTTTTCTGTCGAACAAATCTCGGAACTCTTGGTCTTGTGGTGCAACCGAGATCGCGCGAGCGCCGACGTTAAGGCGTTGGCGCTCTCCCATGCCGACGGACTGAAGGCGAAGATCGTTGAACTACAAGCTATGGTGCAAACGCTCGAGCAGCTAGCTGAAAATTGCCATGGCGATGGCCGCCCGGATTGCCCGATCCTTGCGGATTTGGCTGAGCCAAGCGCTGCAGCTAAAGAACGTTCGCAAGTTCCACATAGAACACCTCGATTTGGGAGTGACACACCCGCCTCGTCACGGCATCGTCCGCCACGGTGACTAGCTCGTGAGCTTCTTCGATGGCGGCGTTTTCCAAGTTAGTTGTCACCATTGACTTACGCATCGAAGAAGCCCAAAAAGCACAATCATCAAGTTCTGTACGAGAACCACGCGAGTCGTGGCTTTGTGGTTTCTGGTCTTTATGTTTTTAGTCTTTATGCCGTGAAGCCGTTAAACCCTTCACTTACATGACTATACGCTTGAGATAAAACTTAGAACGTGTAATCGAAGTTATAACGCATGCCCAGCATGATCTGGTCATTGGTTTCGCGGTATTCAAAATCTGTCTTTTGATATTCGATGAAGGTGCTGAATTGCGGTGTTTTATGCCACTCCAGCGTAGTGTTATAGGCGTTGTATTTAGCAGAGGTGATGTCATTGCCACCATCGTCGTATCTGGACACGCCCAGCTTGATTTTATAGCTGTCAGTGATGGGATAGCAGGCGACCACATCTAATGTTGAGCCATCCAATGTGTTTCCATCGATGTCGTCTTTTTCAATGTTTTGGTAGGCTGCGGCGAGGAACAGAGAATTGAAATTTTTCGCTAGGGTTACACCGAATGTATTTTCATCCTTGTTGTCCTCTAACTCTTTATTATAAAAAGCCGCGGCAATGTAGATGAAGTCGGTTTTATAACGGATACCCGTGTTAACGAAGTCACTGCCGCCACTGCCTTTATTGCCGTCGAATTGCGCATCGGCCGAAAATAACAGGTCGCCAAACTCTTTACGATAGGTCACGAGATTATTGAGCCTGAATGGGCTCGCACTGTCATAGGCCAGAGGCGTTCCTGAGCGGTTAAAGATATCAACGGGATCGGAAATCATTTCCTGCGTGACGGCTTGTTTACCTATGGCAACGCTACCAAAAAATCCCTTTAATCCGACATAGGCTTTGCGCGCATCGCCAAAGTCACCGTCATCTTTGATATCGACCTTAAATTCCCCTTTCGCAAAACCGACTAAGCCATTACCGAGTTGGTGCTCTGCAGCAAAACCAATCCGCGAGTTTGCATCGCCTACATCCCACACATCGTCCGAGTTAGTGTGGGTCAGGCCGAAGGTTGGGCGTAAAGAGCCATAAAAATTAAACTGGGTATCCGATGACACTGATGGCTCATTTTCTTGAGCTTCGAGCATGGCGAGTCTCTGCTGAATTTGTTGTAATTCAGTGCGTAATTCGTCATTGGTTTCTGCTGTATTATTGGCTTGAACGGCAAAAATAGGTGTGGCAAAGCTCAGCACAAGTATGGCTGATGTAAGTTTAGACGGTTTCATTTATGTTTCCTTACATAACAACTACTCGCGTTACGCTAATGGATTTTGTTGCCGATTGAGCTGTATCGCTAGTAGTAAGGAGCTGCACTTGTGATAGTGCTGGGGAGGCGCCTAACTAAGAAAATTAGGCTTCGTAACTCAGCAGCTGACAGATAAAAGCTGTCAGCTGGTTTTGGAAAGGTGTTGCCCTAAAACCCCGCTAACGCAACGGGACTTTAGGTTAAGGAAAACTAGAGTATGCTCGCGGCCATTTTGCGGCGCAGGTAAGCGATTTGCTGCATGTGTGGCAAATCTTTGGGGCAGTTATCTTGGCAGCCGAGTAGCGTCATACAGCCGAACACGCCGTCTTGATTGCCAATCACATGGTAGAAATCATCCGCGCTGCGGCTGTCTCTGCTATCCATTTCAAAGCGGGCAATTTTCATCATGCCAACCGCGCCGACAAAGGTGTCACGCATTTGTTTGGTGGCGCAGGCCGACACGCAAACGCCACATTCGACGCAGCGTTCTAGCTCATAGATCCGTGCGGCTTCTTCGGGTGCCATTGGATTTTCGAGCCGATGAATGTCCTGATCATCGGGTCTAGGGTGCAGCCACAGTTTTAAGCGTTCGGCTAATTCACGCATAAATTTACCCGTATTCACCGACAAATCGCCAATCAGCTCGAAGCCAGGTAGCGGCATGAGGGTGATTTCGCCATTAGGGTAATTTGCCGTTAACGTGCGACAGGCAAGCGTGGGGAAACCATTGATCACCATGGCGCAACTGCCACAGATGCCCGCGCGGCAGACAAAGTCGAACTGCAGTGACGGGTCTTGTAGCTCACGTAGTTGATTTAAGGCGATAAATACTGTCATGCCCGGTGTTTCAGTCAACTGATAACGTTCCATCTTTGGCTTGTCTTGGCCATCTTGCGGATCGTAGCGAAAGATATTAAAGCTGATTTGACGGCTCATAGTGGTTTGTTTCCTACCGGTTGGGCTGGAGTGATCGCTAAGGTATCGCTGAGGCGTTCATTAGGAGCCTGCAGGTGGCTTGGCAGCTCGTATGGCATCAGGGCTCGCTGCAGTGTGTTTCTATCGGGATCATCACCTAAGCTCGCGAGCACTTGATTGATTTCTTGTACGCGTTTTTCGGTATCGGGATGGGCGATAGTATTGTCGTTACCGTAGCCCCGGTATCCCGGTGGTAGCTCCATTTTCATCACATCTAACGCTTCATAACGCAGCACAGGTTCCAGTGACTCGGCATCTGGCCAAGTTGCCAGCGTGCGGTTAAGCCAATCTTTATCGTTGCGTTGTGGGTAATCTTCCCGTGAATGGGCGCCGCGGCTTTCAGTGCGAGCCTCTGCACCACAGGCGACGGTTAGGGCTACTTTCAACATACGGGTGACGCGCAGCGCTTCGACTAACTCAGGATTGGAGTGACGTTTTTTACATTTAAGGCCAAGATTTTTTGCCCGCAGCAGTAAGTCTTTCAAGCCTTTAATGGCTTTATCTAACTCGGGTCCATTACGGAAGATCCCGACGTAGTTCATCATGATGCGTTGCATTTCTTTCTTTATTTGGAAGGGGTTTTCTGTGCCGTTGCCTTCGACCAGTCCATCGATTTCTTGCTGCAATTTATCAATGAATTTTTGAGTCAGCGCAGTATCAATTTCTAAGTCGTTATTCTCACAAAAATCAGCCACATATTTGCCGATGATCATGCCGCCAACCACAGTTTCTGCCACCGAATTACCGCCTAAACGGTTAAAACCATGCATGTCCCAACAGGCCGCTTCTCCGACACTGAACAGTCCTTTGAGTTGTGGACTCTCACCTGTGGCATTGGTGCGCACGCCGCCCATGGAATAATGCTGGGTAGGCCTGACGGGGATCCAATCTTTGCACGGATCGATACCGAGGAAATAATCACAAATCTCTTTCACTTCGCGCAGGTTGGTTTCGATATGCTCACGGCCCAGCTGCGTAATATCCAGCCACAGATGCGGGCCGTAAGGGCTTTCGACTCCATTGCCTTTACGCATGTGCTCTGTCATGCGGCGGGAAACCACATCGCGGGAAGCGAGTTCTTTTTTCTCTGGCTCGTAATCTGGCATAAAGCGATGACCGTCTTTATCACGCAGAATACCGCCATCACCACGACATCCTTCAGTGGTGAGGATCCCCGCGGGCACTATGGCGGTGGGGTGAAACTGCACCGCTTCCATATTGCCTAAGGTGGCGACACCTGTGTCGAGTGCTAACGCTTGGCCTATGCCTTCGCAGATGGTGGCATTGGTCGATATTTCATAAATCTTGCCATAACCGCCAGTGGCGATGGTGGTGGATTTGGCGACATAAGCGCGCAATTCACCTGTGACTAAACATCGGGCAATGACTCCATGGCAACGCTTACCGTCATGGATCAGCGACAGGGCTTCAATCCGTTCATGTACTGGAATGCCCATGGAGATAGCTTGGTTATCGACCGCGTACAGTAAAGAGTGGCCAGTGCCGTCGGCGGTGTAACAAGTACGCCATTTTTTAGTGCCACCAAAATCGCGGGCATTGATCAGGCCGTGAGCTTCTTCAGCCTCATTGAGCGTTACCCTTTGTGCGTTCATGATGACTTCACGTGGGCCGGCAGATATTCTCGACCAAGGTACGCCCCAGTTGGTGAGTTCGCGGATCGCTTTCGGTGCAACGTGGGCAAACATGCGTGCGACATCTTGATCGCAGCCCCAGTCAGAACCTTTGACTGTGTCTTGAAAGTGAATGTCTTCGTTATCGCCCATGCCTTTAACGGTATTGCCTAGGCTGGCTTGCATTCCGCCCTGTGCGGCGGCCGAATGTGAACGTTTTGCGGGAATTAACGATAGCACTAAGGTATCTAGGCCTCGCTCTTTGGTGGCAATCGCGACTCTGAGGCCTGCCAATCCTGCGCCAATGACTAATGAGTCTGTATAAATGATTTTCAAATCAGATCCTTATCTAATAATTTAGATAACATTTCATGGATTTATCATTGCGCTCCTCGGGCATAGATGCGCTGCAACTATGTATCAGAGGAGGATCCGTATGTTGTTTGTCTTGCTACACAGGCTAGGTGCGCCGATAGCGTCATGCCCATTACTGAGGAATAAACGGTTGTACTGGCAAAACTAATTCGATACCAATATTGATATAGGTCACTAGGCTTAATGTGCCTAAACACAATAAATAGACGATCAATACTTGCGCGATAGTGCGGATAAGTGGACGGTTACTACTCACACCCCACTTTAATATCACTCGGTATAAACCAACGATGCCGTGGAATAACACGATAGGTAAAAACACCACGTATAAGAGCCAAGCGTTATCGTGGTAAACCCGTTCGGCCGAAAGGTGAGGGCCAATATCAGGGTTTAAAATCATAGTGGCAAGATGGGCTGACACTAAGAAAAACAGTAAGAAACCGGTGATCATCTGCCAGAACCATGCTTGGGTATCTCTATGCTTGATAGTCGACATAAAGCCACGCATCGCTCGCCATTGGCCTAATTGCACTGGAAAACGACGTAGTGCGGTGGCGGCATGTACTGCAACAATCACCAGCATAATGACTGAAATGATCTGGGTCACGATGGGGAAGCCATGACCCGTCGAGCTAAACATACTGCCTTCTAAGAATTGCACCATGTGAAAAAAGGTTTCTTTACCAAATAAAATGCTCGCCTCGAAATGCATATGAAATAAGAGGAAAATACCTAATATAAGCCCAGTCACACTTTGTAAGCAGTCTGCTTGAGCCGACCAAGCTTGGCCAAATGGTCCGCCGTTAATGGCGGTAGGAACACGCGTTTTTGCTGACATTAATTCACCTCTTACTCGATTTGCTATGGCGTGAATGTACCTGCATCACGCCAAAACAAAGTCTATAGATACAGATTAAAAGAAGAGGGTTAATCCATTTGTAGGCATTAGCCCTGAGAGCACTTAGGGTAAAATTGAGCTACAGCATCATGCCGCCAAACAGGAAGGCCAATGCCACACTGGTGGCAATCGTCACAACGCCAGGGACCAGGAACGGATGGTTAAATACCGCCTTACCAATCCGAGTCGAGCCAGTATCATCCATCTCGACCGCAGCCAGTAGCGTGGGGTAAGTCGGTAATACAAACAGCGCGCTGACGGCGGCGAAAGAGGCTACGGCTGTCAATGGACTTACACCAATCGCCAAGGCTGCGGGCATCAGCGCCTTCGTTGTCGCGCCTTGGGAGTAGAGCAGCATAGAGGCAAAGAATAAGGTTACCGATAATAACCAAGGCTGACTTTGCAGTAAGGTGCCGGCAAGATCTTTGATTTCCTCGATATGATTCGACACTAAGGTATCGCCTAACCAAGCCACACCTAACACACAAACACAGGCTGACATGCCTGACTTGAAGGTGGCCGCATTAGAGATTTCGCTCGCGTCTAACTTACAGAAAATCGTAATAGCGGCAGCTGCCGTGAGCATCAGCACCATAATGGCGGCGTCGCGTGGCAATACAGGGTCAACAATCAAACCGACTTTGTCTGATATCGCAGTGGCATATGCCATGACAGCCGCAATCGCCAGCAAGAAAATCATCACAGATCGTTTCGCGCCAGCTTTAATTTTGATCTCCGTTTTACCGCGTGTTTTGACTAAACCTTTGGCTAAGCGTTCTTGATAGACAGGATCATCGGCAAGTTCTTTGCCCATTAAGTTGGCAACAACGGCTCCGACCATGCAGGCGAGGAAAGTTGAGGGAATACAAACGGCTAACAGCACTAAATAATCTACGCCAAACGGCTCTAAGATACCTGAGAAGAACACGACAGCCGCTGAAATCGGTGAGGCGGTAATGGCGACTTGAGATGCGACAACGGCAATAGATAAGGGACGAGAGGGGCGAATGCCTTGCTCTTTTGCGACTTCGGCAATAACAGGTAAGGTGGAGAATGCTGTGTGGCCTGTACCCGCAAAAAGTGTCATGAAATAGGTGACGACAGGGGCCAGAAAGGTGATTTGTTTGGGATGCTTACGTAATAATTTTTCTGCCAGTGAGACTAAATAATCCATCCCTCCAGACACTTGCATGGCCGCGATTGCGGTGATAACTGACATAATGATGAGGATCACGTCAATCGGGATATTGCCCGGTTTGAGTCCCATCCCCGCGGTCAGTATCAGTACCCCGACACCGCCAGCGAAGCCGACTCCCATGCTACCCATCCTTGCACCAAGGTAAATAGCCCCGAGGACGATAATTATCTCTAATATAATCATAGTGTTAACTCTATTTTATTTTTAATTTCAATAGCCTGCGCATATTCACTCTGCGCAGGCTTATTCTTGAATCATCGAGTTGTGGACTGGGGAAGGCTCCCCAGCCCCACTGAGTTACACTTTGGCTTTGCTGGTGTTGCGTTTAGCCTGATATTTAGGATTCATCAGGTTTTCAACCGAGAGAATGTCATCGAGTTCTTCAACCGTTAACAAACCGCGTTCGAGTACCACTTCACGGACATTTTTACCCGTTTGAGCGCAAATCTTGCCTATGATGTCACCTTCATGGTGGCCGATGATTGGGTTAAGGTAGGTCACGATCCCGATAGAGTTCATCACATGGGCCATGCAGATCTCTGGATTGGCTGTGATACCTTCAACGCATTTTTCACGCAGGGAGATACAGGCATTGCCCATCAAACTGAGCGACTCAAACATCGCCTGTCCAATCACAGGTTCCATTACGTTAAGCTGTAATTGGCCAGCTTCGGCAGCCATAGTGATAGTGATATCATTGCCGACAATCTTAAAGGCAACCTGATTGACGACCTCAGGGATCACAGGGTTAACCTTGGCTGGCATGATGGAGGAACCCGCTTGCAGCTCAGGAAGATTAATCTCCTTCAGACCTGTACGTGGACCCGATGAAAGTAAGCGTAGGTCGTTACAAATCTTGGACATTTTAATCGCCATACGCTTAATTGCACTGTGCAGCATAACGTAGGCACCACAATCGGATGTCGCTTCGATTAAATCTTCCGCTGGCACATAGGCGCGGCCAGTAATGTCTGCCAGATACTTAATGGCTAATGCGGAATAACCGACAGGCGTATTGAGCCCTGTACCAATGGCGGTTGCGCCTAAGTTCACTTCTAACAACAGCTCTTGGCAACGCTTGATGGACTTAATTTCTTCTCGCAATGTAACAGCAAAGGCATGAAACTCTTGGCCTAAGGTCATAGGCACGGCATCTTGCAATTGAGTGCGGCCCATTTTTAAGACGGTTTTAAACTCTGTGGCTTTAGTGTCGAAAGCGCTGATAAGGTCGGTTAATGCATCTAACAGAATATCGGTACTGTTGATGACCGCAATGCGAAAGCCGGTAGGATAGGCATCGTTAGTCGATTGGCATTTATTCACATGGTCATTAGGATTGATGACATCGTAACGGCCTTTTTCTAGCCCCATGATCTCCAGTGCAACGTTGGCTAATACCTCATTGGTATTCATGTTGACTGAAGTGCCTGCGCCTCCTTGATAAACATCGACCGGAAATTGATCAACAAATCGACCCGTTGTGAGTATTAGATCGCACGCTTCAATAATTTTGTCAGCGATTTCAGGACTTACAGCGCCTAATTCACTGTTAGCCATGGCAGCGGCTTTTTTTGTTAGCATCATGCCACGGACTAATTCAGGTACATCGGAAATTTTTTGATTACTCAGCTTAAAGTTTTCGATGGCACGTAATGTATGTATGCCATAATAAAACTCATTGGAAACTTCTTTCGTGCCCAATAAATCTTCTTCGATCCGTACGCTATTAGTATCTTTCATTTCGATCCTATTAAATCCAATTAATAGTAAGATATATCTCCGAGTATTGAGTTGTGGATGTGTACAATAAGTATACGTAACACATCAAGAATAACTCATCGAAAACATGAAGGAGAATCGTCTCCTTGACTATCGAAGTAGATCTTAACGCTTTGGCAATAACAGGATTAGGATGGTGATCACTTAACTGTTTGAAATAGTGTATTTCTTTTGTTTCTTAGATAAGTCTCTCAACTCGGATCACTAGTGTGAGCCATTACTTTTTGATGCAAATTAGCTATAGATTTGTTATTCGTTAACCAATCGGCGACATATTTATTCAAGTGTTTTTAAATTTAAATAAACCATACGATATTTAATTGTCACCGCGTCAATAGCGAATAATCATTGATTAGTTAAATCTACTCAATAATAAATGCATGGTGTTTTCCTTAAAGTTTAAATAATCAATTAGATAACGCTAAATCTGTTATTTTATTTTAGTGAGAGCTATCACAGTGAGGCTTAGACAATAGTGCACACTGTGGGCGTTTATTATTAATCAAAGGATGTAAGCATGAATTTTCCAATGCGTAAGCTTTTGCTCTCGGTCACTTTAGGGTTATTTCTCTCCTCCGCGGCGCAGGCACTTCCACAGGTACGTATTATTGCCACGGGTGGCACTATTGCGGGAGTCGGACAATCGGCTACTGAGTCTAACTATCAGGCTGGTGAAGTGGGCATTAGTAGCTTAATTGCGGCCGTGCCTGAAATGAAACAACTTGCCGATATTCAAGGTGAGCAACTGGTTAAAATCGGTTCGCAGGATATGAACGATAAAGTTTGGCTAGCCTTAGCCAAGCGCATCAATCTGTTATTGGCTGATAAAGATGTCGACGGTATCGTCATTACCCATGGTACTGATACCTTAGAGGAAACGGCGTATTTTTTAAATCTCACCATCAAGAGCGATAAGCCTGTAGTACTGGTTGGGGCAATGCGTCCATCAACTGCCATGAGTGCCGATGGCCCGATGAATTTGTATAACGCAGTCGCGACCGCCGCTAACCTCGAATCTAAAGGTCGAGGCGTGTTGGTGGTGATGAACGATACCGTATTGAATGCCCGCGATGTGACTAAGACTAACACTACAGGCGTACACACTTTTGCCGCGCCTAACTTTGGCCCGCTTGGCGTTATCCATAACAGCAAGATTGAGTACATGGGTAATACTGAGCGTCAACATACTACGCAAACGCCTTTTGATGTCAGCAAACTCGACAAGTTACCGCAGGTAGGCATAGTGTATAGCTACGCCAATGCCAGTGATTTACCAGCCAAAGCCATGGTTGAAGCGGGTTTTGATGGCATAGTCAGTGCCGGTGTGGGTAACGGTAATATCTACCACTCTATATTCGATGTTTTAGCTAAAGCGAGTCAAAAAGGCACCTTAGTCGTTCGCTCTAGCCGAGTGCCCACAGGTGCAACGACGCTCGATGCTGAGATAGATGATGCTAAATACGGTTTTATTGCAGCAGGTAATCTTAACCCGCAAAAAGCCCGTATATTGTTGATGCTATCTTTAACGAAAAGCAAAGATCCACAGCAGATCCAACGTTGGTTTCAACAGTTTTAGGATTTCAGTTGAGTGATAAAAAAAAAGCCGTGCGCATATTCGTAGGGCTTTTGCATTTTGTCATTTAGGGTTCCACTCAGATTTTCAATCAAGAGCTGGCTAAGGATGGCTTTACATTTCCCTTGGATTCATAAGTAACCCTAGTAAAGCAATACTTATTAGAAAATAACTAACACTGATAATGATACATCTTGGGCTTTAAATGCTATCTCAGTATCCATATTGAGTTTATGCAATTTTTCTTCAAATCCTTCAGCAACTTCCCTGATGATTTAAGTATCCTTCAAAAAAGTATTTCTCTAATTCATCTCTGATTGTAGTACTTATAATATTTTTATTTTGTATTCAATAAACACTTGTTATTGTTATGTTTCATGTGTAAATAGAATGAAGTTGCCTGCAATAGGTATGAGGAGGGAGATTTGGCTAGAAGAGGTAGTCTTCTTGGCTTAACAATTAAAGTTGTTAAAGCTATTGATAAAGCAGGTAAACAAGCCGCTAGGGATGCAGAACGTAGACAAAAAACAGCCGCGAGAGATAGAGCTAAAGCGGAAAGAGAGTATCAGAAACGATTACGGGAGCAGGAACGAGAGGCTATGCGAGCTGAAAAAAATGGTGCTACTCGGGCTATGCAGGCTGAGAGGTTGAGTGCAGCTCTCGAAAAGCAACAATTTAAAAACTCACTTGTAGATGCCCAGACAGAATATGATGAAAGATGTTTGGAAAGAGCGGCTTTACGTAAACAATTTATCAACGAAGTACTAAGGTAGCCACATGGATAACAATTTACTTATAGTCGTGATTAGTGCATTTATAGCCGTAATAATTAGCTATTTTATAGCAAATTATTATTTTAATAAGAGATTTAATGAATACAAAAAGAGCGTCGATTCAAAATTTGATGAATATAAAAGCCTTGATGAGGCTCTAGTTAGAGTTCAAGATAAAATAGCACTAGTTCAAGAAGAGTTAGATCTAGGTACACAAGCTCTTAGCAAAGTGAAAGAAGAGACTTACGAGTTACAAGAACTGAAGAAAAATGAGAGCAAGCTTTCGGAGAACGTTCGTCAGCATACAGCTTTAATTATTAGATTTAAAGATGAAGAAGCAAACCTAGTATCTAAAATTGAAACGCTGAAAAATGAGAAGAACGAGTTAATGGGCGTTTTAGATCTATATTCTCGTTTAGATGAGTATACATCAATCGGGCATTTTGAAATGCCGGACTATCTTTATGAAACATCAGCAAGATTTTCTGAGGAAATTAAAGATATTCGAGTTCAGCAAAAGGAGATGATTAAACTAAAGAAAGCGATTCAATATCCTGCTTCAGTAGTGGTGGTGAATGATAAGACGTTAAATAGAAAAATATTAGATGGCCAAGTCAAGCTAATGCTAATTGCTTTTAATACTGAGTGTGATTTTCTTATTGGAAAAGTTAGCCCAATGAAGTGGTCAACTAAATTTGGCCACGGTTTTAGAATCTTCCCAAAATCTTCGCTCTGATTCATTTGGGCTTAATCCTGCATTATAATGATGTGGCCTGACTTGGCTATAATAGCCAATAATATAATCAGTCACATCTTGTTTAGCTTCAACAAAACTCTTATAGCCTTGCGTTGGCACCCATTCCGTTTTTAAACTCCTGAAAAATCGCTCCATTGGCGCATTATCCCAGCAGTTACCTCGGCGACTCATGCTCTGGGTTATTTGATATTTCCACAGCCGTTGACGGTATTTAAGGCTAGTGTAATGACTGCCTTGGTCTGAGTGAAATATCAGGTTTTTAGGCTTACTCCGTGATTCAAATGCCATTTCCAGTGCTTTCACCGTTAACTCAGTATCTGGTGAAAATGACATTGCCCAACCCACCGCTTTTCTGGAAAATAAGTCCAGTACAACCGCTAAATAGCACCAGCGATTACCCGCCCAAATGTAAGTGACATCGCCACACCAGACGGTGTTTGGTTCAACCACTGCAAATTGTCGTTCGAGTATATTGGGGATAGCGACATGCTCCTTCCCAGCCTTCTTGTAGTGATGTTTCGGTTGTTGGCAACTGACTAATCCTAGCTTTTTCATTAGCCTAGTTGCTCGATAACGACTTAGTGCAAAACCCCGTTCAGAAGCGATAGTGGCAATGTTTCTCGCACCAGCGGACTGGTTGCTTTGCGTATGTATCGCTTTGACTTCACATTCTAAACGTCGCTGCTCTGGCGTCACAATATGCTCATGACTCACCCAATAACGATAACTACTGCGGTTCACGTTAAATGCATGGCATAACACTGAAATAGGATATTTATTGCTCTCATTGAGCTTCTCGATTATCGAGAAGTGTTCAGCGAGTCCGACATCAAGAGAGCGGTAGCCTTTTTTAGGATTTCTTTCTCAAGATTAATCCGCTCAATTTCTCGTTTAAGTGCCCTAATCTCTATCTGCTCAGGCGTCATGGGTGAGGCTTTAGGAGCAAGCCCTTTGCGCTCGACCTGAAGCTGCGTTACCCACTTACTGACCGTTGATTTACCTACGTTCATGGCTTTGGCTGCCGCTTCTTGTGTATAGCCCTGGTCAATGACTAATTGGGCAGTTTCGAGCTTAATCGCTGCGCTATATCGTGCACGTTTACTTTTATTCATTTTGTCACCTAAATTCGCTATGAATGAGATCATAACATTTCTTATTAGGTGGCCAAATTCACTATGCCATATATGGACGCCTCAGCTTTTACAACACTTTTGAATGATTGGTTCACTACCATATATTCGGCGTCTAAATAGGCTTTTTACCCGCGCCATGATGTAAATCCGAAACCTATTACCTTATCACTACATCGGCATTTAATGCCTTGGTCAAGTCAGGCTCTAATAGGTACGGTTGACCGTTTATTCATCAGTGCATGTAAACTTTTACGTGATGCTTAACGTCTTACGCAAACGCTTTATTAACGTCGA
>NZ_JAKKSG010000060.1:0-589 GCF_025653545.1 Shewanella sp. SW1 | reverse complement strand
TCGGACATCGTTAGCTCAAATGCTTGTTACTAGCTCGCCAACGCTTTTCGCAAGTTACTACGTCCTTCATCGCCTCTGACTGCCAAGGCATCCACCGTATACGCTTAGTCGCTTAACCATACAACCCAAATGAGTTTCACTCATCTGCGTCGCATTGCGACCAGCTTGGTTTTACTTGTCTCACTTCTGACCAAAGAAGTGGACGCGCCTTAGACGTAAACTATTCAATAAAGAATAATTTACTATTGAATATTCAAGACACTTAATAAAGTGTTTGAGAACTCATGTTCAATGCTTTCGCATTAAACGTTTTGTAATTAATCACATGACAGACTCATGTAATTAAATACTATCAGCTTTCCAAATTGTTAAAGAGCGGGCTTAAAAAAGCCAAAGATAATTTTTAAGTTTATCTTTGGCATCTCTATCCATAGTGCATATGCCTTATTACTTTGCAATAAAGTCAGAATAAGGTGTAAATGGTGGAGCTATGCGGGATCGAACCGCAGACCTCCTGCGTGCAAGGCAGGCGCTCTCCCAGCTGAGCTATAGCCCCATTTACATGCAGTGCGAGTAAGTAAGATGTTCC
>NZ_JAKKSG010000059.1:0-625 GCF_025653545.1 Shewanella sp. SW1 | reverse complement strand
CCATATATGGACGCCTCAGCTTTTACAACACCGTTGAATGATTGGTTCACTACCATATATTCGGCGTCTAAATAGGCTTTTTTACCCGCGCCATGATGTAAATCCGAAACCTATTACCTTATCACTACATCGGCATTTAATGCCTTGGYMMAGTCAGGCTCTAATAGGTACGGTTGACCGTTTATTCATCAGTGCATGTAAACTKTTACGTGATRCTTAACGTCTTACGCAAACGCTTTATTAACGTCGAAATTATCGTTACTCGTGAGGATCCGCCATCCTATACGCGCTATTTTATTGGCCAATGCGACAACGGCTTTGTGTCGACCTTGCCTTAACGCAAGTGCATTAAACCATCGCCCAAGTCTATCATCAYGTTTGCTCGCAAATCGGCCAACGGCTCTGGCGCCGTGGATGAGTAAAACACGTAGTTCTGAGCTGCCATTTTTCGTGATCGATCCTAGTCGAACTTTTCCACCAGAACTCGATTGCGATGGCACTAAGCCACACCATGCAGATAATTGCCGGCCATTTTTAAATTGATGACCCGAACCTAATTCACTCATAAAGCTTGCTGTGACTAATGGTCCAAAGCCAGGGATCGACAGCAATGCATTGTAGCGAG
>NZ_JAKKSG010000058.1:0-630 GCF_025653545.1 Shewanella sp. SW1 | reverse complement strand
GCCGGTTGGCTGCCATTGTGGGTATAGGTGAAAGTCCCGTCTTGGTTGATGACCAAAGAGCCGCCTGCCACCGCCACCGTGGCCACGCCATTCACGAAGGTGACGGGCTGACCATTGATTTGGGTGATCGTCAGCGTATCGCCATCGGCGTCGGTATCGCGTCCGAGTAGGTCAGTGATGATGTTGCCAGTGACGCTGCCGCCTTCAGCAACCTCGTAAGTGTCATCGATGGCATCGGGTGCGTCGTTCWCGTTATCCACATTCAGGGTCACCGTAGCGGTATCGCTGCCGCCATTACCGTCGGTAATGGTATAGGTGAAGCTGGTTGGCGCCGGTTGGCTGCCATTGTGGGTATAGGTGAAAGTCCCGTCTTGGTTGATGACCAAAGAGCCGCCAGCCACCGCCACCGTGGCCACGCCATTCACGAAGGTGACGGGCTGACCATTGATTTGGGTGATCGTCAGCGTATCGCCATCGGCGTCGGTATCGCGTCCGAGTAGGTCAGTGATGATGTTGCCAGTGACGCTGCCGCCTTCAGCAACCTCGTAAGTGTCATCGATGGCATCGGGTGCGTCGTTCTCGTTATCCACATTCAGGGTCACCGTAGCGGTATCGCTGCCGCCATTACCG
>NZ_JAKKSG010000057.1:0-658 GCF_025653545.1 Shewanella sp. SW1 | reverse complement strand
GCCTTGGAATAACAGATTTCCCGCCTTTATTGGCGATAAGTTCACGAAAAGCATCGCTGTCATAACCTTTATCTGCAATGACGGTATCAACCTGCTTCAGGTGCTCAATTAAGCTGGGGGCGTGTGTAATATCGTGTTTTTGGCCTTCTGATAATTCGAAATAAATCGGTAATCCTCCGCTGTCGACGGCTAAGTGAATTTTGGTTGAATTACCGCCTCGACTTTTACCAATACTCTCATTACTTAGCGTCGCTGCACCTGCACTGTGCTGGTGAGCCCGCACTATCGAGCCATCAATAAAGACCCATTCTATATCAGCAAGGTTGGCTAAGRCCTTGAATAAATGTGCTAGAACGCCTTTCTTAGACCATAAATGAAACCGTCTAAAGACCGTGCTCCAATGACCGAACTCTTTAGGTAAATCTCGCCAAGGGATACCTGTTCTAAGGCGGTAAAGAATACCTTCGAATGTTTGTCTATGTTCAGGTTTGTCATAAACACGGCCTGTGCTTTTCATTAAATGAAATAGCTTTTCCCAGCGTGCATCGGTTAGCATAAGTCTTGGCATGGCTTGAGGTTATGGTTACTTTTGGCGAAGCAAATTATAACGTCTTGCCATGCTGTCTAAAAATTACTCTCGAAAGATCAACAGACCCTA
>NZ_JAKKSG010000056.1:0-727 GCF_025653545.1 Shewanella sp. SW1 | reverse complement strand
ATCGTAGCAAGAAGTTGTAAAAACTCCTTGACGCGAAACGGGAAATGCGTAAAATACGCAGCCCTAGCCAACTGGAAGCGTTCGACGCTCAGTGTGGTACTCACCTTCTCTTACGAGGTTGAGTTGCTCTTTAACAAGATAAAACAAGAAATCTGTGTGGACACTCACAGGTGTTGAGTTAATCGAAACTGCTTAGCCTTCGGGTTGGCAGTCAAAAATTTAAATCAATGTAACAATGAGTGTTCATAGCAATATGTACATAATTTTGGTTYCGCTTTTTTAAAAGCGGAAACAAATGACAGAATTCATTGAGCCGTTTGACGTCAGTCAAACAACAAAACTTTAATTGAAGAGTTTGATCATGGCTCAGATTGAACGCTGGCGGCAGGCCTAACACATGCAAGTCGAGCGGCAGCACAAGGGAGTTTACTTCTGAGGTGGCGAGCGGCGGACGGGTGAGTAATGCCTAGGGATCTGSCCAGTCGAGGGGGATAACAGTTGGAAACGACTGCTAATACCGCATACGCCCTACGGGGGAAAGGAGGGGACCTTCGGGCCTTCCGCGATTGGATGAACCTAGGTGGGATTAGCTAGTTGGTGAGGTAATGGCTCACCAAGGCGACGATCCCTAGCTGTTCTGAGAGGATGATCAGCCACACTGGGACTGAGACACGGCCCAGACTCCTACGGGAGGCAGCAGTGGGGAATATTGCACAATGGGGGAAAC
>NZ_JAKKSG010000055.1:0-869 GCF_025653545.1 Shewanella sp. SW1 | reverse complement strand
TAAAGTTATTGGTATCGATTTAGCCAAAAATGTTTTTCAAGTTTGTGTTTGTCTTATGGATAACTCTGTCATGAGTAACAAAAAGGTTAACAGAAACAAGCTGCTCGATAAAATTAGACAATTCCCCGAAGGTAGCCTTATTGCTATGGAGGCCTGTGGTACGGCGCATTACTGGGGAAGACAATTTCAAGCTCTTGGTTATCAAGTGCAATTGATCCCTGCTCAACATGTTAAGCCATTTGTTGCAAAYCAAAAGAATGATGCCAACGATGCCCTCGCTATATGCGAAGCGGTTTTCAGACCTAATATCCACATGGTTCCAGTTAAAACTGTTGAGCAACAAGACATTAAAGCATTACGTTGTGTACGTAGTCGTCTCGTTCAAAATCGAACCGCCATGGTCAATCAAATTCGAAGCCTAGCGAGCGAGTCTGGTGTGATCTTCTCTGTCGGCAGGTTGCAATTACAAGCRTCACTTAGCCGTATTTTAGCAAATAATGAGCATGAACTGTCTCATACGCTTCATTACCTGTTAAAATTTTTATATGAAGATTTATGTGTTTTAAATGAGAGAATTAATCAAATCGAGCGCGACATTAAAGCGCTATGTCAAATCCAACCTCGCTACAATGCATTGCTGTCGATCCCTGGCTTTGGACCATTAGTCACAGCAAGCTTTATGAGTGAATTAGGTTCGGGTCATCAATTTAAAAATGGCCGGCAATTATCTGCATGGTGTGGCTTAGTGCCATCGCAATCGAGTTCTGGTGGAAAAGTTCGACTAGGATCGATCACGAAAAATGGCAGCTCAGAACTACGTGTTTTACTCATCCACGGCGCCAGAGCCGTTGGCCGATTTGCGAGCAAAC
>NZ_JAKKSG010000054.1:0-987 GCF_025653545.1 Shewanella sp. SW1 | reverse complement strand
GGAAATCTGTTATTCCAAGGCGCCGCTATAAGAATACACCTCAAGAAAGAGTCGATTGGTGCTTATATCGGTATCGACATTTAGTGGAGAATGCTTTTGGAAGAATTAAGCACTATCGAGCAATATCAACAAGATATGACAAGCTAGCAAGAAATTACG
The DNA here is from genome assembly GCF_025653545.1 of Shewanella sp. SW1. Taxonomy (NCBI): domain Bacteria; kingdom Pseudomonadati; phylum Pseudomonadota; class Gammaproteobacteria; order Alteromonadales; family Shewanellaceae; genus Shewanella; species Shewanella sp. SW1. The sequence continues at coordinate 828 of NZ_JAKKSG010000054.1, read as the reverse complement.
CCAGTATGGTGTCACTGGCGTTTATGTTAATGTGGCTGCCGATGTATTGCTGAACAACATTTGTACAGCAAAGATCAACAGACCCTAATTCACGAAGCTAAAAAAAAATGATACAGGCACCCCAAAGCGCTGACTGAGTGCTTCAATGTGTTGTCGATTTAGCTTTTTCCCTTCTACGGAATTGAGTAACTTACTCACATTATTTTTTGAACCTAATTCAGGAAGATCTGCAACTCCAATACGATATTGCCCCATAAGTGTTTTCAATACAGCAATACCACAGTCCATTCCGGCAATGGCTGAATTAAATTTAGCAAATTCATCCGCCTGTACTTCCCATCGATCAATGCTAAGTGACAAAATTTCGATCAAAAACTTGTTTGCGTCGTAATCATCTATCAGAACGTCCATTAATGCTAACGCTTGCTCATAGTCGTCCTGAGTTTCAATGTGAGCAAGGTATGGCACTTTGGCCAATGCTTCTCTAATTTCAATACATGCAGTAGGTAGCATATACATTACTCCTTTGTTCGACGGTACTTGTCAGTCAGCATGGCTAACCACGCATTTCACATATATTGTAGTGATGTGATGGACGCCTCAGCACCTAAGCTTGCAGTATTATGCCAAGCTTAAAGCTGACAAATAGTTCTGGAGGTTTCCATCATGGATATTAAAGTTATTGGTATCGATTTAGCCAAAAATGTTTTTCAAGTTTGTGTTTGTCTTATGGATAACTCTGTCATGAGTAACAAAAAGGTTAACAGAAACAAGCTGCTCGATAAAATTAGACAATTCCCCGAAGGTAGCCTTATTGCTATGGAGGCC
>NZ_JAKKSG010000053.1:0-1110 GCF_025653545.1 Shewanella sp. SW1 | reverse complement strand
GTTACTACGTCCTTCATCGCCTCTGACTGCCAAGGCATCCACCGTATACGCTTAGTCGCTTAACCATACAACCCAAATGAGTTTCACTCACCTGCGCCGCATTGCGACCAGCTTGGTTTTACTTGTCTCACTTCTGACCAAAGAAGTGGACGCGCCTTAGACGTAAACTATCCAATAAAGAATAATTTACTATTGAATATTCAAGACACTTAATAAAGTGTTTGAGAACTCATGTTCAATGCTTTCGCATTAAACGTTTTGTAATTAATCACATGACAGACTCATGTAATTAAATACTATCAGCTTTCCAAATTGTTAAAGAGCGGGCTTAAAAAAGCCAAAGATAATTTTTCAGTTTATCTTTGGCATCTCTATCCATAATGCATGTCACTTGTTAACTTAAAACAAGCTGTAAATGGTGGAGCTATGCGGGATCGAACCGCAGACCTCCTGCGTGCAAGGCAGGCGCTCTCCCAGCTGAGCTATAGCCCCATTTACATGCAGTGCGAGTAAGTAAGATGTTCCAAACCTCTAAAAGGATTGGTTTGCCAAATCGAGTTATCCGCGAAAAATTAACGCGACGTTTAGTTCACTAAACGAGTATTAATTTAACAAAGGAGAACGAAGATTTGGTGGGTCAGAGTGGACTTGAACCACCGACCTCACCCTTATCAGGGGTGCGCTCTAACCAGCTGAGCTACAGACCCATCTTATTGATAAATCCACAACCCTCTAGAACCACCGACCTCACCCTACTCTTTATGAGGGGATTGGGGTGCTAACCAGCTGAGCTACAGACCCATCTTTTACTCTTTCTTCTATCAAGCAAATCTGTGTGAACACTCAACAAACATYRAGTTAGTCGTATAGGTAAGGAGGTGATCCAGCCCCAGGTTCCCCTAGGGCTACCTTGTTACGACTTCACCCCAGTCATGAACCACAAAGTGGTGAGCGCCCCCCCGAAGGTTAAGCTACCCACTTCTTTTGCAGCCCACTCCCATGGTGTGACGGGCGGTGTGTACAAGGCCCGGGAACGTATTCACCGTGGCATTCTGATCCACGATTACTAGCGATTCCGACTTCATGGAGTCGAGTTGCAGACTCCACTCC
>NZ_JAKKSG010000052.1:0-1154 GCF_025653545.1 Shewanella sp. SW1 | reverse complement strand
GTAAACGTGGGCACCATTGGTCACGTTGACCATGGTAAAACCACACTGACTGCAGCTATCTCTCACGTACTGGCTAAGACCTACGGTGGCGAAGCTAAAGACTTCTCTCAAATCGATAACGCTCCTGAAGAGCGTGAGCGCGGTATTACGATCAATACCTCTCACATCGAATATGACACGCCTTCACGTCACTACGCACACGTAGACTGCCCAGGCCACGCTGACTATGTTAAAAACATGATCACTGGTGCTGCACAGATGGACGGCGCGATTCTAGTAGTTGCCTCTACAGACGGTCCAATGCCACAGACTCGTGAGCACATCCTGCTTTCTCGTCAGGTTGGCGTACCTTTCATCATCGTGTTCATGAACAAATGTGACATGGTAGATGACGAAGAGTTACTGGAATTGGTTGAAATGGAAGTGCGTGAACTTCTGTCAGAATACGATTTCCCWGGTGATGATTTACCAGTAATCCAAGGTTCAGCTCTGAAGGCCCTAGAAGGTCAACCAGAGTGGGAAGCTAAGATCCTTGAATTAGCCGCAGCACTGGATTCTTACATTCCAGAACCACAACGTGAYATCGATAAGCCGTTCCTACTGCCAATCGAAGACGTATTCTCAATTTCAGGCCGTGGTACAGTAGTTACTGGTCGTGTTGAGCGTGGTATTGTTAAAGTGGGTGACGAAGTTGAAATCGTTGGTGTTCGCACAACGACTAAAACAACGTGTACTGGTGTAGAAATGTTCCGTAAACTGCTTGACGAAGGTCGTGCAGGYGAGAACTGTGGTGTGTTATTACGTGGTACTAAGCGTGATGACGTAGAACGTGGTCAAGTATTGGCTAAACCAGGTTCAATCAACCCACACACGACTTTTGAATCAGAAGTTTATGTTCTGTCAAAAGAAGAAGGCGGACGTCACACTCCATTCTTCAAAGGCTACCGTCCACAGTTCTACTTCCGTACAACTGACGTAACCGGTACTATCGAACTGCCAGAAGGCGTAGAGATGGTAATGCCTGGCGACAACATCAAAATGGTAGTGACTCTGATTTGCCCAATCGCGATGGACGAAGGTTTACGCTTCGCAATCCGTGAAGGTGGTCGTACAGTTGGTGCTGGTGTAGTAGCTAAAATCATCGCTTAATTGCG
>NZ_JAKKSG010000051.1:0-1215 GCF_025653545.1 Shewanella sp. SW1 | reverse complement strand
TCGCTCTGATTCATTTGGGCTCAATCCTGCATTGTAATGATGTGGCCTGACTTCACAGTAATAACCAATGATGTAATCGGTCACATCTTGTTTAGCTTCGCTAAAACTCTTGTAGCCTTGTGTCGGGAGCCATTCCGTTTTTAAACTTCTGAAAAACCGCTCCATTGGCGCATTATCCCAGCAGTTACCGCGACGGCTCATGCTCTGGGTGATTTGATATTTCCACAGCCGCTGACGGTATTTCAGGCTGGTATAATGACAGCCTTGATCTGAATGAAATATCAGGTTTTTAGGCTTCCCACGAGATTCAAAGGCCATATCTAAGGCCTTCACCGTTAACTCTGTATCCGGTGAAAATGACATCGCCCAACCAATGGCTTTTCTCGAAAATAAATCCAGCACAACCGCTAAATAACACCAACGATTACCCGCCCAAATATACGTCACATCGCCACACCAAACGGTGTTTGGTTCGACAACGGCAAATTGTCGCTTGAGTAAATTAGGGATGGTCACATGCTCATTTTCAGCCTTCTTATAGCGGTGTTTGGGTTGTTGGCAGCTCACTAATCCAAGCTTTTTCATTAACCGAGTCGCCCTATAACGACTTAACGCAAAGCCACGTTCAGAGGCGATTGTTGCGATACTTCTTGMACCAGCAGACTGTTTGCTTTCAGCGTGTATTGCTTTGATTTCACACTCTAAAATCCGCTGTTCAGGTGTCGCTACAAGTTCACKGCTCACCCAATAACGGTAGCTACTCCGGTTCACGTTAAATACATGGCATAACACTGAAATAGGGTATTTGTTGCTCTGATTGAGTTTCTCGATTATCGAGAATTGTTCAGCGAGTCCGAYATCAATAGAGCGGTAGCCTTTTTTAGGATTTCTTTTTCGAGATTAATCCGTTCAATTTCACGTTTAAGTGCCTTAATTTCAATTTGCTCAGGTGTCATGGGTGAGGCTTTAGGAGCAAGCCCTTGGCGCTCAACCTGAAGCTGTGTTACCCACTTACTGACCGTTGATTTACCCACGTTCATGGCTTTCGCCGCCGCTTCTTGTGTGTAATCTTGATCTATGACTAATTGAGCGGTTTCGAGCTTAATTGCAGCACTATATCGTGCACGTTTACTTTTATTCATGTTGTCACCTAAATGGGTTATGAGTGGATCATAACATTTCTTATTAGGTGGCCAAATTCAGTGTGCCACTACA
>NZ_JAKKSG010000006.1:0-203579 GCF_025653545.1 Shewanella sp. SW1 | reverse complement strand
GAGCCGTCGCGGTAACTGCTGGGATAATGCGCCAATGGAGCGGTTTTTCAGAAGTTTAAAAACGGAATGGCTCCCGACACAAGGCTACAAGAGTTTTAGCGAAGCTAAACAAGATGTGACCGATTACATCATTGGTTATTACTGTGAAGTCAGGCCACATCATTACAATGCAGGATTGAGCCCAAATGAATCAGAGCGACGATTTTGGGAAGATTCTAAAGCTGTGGCCAAATTTAGTTGACCACTATATACATCTACAATCCCTCAATGGAATGTAACGCCATATGCAACAGCGGATAAGGTTTACCTTGTCCATCAACGGGTGAGCGACCCGTTACTGAAAAACCAATATGCTGGTAAAAACCTAATGCTTGCTGATTCTGCTCATTAACATCAACCTTTGTGGCTCCCAGTTCATTAATGGCATGTGTCGCTAGCATGGAACCAATACCTTTTCCGCGCGCGTCAGGTGAGATGAACAGCATTTCAATATTGCCATCATGTATCCCGCAGAATCCGAGTATTTCTCCATTGTCATTTTTAGCGCACTTTAAGTGAACGGCGTCAAAATATTGTTCGAGGATCAACGGCTGTAATTCCTGTAGATCTTCTTCTGCTAAAAAGTCATGGGTTGCTCTCACCGATGCTTCCCAAATATTGAGCAGACTAAGATGATCTGCTTTTTCTACCATCTCAATATTCATCATATAACTCTATTGAAAATTTAATGCCGCCTAAGTGGCGAATAATAGTGGGTTAACATGTGAAGCGGGAACGTACCATTATTACTAATCCGCATTTAAGAAGTTTAGGCGTAAGTTCCGTAACATCTTTTTCCCAAGATGTTAGCTGCCAAGCTGCACTCTGTCATCTTGACCTTTCTCGCTATTTACCTATTTAGTATCAGTAAAATAAAAACAGGGAGTATTAGCTCCCTGTTGGTGATATTTCAAACTTCAATTTAGATGATGATGTTATGTTACTCGGCCAGTAATCCGCGGCTACGTAGTAGCGGCTCTATACCGGCTTCTTTACCGCGGAAGTTTTTATACATCAGCATAGGATCATCACTGCCGCCTTTCGAAAGAATGTTGTTACGGAAGGAATCCGCAGTGGCTTTGTCGAAAATGCCGTTTTCTTTAAAGGCTTCGAAAGCATCTGCACCTAAAATATCTGACCAGAGGTAGCTGTAGTAGCCTGCTGAATAACCGCCTGCAAAAATATGCGAGAAGTAAGTGCTGCGATAGCGTGGGCTAATTTCTTCAATCAGTCCCATTGCCGCTAACGAGTCCGCTTCAAACTTGGCCGCATCCTTTGGCGTAGTGTCGGTCAGTGTGTGCCAATCTAAATCGAGTTTAGTGGCCGCCATGTATTCAACGGTAGAAAAACCTTGGTTGAACTTGCTGGCTGCTTGGATTTTCTGCACTAGCTCCTGCGGGATCACTTCGCCAGTTTTGTAGTGCTTGGCAAATTGGGCTAACACTTCTGGTTGAGTCATCCAGTTTTCATTCACTTGCGATGGGAACTCAACGTAATCGCGAGGTACGGCGGTGCCGCCCTGTGAGCGATATTCGACGTTCGATAACATGCCGTGTAGTGCGTGGCCAAATTCGTGGAATAGTGTGCTGGCTTCATCGAAGGTCAGCAACGCTGGCTCATTACCCGCCGGGCGAGGGTAGTTTAATACGTTGACAATAATAGGTTTAGAATCAACGCCATTCATATGGTATTGCTTGCGGAAGGAGTTCATCCAAGCGCCGCCACGTTTGCTGTCACGGGTGAAATAGTCACCCATAAAGATGGCCATCAGTTTGCCGTCTTTATCGTAAACTTCCCAAGTACGGACTTCTGCATTGTATTTTGGCAAGTCGGTGCGTTCTTTAAAGGTTAAACCGTACAAACGGTTAGCTGTGTAGAACACGCCTTTTAATGTACTGTCGAGGGAGAAATACGGGCGCGTTTGTTGCTCGTTAAAGCTGTACTTAGCGACACGGATCTTGTCGGCGTAGTAATCCCAGTCCCACGCTTGCAGCTTAAAATTGCCACCTTGAGCGTCAATCATGGCTTGCATATCAGCCACTTCGTTTTTGGCTTGGGCCAATGCCGCTGGCCAGACTTTATTGAGTAAACCGTAGACGTTTTCTGGTGTTTTAGCTGTGCGTTCTTCTAACACGAAATCCGCATGGGTTTTATAGCCCATCAGTTGAGCACGTTCAGCACGCAGGGCAGCAATCTTAGCGAGGATAATCTTGTTATCGTTGGCGTTATTGTTGTTACCGCGCTCGATATAGCCTTTGTAGAGTTTTTCACGTAACTGGCGATTATCGGCATAGGTCAAAAAAGGCGTAATAGAAGGGCGAGACGTGGTAAATACCCACTTGCCTTCATGGCCACGTTTTTTGGCAGTTTCAAAGGCAGTTGCAATCACATCTGCGGGTAAACCTGCGAGATCGGCTTTGCTATCAACCACTAATTCGAAGGCATTGGTTTCGGCTAATAGATTGTCACCAAAGGTTAAATTGAGTTTGCCGATCTCTTCGTTCAGCGCGCGCAGTTTGGTTTTATCTGGCTCGCTTAAGTTAGCGCCGCCACGGGTGAAAGATTTATAGGTATCTTCCAACAATTTGGCTTGGGCCGTGCTGAGTTTTAGGCTGTCTTTCGCGTCGTGAACGGCTTTGACTTTTTGAAACAGTTTGTCATTGAGCAAGATATCGTCTTCAGCGGACGATAGCATGGGCGACACTTCTTTGGAGAGTGCTTGCAATGCTGGCGTAGTATCGGCGCCTGTCAGGTTAAAGAAGACGTTAGAAACGCGGGTCACTAGATCGCCAGAAAATTCCATGGCTTCAATGGTATTGGCGAATGTGGGCTTGGCTTTATTATCAACAATCGCTTGAATTTGTTCGTGTTGCTGAGCTACGCCCGCTTTAAAGGCTGGGAGGAAATGCTCTGGCTTGATCTTATCAAAGGCCGGAATTTCCATAAACGTATCATAGGGTTTAAAGAATGGATTGGTCGCATTCTGACTGATAATCTGCGCTGACACGGCATTGGGTGCTGCGTTTGCTTGAACACTGGCTTCGGGTTGTTGTGTGCTACAAGCGCCCAAAGTTAAGGCTAAAGCGATAGCACTTAGCGTGAGCTTAGCCGTGCGGGCTTGCGGTTTAAGGGTTAGTCCCTTCATTATTTGTTCCCCGTTAGGTCGATTATTGTTATGGGTGATTGTTTGATGATGGCCATGGATTTCAGCAAAAATTGAAGTCTACGCGCGGCTAAAACCATTAATTTATCTTAATGTGACTGTTTAACATGTATCGGACTAGGGGTTCCATCGATTTTGTGTTTAGTTTGTAACAAATGTTTTGTTTCAGGCTTTTAAGCAAAATAATATGGCAAACTGGCTGAGGCTGTTATCGCATCTCGGTGCGCTTTCTTGGCAAGGTCATGGGTCAAGGTTGTAGTCGAAGATAATAGCCGCAAACACGTCGCAGATGACTGGCGTAAGTAACACGTTGCACTAAACCAGCTTAATCCATTTTCAACCGTCTCTTGCAGTACGGTCCTAAAACACGAATAGCAATAATAGGATCTTCTATGTCTCAATCTGGTATTCAACATGCTCGCGTGCGTCGAGCGTTATCCTTGGCATTACTGACTGCGTCCAGCTGGGTTATGCCGCAGTGTATTGCAGCGCCAGCAACAACAGCGGCTCAAACAAACGTCCCCCTGTTAAGCCAAAATGCACTAAATGTCGCCGATTACGCGGTCGCAAAATACGATGCGGCTATGGTGCAGAGTTTGACTCAGTTGGTGAGTTTTAATACCCAAGCGGTTGAAGGGCAAACGCCAGATACCAATCCCGCCTTTATGGGCTTTAAGTCGAGTTTGAAGCAACTCAGTCAGGAGCTCGGGTTGGATTATGCTGATCATGGCTATGTGGTGTTGATTGGCTTAGATGCCAATTCGGCTGTAAACAATGAATCTAAAAAGTTAGGCATAGTCACCCACGGCGATGTGCAACCAGCTAATCCTGCATTGTGGGCGCAGAGCCCTTATCTGCTTGATACTCAATCGGAACCGGGCAAACTGATTGGTCGCGGCACAGAGGACGACAAGGGCGCCATCGTTACCGCCATGTATGCGATGAAGGCGATTAAAGATAAACACATTAAGCGAGATAGACGCATTGAACTCTTGGTTTATCTTGCTGAAGAGTCCGACTGGGAACCACTAAAAACCTTTTTAGCCAGCTATACGCCAGCGGACATGAACATTACTATTGATGCCGAATACCCAGTGGTCACCGCCGAGAAAGGCTGGAGCAAAATTACCTTTACTGTACCCAATATTACGATCTCCAATATAGAAGCTAAAGCAGAGGCTTCAACTCAAGCGCCCACGTTAACGGCTTTCTCTGGCGGCTATTTTGCCAGCCAAGTCCCGCAGCAGGCTGAAGCAGAAATTGAGGCGGTTTCACCCGCATTACTGACAAAGTTACAGACCAGAGCCGCTGCGCAGCAGGGCATGAAATATCGTTTTGAAAACCATTGCGTCGATAAGCTGTGTAACCTGCATATCTTTGCCGACGGTAAAGCCGCCCATTCATCCACCCCAGAGGATGGGGTGAATGCCGTGACACATTTGGCGGCATTATTAAGTCCCGAGTTGAATGATGAGCCTTGGCCGAAAACCAGTGCCTCCTTAACCGTTGCCGCCATGAACGAGCTGGTGGGGTTAGGCATTTACGCCGAGCAGTTTGGTGACCTAGCCTATAAAGATGATTTTATGGGACCGCTGACCTTAGCCCCAACTGTAGTGGTGCAAACGCAAAAAGGCACAGAGGTGACCATTAACTTGCGTCGTCCAGTCGGTAAAACACCAGAGTTACTCGCTCAGCAAGCCCGTGAAGCCTTAGCTTTGTGGCAGGATAAACACCAAGTGCAGCTTGCTGATATTGAAAGTTATTGGGGCGAGCCTATGGTGATGAAGGACGCGCCGCAGCAACAAACCCTGCTCGACGTGTTTGCCCACTTCACTGGCATAGTCAACCCTAAACCCGTTGCAATTGGCGGCTCAACCAACAGTAAATTATTCCCCAATGCCTTAAGTTTTGGCCCAGCCATGCCGGGCGTGGAATACACTGGCCATACCGAAAAAGAGTTCATCACCCATAAGCAATTTATGCTGAATCTAAAAATGTACACCGCAGCGTTTATCGAGCTATCGGCGGTTAAATAGCGCTCTTTGTTAAAGTGATTGTGGAATGGCATAAAAGTGTTGGGTAGCAATAAAGTCTGTATCAAGTATTAAGCTAAGCATTAAGGGTTAATAGAACTATGGCGGTTAAATCTTAGATTTCCGCCATTCCAACTTGAAATGCTCAAAAGCTCAAAAGCTCAAAAGCTCAAAGCTAGTGAGTTATATCGTCAGTTGTGCTGCATGAATTGTCATTGTTTCCCCTGTGACTAGCCATAAACTCGTCCCTGAGGGCTCGACGACGGCATCCATGCCGCCAACGGTCACAGTTGCAACAATGCCAATCTTAACTAACACTTCTGCTGTTCATTTGGCTAAAAAGCTATTGCCCCAAAACGAGTTGACTCGTTGTCTGTGGCGCAGTCAAACGCAGACTTTCTCGCCTAGAAATTCTCATCCAATTCACTCAAATTTTGCAATTCTTTGAAATGCCTAAAAGCTGGACAGGCATACAGTCATATTGAAATTATGACGATTTTTATCCCAACTTCGTGCGCGTATTCACATTCCAAAATAAATAAATATGATTAAAATCATGCAATTATAAAACCTATAGGTTAGATAATAGGTTTGGGAAACGCGCATGCGCATTTTTCCAGATGGTATATTTAACAGAATGCTGATAAGTTCTTTGCATACAGATAGTTAACTGTGCACGTTTTCACTGGTCCAACGAGGTAAACGCGCATGCGCACTAATAAAATGTTAAGCGATAAATGCTCCGACTATTGGAAAGAATATGAAGATAAAGTCGATAGATATTGAAGGAATTGGTGGTATAAAAAGTCTACATATAGATTTTGATGACCATATGAATTTTATCTGTGGCCCAAATGGAATTGGAAAAACTACAGTACTTGAATGTGTAGCGCATTCGTTTTCCGCCAACTCAACAAATATTCTAAAGAGAAACGTTTCGACCGAACACGGTAACTTTAGAGCGACTGTTGAGATAGATAACGACATTCTGAATTCAAACGTCAAAATTGGAGATTTTGATCCAGACAAACATTCAAATATTAGTGGCCTGCATCATTATGCAGGAAAATTACTTTCGCTAAAAGTTACTAGAACATTTCAATACCAGCAGCTGCATTCGGTTTCAAAAGATGCTGATAAAAGTACCAGTACATCATTTGAAGAGGCAAAATTTGGTGTCAATATTCATGAGGTTAAGAATTGGTTTGTAAATCGCTATCTTTATTCAGTGCATAAAGGTGCACTAACGGATGAACAGCTACACAATTTTGAAATAGCAAAAAAAGCTTTTTCATTACTTAATGAAGGTTTTAGCTTCAAAAAAGTTCTTGCTGCTTCCAATGAGATAATGATCGATTCGCCAAGTGGCGAAATCTATTACGAGTATTTGTCATCTGGATTTAAGTCATGCTTGTCAATCATCTTCGGCATAATTAAGGATATAGAGCTTCGCTTTAAATCCCCTTGTATTAAAGCTGATGAGTTTGATGGGGTTATTCTGATTGATGAACTTGAGCTTCATTTGCACCCTGAGTGGCAAGCAAAAATAGCTAGTATATTGGTCGATGTTTTCCCAAAGATTCAGTTTATTGCATCAACCCATAGCCCCCATATTATACAAAATGCAAAACCAAATGAAATTATTGCTTTAGCCCTAAATGAAGGTGATGTGTATAGAAGGCAGTTAAATGGTGGCTCTTATGGTTTTCAGGGGTGGACTGTAGAGGAAGTTCTTACAGACGTAATGGGGATGTCTGACACTCGGACTGAAACTTACCATCAATTGATGTCAGAGTTCGAAGCAGCAATCGATTCAGATAACTACAACAGAGCTAAAATAGTATACCAAGAATTAGAATTATTACTTCATCCTGAAAACCACTTAAGGAAGCTATTAAAATTTCAACTGGCTTCGGTAAAAGGTGAGGCATGATTAAGTTAGATAGATTTCCAAAGCCTAGCTTCCTTACCGATCAGAAAGTTAGTGAACTTGTAGATGAATTTAAGAAAAGTGGATCTTCAGTATGGAATGTAGATCAAATAAAGATACCTTTGCTTAACTCCAGCTTTGGTAAATGCTCGTATTGTGAGTGTGATCTAACGGAAGAGAGCAAATATATGGAAGTTGAACATTACGAAGACAAAAAACATAACCCAGATAAGGTTGTGACATGGGAAAACCTACTGCCTTCATGCAAAAAGTGTAATGGCTCAAAGAGTACACATGACGTGATTTCCGAGCCCATATTGAATCCTTACGTCCAAGATCCTAGAGACCATTTGGCTATGAGGTTTTATCGGATGCGAGGCCTAACCCCGCTAGGAAGAAATAGTATTGACGTAGTCGGTCTGAACAACCAAGAACGACTTGTATTGAAAAGATTTGAAATCGGGAGTCAGATAGCTGACTCCATTGAAATGGCCTGGGAGCGGTATTCCATTTACAAAGAAAACGGCAGAACTCAATCAAAAAACAGGTTGATTAACCTTGTTGAGGGTATTCTTTCGGAGTGCCAGCCAAAAGCAATCTATGCAGCTACCACATCAACTTTAGTGCTCAGTGACACAAGCTTCAATGAGCTTGTTCATGAGATGAAAAGAAATGACCTGTGGAATGATACTTTAGATACGCTTTTGGAAAACTCAAAGGATCTAGTTCTTAAATGCGTTTAACAATTCAAAGCACACGGACGCAGCGAAGCTGCGCCGGTGTTTGAGGCGTTAGCCCATAGAAATTTTTATGCGAAATGCACCTGATACACCAACGACCTAAAACGTTTTTGTCCCAAAGCGTGCTGGGTATCTCCTTCATACAGACAGGTTACACTAGTGCCAAAAAGGTGAGCCATGGTGATTTGCGAGACGACCGTCCGCCCCATGGATGGGGCGGACGAGCATCCAAGGACGGACTAGCTGCGTGTCGGAGAGTGAATGCCATGGCAAGCCTATATGATTGAATACCAGCCAACACTTAGATCCCTGTGACTGAAATAACAGGTCACCCAGTACAATTTGCCTACACCTTCTGTCCTGAAGTGAGTTGTGTTTAGTATGATATTTCATGACTCTATTGCAGGGGAACTAAAGTAAAAAACAATGCAAATCAGCACAATAACTTTTCCACGCAATTAAAAGCCCAGCTTATACAGTTATGTATAGCTGGGCTTTTTTAATCGAAAGTTTGCATTCACTGAGCGGAAGGACAAGCTTTACTCAGAGTTTATGACCTAGATCGAATCGGTCATAAATCCTTTTATCTCATTCACCTATTTCTCTCACTCATCTCTTTCACTAACATTGGCATCATGGAGATGCTAGTAGCCGATGGCTTCGCTACCCGAGTGGCGTGGATCAGACGCGCCAAAAATTCCTTGTTCGGTGACCATGATTGATTGCGTACTGCCCATAGCGGATTGTACTTTCACTTTGTGTCCTTTGGCTTCGAGTAGGGAAATGGTATCGCGATTAAAGCTGGACTCGACTCGCAATTCATCGGGTTGCCATTGATGGTGAACCCGCGTCGCATTACTGGCTTCGGCAATGTTTAATCCATGATCGATCACATTCATGATGATCTGCAGTGTGGTGGTGATAATGCGCGAACCACCTGGACTGCCAGTGACAAGGAAGGGTTTGCCATCCTTCATCACTATTGTTGGGCTCATTGAGCTGAGTGGGCGCTTATTGCCTTCGACCGCATTGGCATCACCGCCTACTAAACCATAGCCGTTTGGCACGCCGGGTTTGGCAGAGAAATCATCCATCTCGTTATTGAGCAGAATCCCTGTTCCCTTAGCCACTAAACCTGAGCCGTAGCTGAAGTTTAAGGTGTAAGTATTAGAGACTGCATTACCCCATTTATCGACTACCGAGAAGTGAGTGGTTTGATCGCTCTCATAGGGCGCGAGCTTGCCGGGCTTGATTTCAGCGCTCGGTGTAGCTTTATTCATCGCAATTTGGCTGGCGATTTTTTGGGCGTAGTCCTTACTGGTTAAGGCTCTGACGGGCACCTTATAAAAGTCGGGATCGCCTAAGTATTCGCTGCGATCGCTATAGGCGTACTTCATGGTTTCTGCCATCAGATGAATCGTCTGGGCGGTATTGTGGCCGAGTTTATCTATTGGGAATTGCTGCAATACGTTGAGCATTTCTATGATGTGTACACCGCCCGATGATGGCGGTGGCATAGACACAACCTCATAGCCACGGTATTCGCCGCGCACGGGTTCACGTTCCACTACCTTATAATTTTTAAGGTCGTCTAAGGTCATAATGCCGCCAGCGTCTTTCACCGCATTGATGAGCTTAGTGGCGGTTTCTCCTTCGTAGAATCCTTTGGTGCCTTTTTCAGCGATAAGACTTAACGAATGGGCAAGCTCAGGTTGTTTAAGAATATCATCAACTTGATAGTCACTGCCGTCGGCTTTGTAGAAGATAGCTGCTGTTGTTGGCCATTGGGCCATGCGGCGTTTTAGGCCTGCAAGGGATTGGGCAAGATCTGGCGTTATGCTGATACCTTCCTGCGCCATTTTAATCGCGGGCGCAGCGACTTGGGCGAGAGTCATAGTGCCATATTTTTCAAGGGCTAAGCTCATGCCCATCACTGTCCCTGGCACACCCACGGCAAGACCGTGTTCACGGCTCAGTTTTTCAACTGCGTCGCCATTTTCGTCGAGGAAAATGTTTTTCTTGGCTTTAGAAGGGGCCATTTCACGGTAATCGATAGCGATGGTTTTGTTTTCTTTGGCAATATGCACCAGCATAAAACCACCGCCGCCGATATTGCCAGCACGGGGTAAGGTGACTGCCAAACTGAAGGCGACAGCCACGGCGGCGTCAACCGCATTACCGCCTTGCTTTAGGATCTCAACGCCGGTGCGACTGGCGAGAGTTTCTTGGCTTGCGACCATGCCATGCTTAGCCCACACAGGTTGTGCGGTGGCCATCTGGCTGAAAATTGGCGATTCATCGGCAAGCAGACTGGGAGATGATAGTAAGGGAAGCGCCATCGCAATGGCGAGAATAAAAGGTCTAAAAGGTCTTGTTGGACGCATACTCAATCCTGAATTTATTTTAATTATGGCTATGCAATGTGCCGAGAATTAGGCTTAATTGCAACCTCGTATACTTGTTCACACCAGTAAAGGACGATAATTTACCCAATGAGACAGCTTATCTTGGCTTTTGCGAGCTCAATGTCGGATATTTCGGCCAGTGCGTGGAATGCTGCCATGGGTGAGGCGAATCCCTTTTGCCGCCATGAGTTTCTGTTGGCACTCGAGCAAAGCCGCTCCGCCTGCACAGCAACCGGTTGGACGCCTCGACATTTATGTGTGTTCGATGCGGGTGACACATTAAATGATGTCGACAGTAAGGATAAAAGCTTGTCGCCTTTGGCTGAAGGAGGGTTTATCAGTGTGCAAACGGCTAAGCACTTCAATCAGTTCCCACTTATTGCCGTCATGCCCTTGTACCAAAAATCCCATTCCTACGGTGAGTATGTGTTCGATTGGGCGTGGGCCGAAGCCTATGAGCGCCATGGGCTCGATTACTATCCCAAATGGGTGAATGCGATCCCTTTTACCCCAGTGCAAGGTCAACGGATGGGCATTCATCCCGAAGAAGAGCGCGCCGAGCAACTGCGCGTGGCGCAATTACTGCTGATGACATTGAATCGCCAACTAATATCAGCGCAGGATAATCTCGTACTTGAGGAAGCTATTCTTAATCAGTCAGGGTTGGGCGATAACCCGATTTCCTCATGGCACAGCCTGTTTGTTACCCCAACACAAACGCCGTTATTTGAAAGTTTGCCACATTCGCTGTTAAAACGCTTAGGCACTCAGTTCCATTGGCATAATCGCGGTTATCGGGATTTTAATGATTTTCTGGCGGGCTTTAGTTCCCGTAAGCGTAAAAATATCTTGAAGGAGCGGGCGCAGTTACAGCCTTTTAATCTTAAGTTTCAGTTTGTCGAAGGGGAGCAGACCACCGCTTCGCAATGGCAGACTTTTATCCAATGTTATCAATTAACTTACCTTAAGCGCTCCGGTCATCGCGGCTATTTAACGCCAACCTTTTTTCAGCAGTTGGGGGCACAACTCGCTGCGCAAGTCCTACTCTTGGTGGTTGAAGATGCAAAGGGCGAGATGGTCGCTGGCGCCTTGTATTTAAAAGGTGAGAATACCCGAGGGCAGAAATGCTTATATGGTCGTTATTGGGGAACGACGGTTGAGCTCGACGGTTTACATTTTGAGGCCTGTTATTACCAAGGTATTCAATATTGTATTGAACATGAGTTTCAAGTTTTTGATGCGGGCGCGCAGGGGGAACATAAGGTGCTGCGAGGCTTTGAACCTGTAGCAATGTATTCCTACCATAACATCGCCCATTTGGGATTTAAGGCGGCGATTGCCGACTTTGTTGAGCAAGAAACACTGCAAATGCAGCAATATATGGCGCAGATGCAGGATGTGTTGCCCTACAAAAAAGCGCCTTCATAAAGACCGCGTTAACAGGACTTTATTGGGCTCATTTTAGGTAGAACGGGTTACATTTAAGCGGTTAGTTCAAACCGTTAGCTCATGGCTAACCAAACTCCTACGCCTATCATTAGGCTGCCTGCAATGCGGTTTAACCAGCGAATATTATCGCCACGGCTCAAGAAGATGCGCAGGCTTTTGCCACCACTGGCGTAGGCGAGCATAGAGGTAAATTCGGTCACCATGATAATGCTCAGTAAGGCGAGGAGCTGCGGCGCGACGTCGCGCTCGGCATTGATAAAAGGGGGCAATAGCGACACCATAAATGCCCAACCTTTAGGATTGGCAATGGCGGTAATAAAGCCTTGGGAGATCAAGGTAACATTGCTGGCTCTGGGGTTAGTGTCATCATCACTTAATATGGCCATCTTGCCGCGCGCGCGCCACATCTGTACGCCGATAAAGCCTAAATAAATCCCGCCGATCCATTTAAAAATTTGAAAGACTTCGGGATAGTTGAGCATGATACTGGCAACGCCCATCACGGCGGCTGTCGCCACCAACGCCACGCCTACCAGTTCACCCAGCATCATCCACAGGGTGCGGCGCACACCTATGCTCATACCCAGTGTCATGGCGAGTGTCATGCACATGCCCGGAGTGATAGAAACAAAGAAAAAAGTCGGGATAAACACAGCGAGTAAGGCAAAATCAGGCATGGTTTGGTCATTCTTGGGTGAAGATGAGAAGGTCGATAGTGTAATGAAAACGGCGGATTTAGCCAATCTGCTTATTTTGAACTTGCTCTCTTTAAATGTAATCGGTTGTGTTGGCTGGCGATATTTCACGCAAAAAGCATATTGTAGTTATTATTAACAATATGCTCACTAACCCCATTGTGATTAATTCTGCAGTTGTTCGGTTAACAGCGATTAACTTCATAGTTAACAAGATAAGACATTGACTGTAGGTTCTACATCAGTATCGATCAAGTAGACACTATCGGCGCCCACCATATAATAACTGTATAGGTCTTGGTAAATATGTTCGCCTAATTCACCATAATAAGGACGGCGTGCATTTTTTACCGACTTCCATATTGGCCAAGGTAAAGAAAAATAATCGGCATTGGATTGATTCGTGATATTTAAATATGAATCAATAGGGAATGGCGTATTGCTTTTATCATCATGTTGAATATCACTAAAGTTATCACTTATGTTATCTAAGAAGGTTTGATAACTTGACTCATCAATGACTTGTATTCCTGAAATCGTTGGGAAATATAATTCCATTGTGAATGCATCGTTATCAAGTTCCTGCCACAGTATGGTTAAAGATAAATGGTCTAATCTGCAACTCAGGTTCGGGTGTGGCTTTAGGTTTCTGTTCACGGGAAACCAAGGTTGATAAGCCGCTTTAATCATAGCGAATCCTCGTTATATTATTGTGTTAAGAACATATCTTAGTTGTTTGGTTGTTACTTTTTTGCATTATTTTTGCTGAAAGTACCATAACCTAAAAATAACTGAGAAGCATGTTGAGATTATCCAATATTTTTTGAAACTCATATCAACCAAATGCGCCTTATCAATCATAATTTGATTGATATGCTAACCCACATTCTCAAATCAATGGTTAATGACTGTTCTAGGACAGTTCAAAAATGGGTTCAGCACATTATGAAATCGCCTTATTTCTCCTCTTTAAAAATACTCTCTTGGTGACTGTCGCTTTGGCCGCCAGTATTAATTACGTTATGGCTGACGACAGTGCCTCTGCGTTTAGTCTCGAAAGTAATTTAGCTGATAATTCAAGGTTCCCTCCTGAGTATTATTGGAATCAATTTGGTTGTTCGGGCGAAAATATTGCGCCGCGTTTAACTTGGCAAAATGTACCTGCCGGTACCAAGAGCTTTGCTGTCACTTTATATGACAAAGATGCGCCTACTGGCAGTGGTTTTTGGCACCGTGTTGTGTATGACATTCCGGCACAGGTGTCGACTCTCGCAGGTGGTGTGAATGGCGGAGCGCTACCCAGTGGTGCCATTGAAGCTAATACCGATTTAGGTAAACCTGGATTCTTTGGACCTTGTCCACCAGAGGGACGTGAACACAGTTATGTATGGACAGTGCATGCTTTGGATGTGGCGCAGTTGCCGATAGACAAGGGATCAACACCCGCTTTGGTGGGATTCTATCTTTGGCAGCATAGATTAGGCGAAGCAAGTTTAACGCTTTTAGCTGGTCCACGTTAGGAGGAATGAAGATGACCATATTATCTACGCGCATTACATACCCAATGTTATCAAAGGTTTTTACACTACTGGCAACCAGTTTGTTGTGTTCTCACTCATGGGCGACACAGACTGAGCCGCTGGCAAAAATGGAAGTCTTTGCCGAACTTGATGGGGCTGTGGGTGGTATTACTTTCACATCAGATGATCGATTGATTTTCAGTTATCACCCTTTCTATCAACCTAACATTAAGGTGGCAGAGCTTTTAGCGGATGGTAGTACTAAGCCATTTCCTAATTCGGATTGGCAGCAATGCCATGATCCGCAGGGTAAAGCGAAAGAACCTGACACTTGCCTTAATTGGGTGTTGGGGCTGCGAACCGACGATCAAGACAGAGTTTGGCTATTAGACTCTGGTCAGCAGGCGCCACGTATTGAGCCTAAATTAGTGGCGTGGGATACCAAGAAAAACCAATTAGATCGCATTATTCATTTGCCCGCGCCAGTCTCTCTTCCTGAGTCACAACATAATGACTTTGTTATCTCATCTCGACATCAAGCGATTGTGATTGCCGATGAGGGGATTGGCACGGGTCCCATTGGTGAAAAGGCTGCGCTGGTGGTTGTGGACTTAAATACAGGGAAAAGTCGGCGCCTATTACAGGGTGATAACAGTGTGATGCCAGACTTACAACGGCCACTGATTATCGATAAGGACTCAAAAGGTAGAAAGCAGATTGAAGTCTATGTGGGTGCCGATGGCATTGCTTTAGATAAAACCCAAACATGGCTCTACTTTGCCCCGATGAATAAAGACAAAGTTTACCGTGTGCGGATGACAGATCTCCTCAATCCTTCGTTAACGCCTGCGGCACTCTCTGCCAAAGTGGAAGCTTATGCCGATAAGCCCGACAACGGTGGCTTAAGTATTGATGAAGCGAATAATTTGTATCTAACAGAAGTGGGAGAACGGGCCATTGGCGTGATCCCTGCCGATTCTCGCCAGTATCGCACTTATGTCCATGATGAACGTATGGTTTGGCCCGACGGTGTGAGTTATGGCAAGCAAGGTTACTTGTACTCTGGGGCTGCGCAATTACCGTTATCGGCACCATTAAATAATGGCAAAGCTGAAAACAGTCCACCTTATTATATTTTCCGTTTTAAGCCGTTAGCGGCGGGCGTTCGTGGTAATTAATCCGAACAATTAATCTCATCAATTAATTTTATAACCTTACGCCAAGTGCTTATCTGAACTGAATTTATTCACATAATTTTTGCGGATTAAAACGGTTTGGATTCGCACTTGGTTATACCGAGTCACTGAGTCACGACATCCAGAGGATGACAATATGAACATTATCGGATTGGATCACTTTACCATCAGAACCCCCAAACTGGTTGAAACGCTGTTGTTTTATCAAGTTATCCTTGGATTGAAATTAGGTTGGCGGCCACAGTTTGGTTTTCCTGGACATTGGCTCTATGCCTCAAATAAGCCCATTTTGCATTTAGTGGAAGCGGGCGATCAGGCGCTAGATGCCTACTTAGGGGAAAGCAGAAATATTTATGGCTCGGGACGTGTTGACCATTTGTCGTTTCGTGGCAAGGATTTACACCAGATGCAGCAGCATTTATGCCAGCAGAGGATGATTTTTCAGGAACGAATAGTGCCTGAAATTGGTGAACATCAGTTGTTTCTTGAAGATCCGAATGGCATCAAAGTAGAGATGATATTCCCCTATGCAAAGGACAACGCCATCGTAGGGATTGTGATGGATAGGCTCACTATTTTAGACACCAAGGAGCCTGAACATGGCGGAGATTAATGTCTTCAGAAGGCAATTATTGCAAACGCTGGGATTGGGCAGTTTGGCATCATTGGCATTATTTCCTCGAGGTGTGATAGGTATGAATTCATTGAATACGAGTACAAATATGGAGAGCTCACAGGGTAAGCCGATGATTTGCATGGGAGTGACAGACTTAAGTTTTCATCGCGTCACCGCCGCTGTGGTGGCCCATGTGATCGGGATTATGGGCAAAGAGGTGCAACGAAGCTATGCATTGCACGAGGCTAATTTTGAGCAGCTAGGTGAAGGCAAAGTGGATATGCTGTGTTCTGCATGGCTGCCCCATAGCCACGGGATTTATCGACAAGGTGTCGAAGAGCGAGTTGCTACGCGGCAACTCGGGCTACATTATGAGCCATATGCGCTCTGGGGCGTACCCGATTATGTGCCTGTTGAGCAAGTGTCGAGCATTGAGGATTTACTCAAACCTGACGTGCAGCAACGTATGCGACCGATCATTCAAGGGATTGGTGAGGGGGCGGGGATCACGCGATTTTCTAAAAATATTATGACGCAATATGGATTAACGGCGGCGGGTTATCAATTTAGAACTGGCACTCAGGCCGACTGTGTCGCGGCTTTTGAGTCTGCCGTAGCGGTAAACGAGTGGGTGATCGTTCCTTTGTGGCATCCACAATTTTTACACCATCAATACGGTATTCGCGATCTTCAGGACCCCAAAGGTTTACTCGGGGGAAAAGATAAAGCGGTATTGCTCGCCCGTGAACGCGAGTTAGCGGTTAATTTCTCGCCCGCACAAATTCAGGTACTTGATAACATAGTATTATCGAATCAAATGGTTGCAGAACTCGATTATGCGGTTAATCGACAAGGAATGACGGAAGATGAGGCCGCTGCGAACTGGCTGACAGTCAATTCTCAGCATTTGACGACCTGGCTAGCCCCGCTGCTTAATCCTGCGAATGCCTCATCTCATGAGGTGACATTATGATGATCACACCTGAATCGCGGCTAATGGCGGCTGGGCTTGAACTACCTGAGGTTGCTGCGGCTCTCGGGAATTACGAACCCTATTCAATTGTTGGCAGTCAGTTAATGACCTCGGGTCAGTTTCCCTATTTAGAGGGCGAGCTTCAGTATCAAGGACAATTGGGCGCCGATCATACTGTGAGCGAAGGCTACGCTGCCTGTCGTCTTGCTACCTTAAATGCCATTGCACAATTGAAACAGGCTTGCGGTGAGCTTTCGCGGATAAAACAAATTTACCGCTTGGAAGGAGTGCTAAATGTGCATCAATCTTGCTTTGAACATCCTAAAGCACTCGATGGGGCTTCGGATTTATTGCTTGAAATCTTCGGTGAAGCAGGGCGTCACAGCCGGATGATGTGGACAAATCCTGTCATGCCGCTGAACAGTTTGTGTCTAGTGTATTTATTTGCAGAACTCTATTGTGATGACGAACAAAGGCAATGACCTTTGTCTCGATTGAGATTGAATGCTTGAATGTGACTCACATTGGCTATTAGCTAAATGTTCTGTCAGCAAGACGGGTAGTTCATTCAAGAGCATATGAGGCAGTTCTTGAACTTTCATCAATCGATTGTTAGGGTTAGGTCATCATGGACTGAATGTTGACAATACGATGACTGAGAAACAAAAAATGTTGGCGGGCCAGCCCTATAAGGCTTGGGATGATGAGTTATTGGCTGAGCGGATGCGGGCGAAATCCATTTGTCATCAGTTTAATCTGGCCGAACCGACTTTGCTTGATGCCCGAATGGAGCATCTTCGTGGCCTGCTTGATATTCAACACTGCGCCCATATTGAGCCTAATTTCTTTTGCGATTACGGCTATAACATCCATATTGGCAAACAATTTTACGCCAATCATAATCTAACCATATTAGATGTTTGCTCAGTCTCGATTGGCGATAATGTGATGTTTGGTCCCCATGTGATGATTTCTACCGCAACGCATCCTATTAATCCTATCGCGCGGCAAACGACGGAATACGGCGCGCCAATTCAAATCGGCAATAATGTCTGGCTAGGCGGAAACGTCTCTGTGTTACCCGGTGTGACCATTGGTGATAATTGTGTCATTGGTGCTGGTAGTGTCGTGAATAAGAGCATTCCCGCGAACTGTGTGGCGGCAGGTAACCCTTGTAAGGTTATCAAACCCATCAATGTGGAATAATGCAGGAAGGTCGATGCCGAGTGATTGGCGTCAATGCTGATGCTGATTTAAATGACGATTTAGATCGTCGTAGAAACAAAAACGGTACGCAGTGCGTACCGTTTTTTATTAGCAGGATGAATACTTACAGTACGCCGCGGCGCATTTGGTCCCGTTCAATTGATTCAAACAGGGCCGTAAAGTTGCCTTCACCAAAACCTAAGTTATTCTTACGTTGGATGATTTCGATGAAAATCGGTCCAAACAGGTTTTTAGTAAATATCTGCAATAAATAGCCTGTATCATCACCATCCACCAGAATTTGGTGATGTTTAATGCGCTCACGATTCTCTGTGACCTGCGGTAATTTGTCGAAAATAGTGTCGTAGTATTCAGGGATGATGTCTAAGCATTGGATTGAACTGCCTTCCATCGCATCCAGAGATTTTACGATATCGCGGCTTCTAAAGGCTAAATGTTGCACACCTGGGCCATTGTATTCCTTCAGATATTCATCAATTTGGTTTTTATCGCTGCCTTTACCTTCGTTAATCGGGATACAGAAGCTGCCATCGGGCGAACGCAGGGCGTAGGACACTAGCGCGGTTTGTACGCCGCTGATGTCAAAGTAGCGCACTTCAGTAAAACCAAAAATATTTTTATAGAAGTTAGCCCAATGTTCCATTGTGCCTTTGTAGACGTTATTGGTTAAGTGATCGACTTCGATAAAGCCTTTCTCTTGGGTGATCACTTGCTCTTCTAAGTCTTCAAAATCAGCGGCATAGATATTGTTATCTGCGCCAAAGGTGTCGATGAAATAAATCAAGCTGTCGCCAATGCCGTAAATCGCAGGATAAGGCAGATCTTTATTGGCATCATCGGCGGGTTTTGCACCACGTTCAACGGCAACGCGATAGGCAAAGCCAGCATCTTCTACCCGCCAGCCCATAGAACAAATGGCTGGGCCGTGGGATTTAGCAAACTTAGCAGAGAAACCTTCGCGCTCAGTGTTGAGCAGAAAATTAATGTCATTCTGTTTGTAGTACAGGATGTCTTTGTTCTTGGCTTTTTTCAGCAGTGAAAAACCAAAGTCTATAAAGACTTTGTGCATAAAATCAGTATCAGGGCTGGCGAATTCAGTGAATTCGATACCTAATAAGCCCAGTGGATTTAGTTCGCTTGCCATGATGTTTTCCTCATTATTTTAGTTCAACCGTCGACACTCTTTATCCCCTTTAATTACGTTGGGATACGCAACCGTTACGGTGCGCTGGTGGCTTAGGGCTAGTCTTCTAGCCAAGAGCGGTTGTAGTCTTTGCTCATGCAATTTTGTACATGTTCGGTTAATTTAAGTGGGGCGAATGTGTCCACCATCACTGCGTATTCATAGGTTTCTTTCTTGCCAATCGAGGCTTCAGTGCGGCCCGGTTGTGGGCCGTGGGCCACGCCTTTTTGATGTAAGGTCATGTAACCCGCTTCAATGCCCGTGCGGCTCATAAAGTCGCCATCGACGTAATACAAGACTTCGTCGCTATCGATGTTGTTGTGGTAATAAGGCGCTGGAATCGATTTCGGGTGGAAATCGTAGGGGCGCGGCACGAAGTTACAAATCACAAAGTTATGGGCAGTAAAGACTAAGTGATCAGAAGGCGGCAGATGGATTTTGCCTACCTTTGGCGCGTATTCGGTAATGTTGAATGCCCAAGGGTAAACACAGCCATCCCAACCCACTAAATCAAAGGGATGCCATTCAAGTGTGGTGAGTTGGTACTTATCGCCAAACTTACACACTAAGGGGAAGGCGCCGCGCTCAACCACAGCATCTTGCAATGTAGGTACGCGTAAATCGCGCTCGCAATAAGGTGCCGATTCTAATAGCTGACCATACTCGTTACGGAAATGCTTAGGCACTTCCACCATAGAGAATGACTCGATGACGAAAAGTCGCACATTGCTGTAATCGTTGAATTTAAGTTGATAAGTCGTGCCACGTGGGATCACGAGATAGTCCCACTTTTGGACCTTAATCGTGCCGTACTCGCTGTAGAGTGTGCCTTCGCCTTCGTGGACAAAAACCACTTCATCGGCATAGGCATTACGGTAAAACTCGTCGGTATCGGCGGTGACTTTGGCGGTATAAAGTGCTAAGTCATTGTTATAAAAAATCTTGTTACGGGCGCTGAAAAAATTACCTTCACGGTCGGCATCGCGGGAATCGAGTTTATAGTTTTGGACCAGTGAATCTTCCCAATTGGCACCATGGCTTAGGCTATAGGGCGCTACTTCCAACGCTTTGGTTGGCATGTTGTGGTGATATTTATTGGAATAAATATTGGAAAAACCATGGGTTGAGAACAACTCTTCACGGTAAAGCTCGCCGTTTTCCTTTTCAAATGCGATATGGCGCTTATGGGGGATCTGGCCTTGTTTCACATAAAATGGCATGGTTGTTCCTTCAATATTGCGTTGCAGGATTACCTACATCGCTGGTCGTTATGCTGCAAGTTGCATTAGTGTGATCTTGTTATCAATTTAGTTGCTTGAATGAACAAAAAAAAGAATAATAAATCCGTTATCTCAATCTAAAAATTAGATGGTATTCTAATCTTTACGAATCGTAGTGTTTCCGTGACATGTTCATAAGAGCCAAGGAGTGACCATGCGCATCGATATTGATGCTTTTAATGTGCTGCAAGTGCTGGTGGAAGAGGGCAGTTTTGCCAAGGCGGCGGAGCGGTTACACAAGGCGCAATCGGCGGTGAGTTATCAAGTTAAAAAGTTAGAAGAGCACTTAGGTGTGCAACTTTTTAGTCGTGAGCAATATCGTGCGGAACTGACGCAAGAGGGGCGGGTGATTTTGGCCGAGGGGCAAAGGTTACTGCAACACCTTGCAAACATTGAACATCTTGCCAGTCGTTTCAGTGAAGGCTGGGAGCCAAAGTTAGAGCTAGTGATAGATGGAGCCTTGCCAATGGAGCCAATTATGACGGCTTTAAAGCGTATGGCTGAGCATCAAATCCCCACTAAAATTCAGCTCAATATGGAATTTTTAGGCGGTGTACAACACAGATTTGAGCGGGATAATGCCGACTTGATGTTAGTGAAAGATTATCGCACTGGCCCCTACTATCATCCGCAGCCGTTGCCTGCAATTACTAGCGTACTGGTAGCCAGTGCTTCGCATCCTTTGTCTTTTATTCGCGAAATTAGTTTGTCTGAGCTGCAGCAACATGTGGAATTAACTATCGAAGACTCTTCACCCAATAAAAGTTACCGCGATGAAATGCAATTTGGCGGCGATAAAGTGTTTTATCTTTCTGGCTTTATCATGAAAAAGAACGCTTTGTTAAAAGGCTTAGGTTTTGGCTGGTTGCCGGACTTTTTAGTGCAAGAAGAGTTAGCTAAGGGCGAATTAGTTGAAATCGACTTCGTCGGTGGCAGTCGTTTTACGTTTATTCCACAGCTCGTCTCGACCTTAGAGCGTCCGTTAGGGCGTGCGGGACAACTTTTTACCGAGTTGATATTAGAGGAGTTTGCTAAGGCTGAGCAGTTTAATGGCGTGGGTTTAGGTTGATAAGTCGCCGTTTGTCATTTTTTGATACAAGTTACCGCATAAAATAATCGCATTTTGACATTTTATGTCATAGATTAATGCCTAGGTCAGATGAAGGTTTAGATTGAGAGTTAAAATAAGGCCTAAATTCAGACTGAGCTTAGATCTAGATTAAGGTCGAGATGAAGAGTGAAATTGAGCCGCGATAAGTAAAGAGTCGTCCATCGGGGTCAATCTAAAGGATAGTAACAAGGAACTGACAGTTAAGGGGAACAGTATGTCTAGACGTTGTCATGAAGTGGATTATGAAATTATCGGCCACAGTATGCAGTTGGTTGAAGTGGAACTCGATCCTAACGAAACCGTGGTCGCTGAAGCGGGCGCGATGAATTATCTAGAGCAAGATATTAGCTTTGAGGCCAAAATGGGCGATGGCTCTGAGCCTGAGTCTGGCTTTTTTGGCAAGTTGGTGGGCGCGGGTAAACGGGCATTGACGGGTGAGAGCATTTTTATGACTCACTTTACCAACCAAGGCAATCAAAAACGTAAAGTCGCCTTTGCCGCCCCTTATCCTGGCACTATCCTAGCGATCGACTTGGCCGAACATGGTGGTGAGCTTATCTGTCAGAAAGACAGTTTTTTGGCTGCGGCTTTAGGTACACGCGTGACGATGAAATTTAATCGCCGCTTAGGTACGGGATTTTTTGGTGGCGAAGGATTTATTCTGCAAAGCCTACAGGGCGATGGTATGGCGTTTATCCATGCGGGCGGCACCTTAGTGAAAAAAGAACTAAAAGGTGAAACCTTAAGAGTTGACACCGGTTGTCTTGTTGCATTTACCTCTGGGATTGATTACGACATAGAGCGTGCAGGCTCATTAAAGTCTATGGTCTTTGGCGGTGAAGGTTTGTTTTTAGCCACACTCAAAGGCCACGGGACGGTTTGGCTACAAAGCTTGCCATTCTCACGTATGGCGGACCGGATTATCGCCCATGCCCCATCTGCGGGAGGCAGTGATCGCGGTGAAGGCTCTGTGCTTGGTGGTATTGGTCGCATGCTCGATGGGCGCTAAATTATAAGCTGACATGTTGTCTCCTCTTAAGGCATTCCAGACTATCCTCTGGGATGCCTTTTTAGTTGAAACCTCTCATTTCCTTTATCGTTTTAAGCATTTTCGCCGTTGTTAAGGTTTTGCTGAATGCGTCTTTCAACTAGTTTAGATATGAGATACATCATCAAATAGCCCGTGCCTAAGGCTAAAATCACCGCGACGACATTCTCCGTATACAGGCGGTAAGCGTAGAAAGTACCGACCAGTACTGCGATACCAGCAAGGCGAATAAGTAGACTTTGAGTAAAGTAGCCATGAGCTTTGATATAAGCAAGCTGGTAGCCATTGAGCATCATAAATATAAAAAACATGGAGAAATGCATTAATACTGGGGCCGCTTTAATGTATTGCTCGGGGAATAACCAAGCGACTAACGGCTTGCTCGCAAAGACCATAACGACAAAAAAAATACCGCTGATCCACAAAGAAACTTTTATCAGCCACAACTTAATTTGTTGCACTTCGTCAAAGCGTTTTTCTCGTACGCACACTGCGACTTCGGGCAGTACAAACCGGTAGATGGGAAAGACAAAAAGCAGGGTGAGGTAAGTGATCATCGGCCGCACCACCACTTGGAAATCACCCAGTTCATCTATGCTGAAATAGGCAATAGTCAGCAGTACGGTGATGTAAATCATCAAGATACTGGCACCCGCTTCCATGGACGCCGTCAGGCTTTTCTTCATAAAACTGCGTAAACCCGTATCAAAATGCACTGCACTTAAGGGCGGAGTGGCAATATCTTTGCGCCGTTTTAAGTACATATATAAGGCAACGATGAGCGATGACAGTGTCATGCTGTAAAAGAGTGATGCAATGGCGGTTTGTTTTAAGCCATAGAAACATAATAAAAAGCTAGTCACTTGCGCGAGCGGCTCTAACCAAGTGACTCTATTGGAGATGGCATATAGCCGGTACATGGCAATTTGATTGGTAAAATAGACCTTGAGCCCCATACTCAGAATAATCCCAACCAATTGAAAATATTCTACATTAAGATGCAATTTGTGCTTGATATAGGGTAAAACTAAGCCCCATGTCAGTAATACCATAGCGATCAAGCTGTAGCGGAATATATTGGTGATATCCACATCTTGCTTGGTCTGGGAGTAGGTCACCACCATAGAGGAGCGAAATCCCGTCATTAGGATTAGCGACAGTGAGATAATGTCGATCACTGTGTGATAGAGCGCTAGATCGGCTTTGGCAACCCATTGTGCTAGCCAGAGTTTAAATAGAAACCCCACAGAAATACTGGCGAGTGATGCCCAGAACCCCGCAATAATTGCCTGCTTAACCCGTCGAAGTGAGGTGTTTTCCATTATCAAAAATCCAGCGTTAGTCTACGGTCATTATCGGGATGCTATGAATTCAATTAAGATTTTGCCTTAGCCGCATGAGTATTTTTAGGTGACACTTATCTTGTTCTGTTCGATATCTTTTCACCCTGCATGAGTCTAGCATTTAGCCAATTTACGACCAATAGCCAGATAGTAAAGATATGATAAATATCAATATGTTGCTTTATTGTAAGTTAGAACGTTATTGAGTGAGGACTGGGGTGATAAATTGTCTTACAGACAACGTTTTTTGATAGATCAAAGCAGTATTAAGAAGTACTCAACGCCCAGATAAGCGCTGGGCGTAGTTGTAAAAGTGTCAGTTATAAATGCCATTTTGCCATGGGAAGTTAATCGGTAATGATATTGACGATATCGAGGATTTTACGGCTGTTATTATCGAGTTTGATTAGTGCACCTTCGACTTGAATGCTAATGATGCCATCTCTGTCTAAGGGCACTACGATGCGGCCGCGATCATAAATATCATGCTCAAGCACATCACCACGGTGGAGTTTTTTCTGCCAACCGGGTGGCAGTGGCTGACCTTGGTCAACTTTTTTCTGTAATCCCGGCGGTAGACTTTTATCCTTTTTGTGGTGCTCATGGTCATCTTTAGCAAAGGTTGAGATGGACATCGTTAAGCTGAGGACAAGTCCTGTGATTACCACTGAGGTCAATTTATTCATCTGTACTCCTAAGGGGCATTGAGTTGATGTTGTGTCCAATGCTGGATGTGGCCAACAATAGGTGATGCGAAATGAACTATAGCTGAACGTTCTGGTTCAAGATTGCTTTCTAGCGGGTTAACATGAGTACGGCTTGCCATTGTTCGGCGGTCACAGGTTGGATACTGAGTCTTGACCCCTTAGAGACTAAATACATGTCCGCCAGTTGGGGTAAACTTTTTATCAAACTTAAGGGAATAATCTCGTTAAATTTTTTGACAAAGCGGATATCTACTCGTAGCCATCTTGGTTTAGTTGGATCTGACTTAGGGTCAAAATACTTCGATTCTGGATCGAAGGCCGTGCTGTCGGGATACGCATTGGTCACAACTTCAGCGATACCGACAATACCGGGCACTTTGCAGCTTGAATGGTAAAAAAATACCTTGTCGCCAATCTGCATCTCATCGCGCATAAAGTTACGCGCCTGATAATTACGGATCCCATGCCAAGCTTCAGTTTGGTTAGGGCAAGCCTTAAGATCATCTATGCTAAATTCGTCGGGTTCCGATTTCATAAGCCAGTAGTTCATCTTGTTTCCTTTACTCATAGTTGCCGTTAAGCGCTTCAATACCGCTGAGTTTATCTGAATTTTGTCGAATACCCCAGTTCGTCACCCATATCAAATATTGTGAGTTTGATTAAGTTTCCGTTCAGATAACGTGGCTTAGCCTGTTGACAGTAATCTTATTTGGTATGCCTTATGCAAATTCTCGTTTCTAAGGCAAAGCGTCAAATTCGATCTCGGTTTGTGACTGGTGTCGTACAAGTTGTGGCAGCAGAGGCAACCAAAACCTGTGAGGTGTGTTATGGGGACTTCAACAATGACATCCGATTGTGGCTTATACACTAAATATCTTAAGGATTTTACGGCGGGTGATGTGATCTTAAGTCATGAGCGAATGCTGGAATTTATTAATGACCTGACAACGCAAGGTTGGTTATTGGCTAATTTCACTTGGGACTATTGGTATAACAACAGTTACTTAGTCGATAAACCTGCCTATATTCGTGATGCGAGCATCGCACAATGTAAGTTGCTGCTAACCGCCATGACGCGACTCGAGGTTTTTAGCCCCGGCGTGTTAGAAAATATGCGTCGCCAAGGGGTGTTACTGGCCATTGTTGAGCGGTTACAAAGCTTAAATGTGCCTAAGTCGAGTGCTCATTTTGAGTTTATCAGCCGTTAGCACTGGGCTTTAATGGATTGTTATCTAATAGTTTGTCTTACTCTTTAGTCTAATAAAGTGCTTTTTTACTTGTGACATGATCCGTGGATTGGTTAGTTTGGACCTCGCTAACCATAATAATAAATGCACGGAGGCCTTAATGTCAGTTCCTACAAGCCAAGTTATAAGCCCGCTCAACGTTAGCGAGTTTAGAGGCGAGTCATCACCGAAACTCGTTGAGAAGACCATAGGTCAATATCTTGATGAGATTGCGGCAACGTATCCCGACCAATTAGCTGTCGTCGTACACCATCAACATATCCGCTGGAATTACCGCCAATATCTTGCCCAAATCGATGCGCTCGCCACAGGACTATTAAAACTCGGTATTAAGTCTGGTGATAGGGTAGGGATTTGGTCGCCTAACAATATCGAGTGGTGTTTAACCCAATATGCGACCGCTAAAATTGGCGCCATCATGGTGTGTATTAATCCTGCGTATCGTCCTGAAGAGTTGCAATACGCGCTGAGTAACGTGGGTTGCCGTGCGGTAATTTGTGCTGATAAGTTTAAATCCAGCAATTATCTTGAGATGCTATATGAATTGGCGCCTGAGCTAACCTCTTGCCCAGCGGGTAAATTACAAGCTAAAGCCGTACCTGAGCTTGAATTTGTGATCCGTATGGGCGCGGAAAAATCCGACGGTATGCTGAATTTTGATGACTTGATCGTTGATGTGACCGCCGCTGACAGGATAATGCTCAAGAGTATTGCTAAGGAATTAAGCCCGTACGATGCGATTAATATCCAGTTTACCTCTGGCACGACGGGCAGCCCGAAAGGTGCGACCTTATCCCATCATAACATATTGAATAATGGCTATTTAGTCGCAGAGGCGATGAAGTTTACCTGTCACGATAAACTCTGTATTCCAGTGCCTTTATACCATTGTTTTGGCATGGTACTCGGCAGTTTAGTCTGCTTAGCCAAAGGCGCAACTGCTGTGTTCCCCGGAGAATCCTTCGATCCACTGACGACATTGCAAGTGATTGAGCAAGAGCGTTGCACCGCTTTGCATGGCGTACCGACCATGTTTATTGCCGAGCTTGAGCATCCTGAATTTACGCGTTTTGATTTGAGTTCCTTACGTACCGGCGTGATGGCGGGGGCAACTTGTCCTGAAGAAGTGATGCGACGTGTACAAAACCTGATGTATATGAAGGAAGTGCTGATTGGTTATGGTCAGACTGAGTGCAGTCCGCTCAATCACATTACTGAAATCGACTCACCCGTAGAGAAACGGGTGCTCACCGTTGGCCGTGCTTTACCCCATACCGAAGTGAAAATTGTCGATGAATTTGGCGAAGTGCTGCCAATTAATCAACCCGGCGAAGTTTGTAGCCGCGGTTACTGCATTATGCAGTGTTATTGGAATGATCCTGAGAAAACGGCGGCAACCATAGACAGTCAAGGCTGGCTACATTCGGGCGATATTGGCCAAATGGATGAGCAAGGTTATGTGCAAATTGTGGGGCGCATTAAAGATATGATTATTCGCGGTGGCGAGAATATTTATCCCCGTGAGATTGAAGAGAAACTTTACACCCATAAAGATGTGCAGGATGCGGCGGTCTTTGGTGTTCAAAGTGATAAATACGGCGAGGAAGTGTGTGCTTGGATTAAAGTCCGCTCAGGAGCCGCGATCACAGAGGCTGATATTCGTCATTTTCTCACCGAGAAGTTCGCCTACTTTAAAGTGCCGCGTTATATCAAGTTTGTGGATCAGTATCCAATGACAGTGACGGGAAAAATTCAGAAATTCAAAATGCGCGAGCTGATGTATCAAGAGTTATATGAAGATATTAATGCTTAAGTGATGTGATTTTGCGAGTGTGCTTTTTTGACTTTCAAGCCGCGCAATGCGGCTTGAATTTTATTCTGTCTAGCTATTTCGGTTAGCAGATAAACGAACAAGCTAATTGGCTAATGAAAAAGTCGGCGAGTCATACCATCAAGCCAAGCTGTACTTTGAGTTAGCTTTTGCTGCTAATGTCGTTATTCTAATTGTAACAAAACTTCACTTCCCCACTGTGGCTTGATGGCTATACTAAAACTAGTCATAAAATCTAACCAGTCATAAAATCTCGGCAGATAAAAACGAAAGCGTTAAGTTGTCGATGATGTAGTCGTAAATCCATGTAGGCAAAGGAGTACTAAATGGTTCGATGGCGTTCAATGCTCCTTGTGTATTGTCTTTCCTTTATGGGATTGAGCGTAGCTAAAGCGGATACCTTAATGCTCACTTCTTTACTTTGGCCGCCTTATTCAGGAGAGCAATTAACGGAGCAGGGTGCCAGTATTGCCGTGGTACGGGCGGCGCTGAACGTTATGGGACACCAATTAGACGTGGATTTCTATCCGTGGAGCCGCGCTGTCAAACTTACGACTATGCCGAACTCTGACTACATAGGTTATTTTCCTGAATACTATGTAGAGACTGAAAAGTTTATCTTTTCAAAACCGATTGGCGAAAGTCCATTGGGGCTGGTGGAGCAAAAGTCCCATCCAGTAAGTTGGAATTATATTGAAGATCTTAATCGCTATACCTTAGGTGTGGTGAAAGATTATGTGAATACTCAGGCCTTAGATCGCATGATCGTTTCCGGTGTACAGCGGACTGAAGCTGTGACTTCGGATGAGCATAATGTTAAAAAAGTTGCCGCAGGTCGGATTGATGCCGCGGTGATTGATGTCAACGTTCTGCACTATTTACTCAAGCAAAAGCCCTTACAGCCGCTGGCGACAAAGTTGCAAATCAATCGGCAAATTCTGGCGAATAAGCAGCTCTATATCGCGTTTCGTAATACAGAAGAGGGACGGCGTTGGCGAGATATTGTTGACCAAGGTTTAGCGCAGGTTGACGTAGAAACCATCATTGGAGAGCTACTTTATCGTGAAGACTGATGTAGGGTTTTAGGATAGTTTATTCTTTGTTTTACTCGCTATTTTTCCGCTTATTTCCCCATAAACTCACTTCTGATATGCAGTTTGTCATCATTTTGTCTTTGTTCACTATTAGTATCACTTTAACGGCATGAGTAGTTCTCTCATTTTATTGATTAAGGTGACATGAAGAAACTTCCTTTTGAGCTTCCATTTGAGTTAGATACGCTGCAGCAACTCATTGATACTCATCATCTTAAGTTGGATTATCAGATCCTTGCCGACATTCCATTCCGCCAAGAGCATTTCCCCCTTTACAGTGTTGAGTTAGGTGGTACAGATACGCCTTGTCCGACAGTGCTCTTTGTGGGTGGCGTGCATGGGGTTGAACGTATTGGATCTCAAGTTATTTTGGCATTGTTAAACAGTTTGTTGCAGCGGCTTGTTTGGGATAAACACCTACAACAGATGTTAACGGGCCTGCGGTTAGCTTTTGTACCTGTAGTGAATCCTGTTGGGTTATTCATGGGAACGCGGGGCAATGGTAATCAAGTGGATTTGATGCGTAACGCTCCGATAGAATCCCGTGAAAAAGTGTCCTTTATGGTGGGAGGACAGCGTATATCGTCACGGCTGCCCTGGTATCGCGGTATTGGGGGAATGGAGCTGGAAACTGCGGGCTTAGTTGCCTATGTACAACAACTGTTGAGTCGCAGCACAAGTTTGATTTCGCTCGATGCCCACTCGGGATTTGGTTTGAGTGATCATATCTGGTTCCCCTATGCCTATACCCGTACCGCCTTCGAAAATGCTAATTATATTTTTCATCTAAAACAATTGTTTGAACAGAGTTATCCACATCACGGCCATTATCGGCTCGCGCCACAGAGCCAGTTTTATCGCACTCATGGTGATATTTGGGATTATCTCTATCGCCAGCACCAAGTGGCTGATCCTTCTGCTCAGGTGCCATTTTTACCTTTGACATTAGAGATGGGATCTTGGGCATGGATAAAGAAGAATCCTAGACAAATATTTAATTTTGCTGGCTTTTTTAATCCACAAAAAACACATCGTCACCACAGGATTTTACGCAGGCATACAGTACTCATGCAATTTATGATGGAAGCGGCCTATGCCCAATCGTTAGAGCAGTTAACACCTGAACGTTTGACTGAGCTGACAGAGTGCGCACGGCATTATTGGTATCGGGAGTCTCAGTCATGACCACTTGGGTGTTATTAAGGGGATTAATGCGTGATCAGCGCCATTGGAATGGTTTCGATCAGCGTCTGCGACAAAAGGGATTGCGAGTGCTGACACCGGATCTTCCGGGCAATGGGACGTTATCCCATGAACTAAGTCCGCTTAAGATTGCCGATTATGCTCATGCCGTGTGGCAGCAATTAGATGAGCAGGTACAGGAAGGGGAGACTATTTATCTCCTCGGCTTGTCTATGGGCGGTATGCTGGCGCTGGAAATGGCATGCCAGCGACCTTGGCAGATAAGGCATGTTTTTGTATTAAACAGCAGTGCGGCGAATTTATCGTCTTGGTATCAAAGATTTAACCCGCTGAATGCATTGAAGGCTTTTTTCATGCGGGCTC
Organism: Shewanella sp. SW1; assembly: GCF_025653545.1. Taxonomy (NCBI): domain Bacteria; kingdom Pseudomonadati; phylum Pseudomonadota; class Gammaproteobacteria; order Alteromonadales; family Shewanellaceae; genus Shewanella; species Shewanella sp. SW1. The sequence continues at coordinate 173,183 of NZ_JAKKSG010000006.1, read as the reverse complement.
GGGGTAACGCTTTACACCCAATCGAGTCGACTATAGTGCGTTTAACCAGTTTTCGTCATCGGCGAGACCGAGAGTTAATTGTCAAGTGGAGTGAGTTTCGCCGCGATACTACACCAAGTCTACGCAATGTATGGCGACAACTTTGGGCGGCTTTTCAATACCAATGTCCATTGACTGTGGAAGTGCCGATAACTGTGCTCTGCGGTGACCGTGATGCGCTGGTGAGTATGGCATCGAGTAAGGCGTTAGCATGGCATTTTTACACCGATTTGATTGTACTCGCGTATTGTGGTCACGATGCTGCTATAGATGCACCCGCAAAACTGGCGCATTATCTGTTGGACATTGTGGGGGCGACTAAGCCGCAAGTGCAGTTTTCTGCGGATAGTGAGCCTGCCAATACTCAATATGATTGCAACGATTTATTGGGGGAAGAAATAGCCTTAAACGAAGCGATATTTACTGTATGGGATGACAAAGCGCTATCCACTCTTGAAACCAAATAATCGAGAGTGAATAGCGCAGTTAACGCATTGTCTTATTAAGCTTTAGCCACTACGGTTTGGCCTATCGGTGTGAGGCTGAGTAAAGCTAACTTGAGATGCTGTATCCCAAAGGGAATACCGATAATCGTCACAAAACAAGCTAAGGCGTGGACCAAATGCCCTATGGCTAACCAGATCCCAAAGAGTAAGAACCAAATGATATTTCCTACCATGCCTAATGCACCTGTGCCCAAGTCTTCACGTCCAGTTAAGTGGCGACGGTTCATTTGTTCTTGGCCGAAGGGCCAAAAGGTCATTTCGCCGATAACAAAACAGGCGCGGCCGAAGGGAATACCAATGATACTGATAAAACACAGGATACCTGCGAGCCACCAAGCGAGTCCCATTACAAATCCGCCGAGTACAAACCAAGCTATGTTGAATATTAAGCGTAATACAGCCATTGAAAACTCCTTATGTTTACCCTGTTAGCCTTTATCGTTAGCTTCGATAAATTGAATATATGTCTAAGCGATAACTATGCCAACTATTTAAATTGTTCATAATCAATTGGTTAATTATATGTATTCGAGATTCATGTGTCATTTTCACTAGTTTTTCGCCAAATTGATAATTTCTTAAGGGCGTAACAGGAAGGGCGGAGTTACACTAGCCTTCCCTTAACTGGTTTAAAAAAAAGAGAATTTAATCGTTTGAGTAGCTTGATGTTTGCAAATTCCCCTGTCGATACATTTGCCTTTGCTGGCAGAGACATTTTCCTAAAACGTGATGATTTACTGCATCCGGCGTTTAGTGGCAATAAAGCTCGCAAATTCGGCTATTTTTTAGATCATGAGTTTGCAGGCATCAGCAAGGTGATAGGTCATGGCTCGCCATTGGCTAACTCACTGTATTCATTGTCAAAATTAGCGAAGGTGAAAGGCTGGCAATGTGATTTTTATGTAGATCATATTGCCAGTCAAGTGGTTAAACATCCTACGGGCAATTACGCTGCCGCTTTAGCGAATGGCGCTAATATTATCGATTTAAGTGTGTTAATAGCACAAAAGCAGGCGTGCACTCAGCCGCAATCTGAACCTCACGTTTTGTCAAATCTTAATGCTAGTCCTGAGCCTACTGTGCAAGTGGGCGATGTGCGACAGAGTTGCCAAGATTATATCGAGGCTCAAGTACTCGTGAATGAGCCGACGGCGCTTTTTATCCCAGAGGGTGGTCGCTGTGCTTACGCCGAATATGGGGTGAATAGATTGGCGCAAGAGATAATACAGTTTGCGAAGGCGAATAGATTGGTTGATTTAACGGTGTTTTTACCTTCGGGGACGGGAACGACAGCGTTATTTTTAAATCAGCATTTTATCCGTCAGCAAACGGATATTCGCGTCGTGACTTGTGCCGTTGTCGGTGGCGATGATTATTTGCGCTTGCAATTTTCGTTGCTTAATACGAATACCAGTGAGCATCCACAGATTGTTAATGTCGGCAAGAAATATCATTTTGGTAAACTTTATCCTGAATTTTATGCCATGTGGCAGCGGGTCTGCGCCTCAGGCGTGCAGTTTGAATTACTTTACGATCCCTTAGGTTTTATTGTGCTTGAGGAATATTTACAAGGCGGTGGCTCTCGTCCTGTAATGTATATCCACCAAGGTGGTTTACTCGGGAACGAGACCATGTTGCCACGTTATCAGCGTAAATTTGGGCAAAGTGGCTCATCCTGTGCCTCTGAGCATTGACTTAGTGACGCTAAGACATAATATGTTTGAAGCTATGTAATGCTAAGTTAAGCTGATGATTTGGAACGATGGGGAATATCAATGACTGAAGCGGAATATCTTGCCAATTACGATCCTAAGGCTTTCAAGGCTCAGCTACTGACAGTGGATGCCGTATTGTTTACCTATCACGATCAGCAACTTAAAGTACTCTTAGTGCAACGTTCAAACCATCCTTTTTTAGGTTTATGGGGATTACCTGGTGGGTTTATCGATGAAAATTGCGATCAATCCCTTGAGCAAACCGTGTTACGTAAACTACATGAGAAAACCGCGGTAGTGCCACCTTATATTGAGCAGCTATGCACTGTGGGTAATCGTAGTCGTGATATAAGAGGCTGGTCCGTGACTGTGTGCTATACCGCCTTGATGAGTTATCAAGCCTGCCAAATCCAGATTGATTCAGTGAGTGATGTTAAGTGGTGGCCATTAGCAGATGTGTTGCAGATGCCCTTGGCGTTTGATCATCTGCAGTTAATCGAACAAGCGCGGGAACGTTTAACACAAAAAGCCTTATATTCTTTAGTGCCAGGATTTGCACTGTCTGAACCTTTTACCTTGCCAGAATTGCAGCATGTACATGAGGTTCTACTGGGTAAGCCTATCCAAGGTAAATCTTTTCGTCGGCGGGTTGAACAGGCTGATTTATTGATCGATACGGGATTAAAGCGAACCGAACGGGGTCGTCCCGCTAATTTATACCGCTTGAAACCCAATACCGCATCGTATCGCTTCTTAAGAAATTTAGAATGTTGATCACAGTGAATGTGGATTTAAGCCAGATATTCGCCTTGCTCAATATGAGTTACGGCGACTGCTTATGCCTTATTCATGGTGACTTTGAATCAGTAAAGGCTGTTTAATTACTGATTTTGCCTTAATGTCTCAGGTTCTTGTATTACTCGAACCCCATATTGTGGCTTCTTAGTTGTCTTTCCCACTAATAGTGTCTAAAAGACACTATATGCCATTTAAGCATAACATTTCAGGTTGCTCCGTTTGAAATAGTCTAAAAATCAACTTTACACAATAATGTCTTTAAGACACTATTATTCATGTAGACAACAAGGGCGCCGTCAATTTCGGCAATCTTGCCACAGACAGGAGGTTACTATGTCTCAACGTATTCAAACATCTCAAGATGCTTCTCACGCTCAATGTTCGCAAGCCGATTTTTATCGGTTACCCGCAGCTAGCGATGAGACTCACTACCGTTTATTTCAATTTGGTGCGGGGGAAAACCATGTTCAACTACTGGTTCCTCCAGCGAAACGCGTCACAGTTTTCTTCGGTTATCGTGGCGATCATTCCATCATGCAGCTCTTGTTGTTAACTGATGCATTGCGTCGCAGTGGTGCAGAGCAAATTGATCTGTTACTGCCTTATATGCCGGGCGCTCGCCAAGATAGAGTGTGTAATGCCGGTGAGGCCTTGTCGGTAAAAGTCTATGCTAGCCTGATTAATCAGCAGCAATATGCTTCGGTCACTGTTTTTGACCCTCACAGCGATGTCACCGCCGCATTGTTAGACCGAGTTCAGGTTATAGACAATCACAGCTTTGTCGCCGCCATCACTGCCCAATTATCGGGTGAGCTAGTGTTAGTCTCGCCCGATGCGGGGGCGAATAAAAAAGTATTCGGCTTAGCTAAAGCGTTACAGGGAATGCCGGTGATCAGGGCCGATAAACATCGTGATGTGGTCAATGGCCATATTATCGCTACCGAAGTGTTCTGTGATGACTTATCGGGTAAAACCTGCTTAATCGTTGACGATATTTGCGCGGGTGGCAGAACCTTTATTGAACTTGCCATCAAATTAAAGCAAAAGGGTGCACAAAGCGTTATTTTGATCGTGTCACATTATGAAGATAAGGCCTGCGAGTTGGTACTGCGCGAGGCGGGCATAGACAGATTATTTTGTACCGATAGTTTAGGTGTCCCCACACATATTTCGAGCGAGTTCTGTCATTGTCATGCTGTTTTGAGTTATATGAATCATTAAGGAAAATATTATGTACTTGAATCCCGTTACTGCCATTGATGGCTACAAAGTCGATCACCGTCGCCAATATCCCGATAATACACAAGTGATTTTTAGTAACCTGACCGCCCGTAAATCCCGTCGTGGTTACACTGACCAAATGGTGTTTTTTGGCTTGCAATATTTTATCAAGCATTTCTTGATCGACAGTTGGAACCGTGATTTCTTTCAACAACCTAAAGAGCAGGTCATTCGCCAATTCTCCCGCCGTATCAATAACTATCTCGGGCCGAATAACGTTGGCACTCAGCATATTGAGGAGTTGCATGATTTAGGCTATTTACCAATTAAAATTATGGCATTACCTGAAGGCTCTGTGTATCCATTAAAAGTGCCTTGCTTGATTTTGTACAATACTGATGAGCGGTTCTTTTGGTTGACCAATTATCTCGAAACCATCCTTTCCGCTAATGTGTGGGGTATGTGCACCAGTGCCACTACCGCGCTGCAATACCGCAAAATATTTGAGGCTTATGCTTTAGAAACCGATGGTGACATCGCTTTTGTTGATTGGCAGGGGCACGATTTTAGTTTCCGTGGCATGTATGGTGCAGAGGCCGCTGTAATGAGCGGCGCCGCACATTTACTCAGTTTTACTGGGACTGATACCATACCCGCCATTGATTTTCTTGAGCAATATTACCTTGCCGATAGTGATAAAGAACTTGTCGGTGGCAGTGTGCCCGCAACGGAGCACAGTGTCATGTGCGCGGGTGGCATGGAGAATGAATTAGAGACGTTCCGCCGTTTGATTGAAGATATTTACCCAACGGGTATTGTCAGCATTGTTTCAGATTCTTGGGATTTTTGGCAGGTGATGACAGAATTCACCTTAGCGTTAAAAGACCGCATTCTTGCCCGCGATGGCAAAGTGGTGTTTAGGCCTGATACGGGTTGCCCTGTGAAAATCATTTGTGGCGATCCACAAGCACCAATCGGGAGTCCTGAATATAAAGGCGCTATTGAGTGTCTGTGGGACGTCTTTGGGGGTAGCACAACTGCCAAAGGTTACAAAGCGCTGAATAGCCATGTTGGACTGATCTATGGCGATTCAATCACCATTGAACGGGCTGAAGCCATTTGTGCTGGCTTAAAGGCTAAAGGTTTTGCGTCAACTAATATTGTGTTTGGAATTGGCAGTTTTACCTATCAACACGTGACACGAGATACTGACGGTTATGCCGTGAAAGCGACCTTTGCGAAAGTTGATGGTAAAGACAGAGAAATATTTAAAGATCCTAAAACAGATGATGGCACTAAAAAATCCGCTAAGGGTTTAGTGGCGGTATTTAAAGATGAGCAGGGTCAATTTTATCTTAAAGATCAAGCCAGCTGGCAAGATGTCAACAATTGCGAGTTTGTCCCCGTATTTGCCGATGGTGAACTATTAACGGAATATTCTTTGGCAGATATTCGCGCAAGGTTGGCAGAGTCTAGAAGTTGAGCCTATCGATTTGTGATTTTTAACGGCTATCGACAATAGCGAAGATAAAACTGGCAATGTGATTTCTATTAGGGTCATATTGTCAGTTAGGTTTTGAATTTATTTTAAGTCGCGTAAGTAAAACGCCCTATAAATAATCAAATGCAAATACAAGCGATTAAGACAGTAACGGTTCCGTTTAAGAACTTTATAGGTACGACGGCCAATGTTTTCGAGGTTTTTTAAATCTTTTAAGCTAGGCGTCACCTCACTAAATTGCCAATAACTGATTTCGGCATCTAACATTTCCAGCATTTTCTTCGAACAACCTAAACATTGTCCCTGGCACAGTTGTGCTTCTTCTAAATTGAGTGGAATAGTCTCTTTGATCTGGTTTATCAAGGTTTGCATGGCAATTTGAGTATTGGGTTTTGGCATAGATGATGTGCTGAACAGTATTCATGTGTATGAATATTAGCGGATGCTGCAATGGAAAGAGGTGATCTAACGCTGGATTTGACTCATTTGGTTCGGCAGGTATCTGTGTGAGAGAGATACAGCCTGAACCAAATGTGCTCGTCATAATGACGTAAAAAAGGATAGCGTGTTCGTGACATTCGGCTATCAGTCTACTTAAGTGCTCGGTACTGCGAAGATAATGGAAACCGATTAAATACACTTGAGTAAACGGGTACTGCGGTATTAATTTTTAACTTATCGTTTTACTTACTTTTTGACTTATTTGTTCGCGGACAATAACCATTTCATAAAGCTGATGGCTTCTGTACGTTTAGAAAAAGTCTGTCTGTTTTTACCTTGACGATCGGTAAAAGCAATTGAGGTTTTATTTACTGAGATTGAATCTACAGGGAAGTTCACTGTAATTTCATGTCCATTAATTTTGTATGACATATGCCACACTCCTTTTTGTTAATTCACCCATAGGTGAGATAGTTGTAACTATAAAATATCCTTAGCAATTGTGCGAAAGATTCGTTCTATTGAGTATCGAGGTTACCCCATCTTTGATTCATTAATCAAGAGATGCTTAATCGATAAATATTTCATGTTGTCGATTACGTCAATGGAATAACTCGATTCAACCAGTTGACCATAGCTTAATGACAATACTATGACAACAAGGAGAACGGTAAGTTCACAGACATAACCACATGATTTTAGTGATATCGAATGATTGAGCTTATGGGGTTTTGCTTGTAGTAGGCTTTCTTTATGAGGACCGAACTCTGATTGCTAAATATCAGGCTGGGTTAAAAAGGTAAACAACAAGGTGTATCTCAAAACGACGTGCAGTATATCAATAAAAATGGCTTATGCAAGTTTAATTTTTATTCGATGTCATTATTTATTTGCTAATGTTGAATTAAAGTGTATTTTTCGTGACTATTCATTTGATTTAAAGAGGAATTGTCAGGCCTGTTTATGGGTTCGTTTTTATTTTTGTGGTAATTGACTAAGGTTAATATTGCCGTTTTATAGGTAAATGTTATAAAAAATCCCACTAAAACAGGTCATTTTAATGGGATTAATTGTAGTCAGTTATGTAATGGACTTATTAAACTGAATTTATAAATGAATCTATGCGTTTGCTCTTGTTTAAAAACTCAGTCAAAAGGTTTAATAAATTAGTTCACCTATGGGATTGAGTAGCTTACTCAGACCTTTGGTAAAATGCAGCGGTGCATCTAATACTGTGTAGCATAAGCAACCGTTAATGGTTTTCGGTGAGTGATGATATTGGCCGTCAAGCACGATAAAATCACCTGGGACATAGTCACCATTAAGATCGGAAAACTCTCCGGCTAGCAATAGTGTTAGTTCATAACCTTTATGGGTATGTTGGGGGATTTCACCTTGGGCATCTATATGCAATAGGCTAGCGCGGGTGTTCGTTTCGTCGACATCAAAACGCATGCGACTGACTTTGCCTAATATTTGCCATGGACGGGCCAAATGCTGACGAAACACCGAGGGCACAGTGTAATGCTGTTGCTTTATGTCGACATCGATAGGGGCGTTATTAGGCACATTTGTCGCTGCCGGTTGAGCCATGATTTGCGCCATCATAGCGTCAATGTCCAATGCCGATTCTTGATTGTCGCCTGAGTGTTGCACCTTAACATACTCTCTGTGCATCAACTCTTCGCCCGTATCATTTGCAGCATGACCGCCATCAGGATTTAATGCTAAATTTGCAGCTTGTTCTGTGAATAGGGCAAGCTGCTCTCGACAAGTCTCACATAGGTCGCAGTGTGCGGATATTGCTATCGCCATTGATAAAGGTAAGTTCCCATTAGCATGGCTCACGAGTAATTCTTGTTGGGGATGATGTTTAATCATTGTGTGTCTCCAAGAAGCTTTTCAACTTTTCTAGCCCTAATCTTAAACGGGACTTTATGGTCCCAATTGGTACCTTTAGGGCATCGGCTAGCTCTTGTTGAGTGAGTTCTTGCATGTAAATGCCTTGCACAACTTGTCTTTGTGCTATGGGAAGGGCATCAAGATGTTGGAGTAATTTAGCCGTCAACTTGTGATCAGTGAGTGTGTCCTGAGCCATGGTCGCATCACACAGCGGCCAAATATCATCACCGAAAGTATCTTCTCTATTGTGTTGTACCCGTCTAAGCATATCGAAACATTGATTACGCATGATGGTAAACACCCAAGTTGTCACTGACCCTTTTTCTGCATTATATAGATGAGCCTTAGTCCAAACGCTGGTCATGGTTTCTTGTACTAAATCCATCGCCAACCCTTGTTGATTCAGTCTTTGTAAACCAAATGCTCGGATCTTGGGCATGAAATGCTGGAATAAGTGACCAAAGGCGGCTCTGTCTCGGTTGTCTGCTACTTGTAGCATAAACGTGATTAAAGCATCCGCTTGAGGCTCGCAGGTTTGGGAAGCTGGAATTTCGTTATCCATAGCCGAATTAGTCAGAGACGTGATTGGGACATGATACCGAGTTTGCCTGCTTTGTGATTGAATATTTTCCATTATTTTCGCTCTTATCCCAGTCGTGAGTGCTGAGTGTGATATCAGTAACGACAAAATTGAGAAGTGTGTTGCACTTCTGAGCCCATTTTTGCTGTCAAACTTTCAATCAATACGAAGTGGCTTAAATAAAGGATCATTCACAGCATTATTTAATGACGGCCCGCAATAGATCTCGGGTCATAATATGATCTAAGGCATTAATGCAGGTGTACTTTTCGGATGCTTGTACGGGTAATATTTCTAGCCAGCGCTGGCAGACCCAAGCGATATCATCGAACTGTTCTGTTTGGTAGTGCTTGAGATGTTGCGGATATTCCTTAAGAATGTTTTGTAACATTTGACTCAAGTAACGTTCATCGGTCGCAATACGTACAGCAGGCCAATTGTCGATTAAACTGACGTCTCCGCGTTTTAAACCATCGGCTTCGACACTGATTTTATCAAGTTTAAAGCGTTTAGAACCTTGAATACTGATCCCTAATAGTCCGTCTGGTAAGGTTTCAAAATCAATAATATGCACTAAGGTGCCTATGGGCTGAATGGTTTTACCATCCTCTTCAAGCATACATAAGCCAAAGCCTTGGCCTGACTTTAATGATTCGGCGACCAAGCGTTTATATCTAGGTTCAAATACCCGCAGTTGTGTGTAACCTTCGGGCAATAAACAAATGGGTAATGGAAAAAGAGGTAATTTCATCGTGGCCTCTGGTGAACTTATGTTCCTATCATTACGTACCATAATGGCAGTTCGATCAGTAAAATTATTCAACAGTAGTTTACCTATAGTGAGAGGATGGCATGAAATTAAATCCATTTGAGAAAAAGATCGTTCAGCATCCATTACGTTTTTGGCTACAAAATCATCTCGAAGCGCCCTTATTGACCTCTATGATGCCAAAACCTATGGCTTTGTGCGAACGCGCATTAGAAATAGGTTGTGGGTTTGGTAACGGCATTCAGTTGATCCGCGAACATTTTGGCGCGGGACATATCACGGCCGTGGATATCGACCCTGACATGGTTGCCTCCGCACAATCCCGCTGGCAATCTCGGCCGCAAGGATTAAAAGGGCTGAGTTTCTCGGTTGCTGATGCAACATGTTTACCCTTTGCCGATAGCGAGTTTGATATGGTGTTTGATTTTGCCGTATTCCACCATATTCCAGAGTGGCAAGCGGCCATTAAGGAAGTTGCAAGGGTGCTGAAACCGAACGGATACTTTGTGATAGAGGATTTATATCGTGCCGCAATTTGTAATCCATTGAGCCGACGCTTATTTGAGCATCCACAGCAGAATCGCTTTAATCATAGTGAGTTGTTAACGGTATTGCGCCAGTTGGGATTTGAGATTGTCCGCGATAGAAATGCCTTTAATCTTGCGGGTATGGTGCTCGCTCAGAAAATATTGCGTTAGGCGTTAGAGTTGATGCTTAACCTAAATTGAATCGTTAGGATTAAATGATTGCGTTAACACTAAGACCAAATATTAGCAATGTCGCGTATTATCTGAAAATATAAGCTTAGGTATGCAGATATCTGAGATGCGCTAAACGAAGTTTATGGTCGAACTTTGCGAGAGTGGTTGTAATTTTTAGATAAAATAGACTCTCGGCATGGTTCTTCATGGGAGTTTACCGCTATAATTTGAGCTAATCCGTCGCATGTGGGGAAAGGATTTTCCTCAAGAGTAGAGAAGCAGCATTATGGCAAACGTACTTGCAACCGTAGATCAGCGTACCAAACTCGTTGGTGAGAACCGACTTGAGTTGTTGCTCTTTAGCATTAATTCCACGCAGTTATTTGCCATTAACGTCTTTAAAGTCAAAGAAGTCGTCAAGCTTCCTCCCTTGAATGCGATGCCGGGTAGTCATCCGCATATTTCTGGTGTTGCTAATATTCGTGGGATTTCTATCCCCGTGATTGATTTACGTTCGGCCATAGGGTTTAAGCCCGTGCCGCCTAACGAAGATGCCAATATGATCATCACAGAATATAACCGTAGTGTGCAGGGTTTCTTAGTCGGTAAGGTTGAACACATTATCAATATGACTTGGAGCGATATTATGCCACCGCCGAAAACGGCTGGGCGTAATAATTATCTAACGGCAATTACTCGCATAGAGCATCAAGGTCAGTCGCAGTTAGTGTCTATTATCGACGTAGAAAAAGTCTTGGCGGAGATCATTCACTACGATATCCGTTTATCTGAAGGTGTACTCGACGAAACCTTAGTCCATGAAATGCCTGGCAGAAAAATCCTGATTGTGGATGATTCATCGACCGCCAGACGTCAAGTGCGTGAAACGTTAGGCCAACTGGGTATCGAAATTATTGAGGCATCTGATGGCTTACAAGCACTGACGTTATTGCAGAAATGGCGCGATGAAGGTAAACAAGTTGCCAAAGAATTATTGATGATGATTACCGATGCCGAAATGCCCGAAATGGACGGTTACAAGCTCACTTCTGAAGTGCGTAGCGATAAAGCTATGTCGGATTTATTCATCACCTTAAATACTTCGTTGAGTGGCAGTTTTAACCATGCCATGGTTGAAAAAGTGGGCTGTGATAAGTTTATTTCTAAGTTCCAACCGGATTTGCTGGTGGAAGTGGTGCAAGAAAGATTAAGACAAGTGATCAATCACTGATCGCATTTTGAGATTCGAACTATCGGTGATTGACCTTGAGTCGATCATCGATAGGTTCGGCGCTTTGAATGAACGCTTTAATAACAGTTTTTAATACGGTCTTTGAATCACATTCTTTTAACTGCTACTTTTTCAACTGCTTTTCTGCAAACATCTGCCAACCCACTACCTATAACTCGCTAGATTATAACGCTAATTCGGCTGCTACATCGTGTAATACTTGGCGCTTCATTTCTTTGGCGGCGGCGATATGGATACGGGCGAGCCTTAAGGCATAGTTGAATCTTGCTCGGCCGACGAGGCGCACAAGTTCGGCAAAAAACTGTGGATCTAAGGTGAATTGCGTCGAATAGTATTGGATAGCGGCATTGACTGAATTAAAAGTCACGCCATCGAATTCAAAACCTGCGTTATAACCTTGGTCGTCAATTTCTTCGCCTTCTAATACCAGTGGCCAACCGGGCGCATTGATACGGTCTCGTGCAATTTGGTACATCATCCAAGCACTTTTTTTAAAACCTTCAAACACTTTGCAGGAGAATTCGGACTCAGCAAGCTCTTCTTCGGTCCAATTAATCCCAATGGCGAGGTGTTTCGCATAAATACGCATCAGTGCATCTTTGACGGCCATACGACAATCCCAAATGGAGCTAAGAGTATGTTGTTTGGCTAATCGCAAACATTCGCTGCAGGCGGGCACAGCTAACGAAGCATGTGGTGTATGTGTGTGTGCGATATATTCGAAGTGTTGATGACTCGGTTCGCCACAAAACCAGCAGGTATGGCGTTTGTCGAAGGGAATATCGATAAGCGGAATAGCAGACATCAAGGAATGAGCACCTCAGTCCTTGATGCCATCAATGGCATACTGAAGTGATTAAACTTCTTCAACATCAACCAAATCTTTTGCTAAAACAATCGGATCAAGTTCAAGACAATCTTCATCGGTTTGCCAATCAACACCGATCAATACACCATCGTCGTTTAGATCTGAGACCCAATATTCTAGAAATTCTTCTAATGAAATAGAAACGGGTTGATAGTCGTGCCATTCGTCGCTGCAATGGGATTTTGCAGTAGCTTCATTTGACCATAATGGCATCACATCTGTGTCTTCAAATTCTGAAGAATCACAAACGACCCAGCCTTCGCCAGTTTCATCCATTAGACCCCAAAGCGTCTGATGTTGTTTTACATTTTTGATAAAGCCAGCCAAAGCCGCATTGATTTCAGTCATGATAGGTCTCTTTGATGTGTGCTGTTAACTTATCCATTATACGGTAACGTGCTGCGATACCAAGGGATTCTTTGTTAAGAATTTTTTTGTGTTGGATAACTGAGCAATAAGCCTATGCCGCAAGGTATTTATGGCGATAAGGATTGTGTTACGTGTCACTATGGGTCAGGATTATTGGTAATGAGTCGCCTTGGTACAGGCTGTTTTACTGACTAAATGTGGCTCAGATAGGGGCTTTACGTGGCGGGGAAACGTGTCTTCTATGCTTTTGGCCGTTAAAGGTGTTTTGGATTCTAACCTTTAACTCGTTATGCCAAGGCGAATATCTCTCTAGGGCAATTCCCTCTTGAAGACGGAATATTGTCGTGTTTAGCCACAACAGTGTGATTGTTGTGAGATCAAATATTGGAGTTGTTGATTTGATTAAAATTAAAGGGTTAACTTATCTATTTGCGAGTATTGCCGCCTGTGTCAGTCTGAGTGCCTGTTCAAGTGCGCCAACGGCGAGTGCCAGTGCTAATGCAACCAGCTCTAACGCAAGTGGCATAGCTGCTGAAGTCAATCAAATGCCCGATATCAGTGCTAGCGTACAATCTAATGCAGAGGCGTTTCCAATGTGCTTGACTGGACTGCAAGCGCGAGCACGTGCAGAAGGCCTGTCAGAGGCGACGATAAACTCTACCATTGCGAACTTGAAATTTGTCCCTCGAGTGATTGAGTTGGACCAACAGCAACCCGAATTCAGCCAGACATTTGATAATTATTTCAGTAAGCGCGCGACCGAATGGCGCGTCAATGAAGGCCGCCGTTTACTGCAAAAGCACAGTGTCTTACTTAATCAATTAGCGCAAAAATACGGCGTCCCACCGCAATATATCTTGTCTTTTTGGGGACTGGAAACGAACTACGGTTCCTATAAAGGCAAAATGTCGGTATTGAATTCGCTGGCGACTTTGGCCTGTGAGCCACGCCGTAGCAATTATTTCACCATAGAGCTGATGCAAGCCTTAAAATTGAAAGAAAAGTATCAGTTCGATGATGACACTATGGTGGGATCATGGGCAGGTGCTATGGGACATACGCAATTTATGCCTTCTGCGTATGCCAAATATGCGGTCGATGGCGATGGCAATGGTAAGGCCGATTTATGGAATAGCACCACAGATGCGCTCACTTCTGCCGCGAATTTTTTGCAGCACTTAGGTTGGCAGCGTAATCAGCGTTGGGGGCGTGAAGTCTTGTTGCCAAAGGATTTTAGTTACAGTCATTTAGGTGCGAAACAGCCCTTGTCGTTATCGGAATGGGCTGCGCTCAATGTAACGCAGTCGAATGGGCAACCTTTGCCTGCCGTCGATATTCAAGCTGCGCTGTATTTGCCTGCGGGACACACAGGCCCAGCCTTTTTAGGTTATGAGAATTTTAATGTGATCATGCGTTGGAATCGCTCCGAATTTTATGCCATTACGGTTGGACACTTGGCCGATCGTATTAATGGTGGTCAACCCTTGACAGTCAGTCCGCCTGAGCAACCACGCCTAAGCCGCGAGCAAGTAAAGCAACTGCAAACAAAACTGAACGAGGCTGGATTTGATGTTGGTAAGCCTGATGGTGTGTTGGGACGTAACTCTATGGCAGGGTTGCAAGCCTTTCAACGGAGCAAACAGATGATTGCCGATGGCTTCCCAAGCCCTGAGGTGTTTACTGCTTTAGGACTATCACTGTAGCCACTGTCACTGTAGTTACTGTAGCCAAAGAGCGCTCGCTGCCGGTTTTGAGCGCTTTTAGGCCGGATAAAAAAGTGGAGTGAAAAGCGCAGTTTTGTTAAGCTCGGCCCACAATTGAAATCGAAGAAAATCAAAGGATATTCGATGAGCATTAAAGACGATATGGTTGTGCAGTTTAACTACACACTGCGCGACGAGAAAGGTGAAGTGATCGAGACGAACGAAGGTCGCGATCCGATTGCCTATTTACACGGTCATGACAACATGATGCCAGGTGTAGAAAACGCGATAAACGGTAAAGCCATAGGTGAAAAGTTCACTGTGACCTTGCCTGCCGCTGAAACCTACGGTGAGCGTGTAGCGGATGCTGACGCACACCAACGTGTGTCAGTTAAGCACTTATTAGGCGCGACTGTGTGGAAACCAGGCATGACAGCAGTGGTTAATACCGACCAAGGTCAGCGCCAAGTGACTATCGTTAAAATGGGTAAGTTTATGGCGACTGTGGATGTAAACCATCCATTAGCCGGCCGCGAACTGACATTTGATATCGAAGTCGTTGGTGCCCGTGACGCGAGTGATGAAGAAATCGCCCACGGCCATGCCCATGGCGCTGGTGGTCATCACCACTAATCTTTAGGCTTCGGGTTCGGCTTCGAACTTGGCTTCTATTTGACTCAATGTGAGATGAGTATAAGTTCAGTATGAGTTGAATGAATCGAGTCTCAAGACTGAATAGCAAAAGCCCAAACCTAGGTTTGGGCTTTTTGTTTTTATGGTGCTAATGGCTTAATGATTGTCGCAACCGCTAATGGCTCCTTATCTCGCTAATGGTTATGTTCATGCTCGAGTGGTTTGTCGGCAAACATCATATCTAGACTTGCTTGGGTTTGGGGATGGTAGCCGCTGTGAGCCTTGAGATAGACACTCTTGGCCCAGTCGTATTTATCTGAGCTTGCGAGCTTTTGGTATAAAGGCACGATTAAGCGCATGCGGCCAATATGGGTTAAGTGTTGTTTTAATGCGGGTAGTACTGCGTAATAGCCGTTGTCTAGGGCGAGTGAATACCATGCGAAAGCAATTTCACTGTTGCCAGTGCCCGTAAAATGGAACGCCTTATCTAGCTCGGCAACTTTGGTTTGATCTAGATTGATCCTTGGCATTTCATTGATGAATCTTAACCACTGGTGGACTGTCCAAGTGCTGGTTTTCAACTCGCTTGCACTGAGTTTACCCTCGAGCCAAGTTTGTCTTTGAGCATCAATATCATCGAAGGCATGGGAATTAGGCGGCACAAGAAATGACGGTAAACCTTGACCTTCAATCCAAGTATCCACTTCACCTTCACTGACAAGATGGGGATATTTGTTTAATAGATTCAAAGATAAATATTCACGGAATTGCGCCGTAGTAATACTCTGAAATGCAAAATGATCGAAGTAGCTTTTTACAAAAGTGTCGAAGCGTTCACGGCCAAATTTTTGCTCTAAAAATATTAAGAACAACTGGCCTTTTACATAAGGGACACCGCTGAAGGCTTCGTCGGGCGAACGTTTACCGAGATTGAGATGTAGCACTGAATCGGCAGGAGTAAGTTCTGCAAGCTCGGCAAGCAATTCAGAGTAGCCGATGGTTTGCTCCATCAGTGCTCGGTCACGACCATAGAGATCTTCCATGATGCGGTTCTCAACATAGGTCGTAAAACCTTCATTAAGCCAGAGATCGCGCCAAGTGGCGTTGGTCACTAAATTACCTGACCACGAGTGCGCAAGTTCGTGGGCGATGAGGCTCACTAAGCTTTTATCACCCGCGATCACTGTGGGTGTAATAAAAGACAAACGCGGGTTTTCCATGCCGCCAAAGGGGAAACTTGGTGGCAAGATAAGCAAGTCATAACGTCCCCAAGGGTAATCGCCATAACGTTTAGCCGCGATTTTGATCATTTCTGGCGTGTCGGCAAATTCTTTGCTCGCTTTGTCGAGGATCTCTGGCTCAGCCCAAATGCCCGAGATGTTATCTAAGGGAGCAAACTTTAAATGCCCGGCCGCAATGGCAATCAAATAAGCTGGAATAGCCTGCGGCATAGTGAATTGGGTCTGAGTGCTCGACAGGGTTTTGCGAGCGGCACTCATGACCACAGTGATGGCTTTATCGGCAGTAATTGTGGCGCTATAGGTTTGGCGAACGGCTGGCGTATCTTGCAGTGGGATCCAACTGCGAGCATGAATCGCCTGACTCTGACTGAACATAAAAGGCAACTGTTTACCTTGGGTTTGCTCTGGAGTTAACCATTGAATACCAGACGGATTATTCGATGTGTGGTAATTGATTTTAATTTTTTGGGTATCTTCATCGGCAAGTTTGATGGTCAGCGCCGCGCCTTTTACAGCGTCCGCTTTGGCTAAGGTGAAGGGCACGCTTTGCCATTTTCCATTTATATTCAAAGCACTCACACTGTTAATCGTCAGATCTCGAGTATCTAAGATGAGTTCTTTCCCCGCCTTATGCCAAGCTAAATCGAGGGTGGCTTCACCGGATAAGCGGTTTTGCTTAAAATCGACTACAAGGGCTAGTTCCAAATGACTCACGCTGACTTCAGTGTAATTGGCGTAGGTCAGTGCATCTTGGTTCTGCTGCGTATCAGCTTGTACAACAGTGGCAGTAGGCTCAGTGGTTAAGGTATTTGGAGCGCTATTGGCATAAGTGCAGGGAAGTAGTTGCAGGGCAAAGACTAGGGTGCTGTAAAGGACGGTTCGACGAAGTGAAAGCATTATTTATAGTAGCCTAATGATGAAGTATGTTAGTTCGAGTTTGGGGCGATAAGACCATCAATTCAGCTTGGTTTTCTGTTAACCCACTCTATTAGCGCAAAAGTTTACCTGATAATTCACTGGATTTGTTATCTCACTGTTAGCTCAAATGTAATCAAACTTTAATGGCTTGAATGCTGGTCAGGAAATGCCATCGGTAAAAGAGCACAAGTTTGCTATGATGACGGCGTTTTCACATAGGGCGGTTATTAAAATGGTGTTAGATTTTTCGCAGGGTAAGTTAATCGTTACTGAGTTTGAGGTTCAGGTGCGCCTCAACGTTGCCAGTATCGTACTGCAAGCGAGTGCTGAGGATATCGGCTTGAGACGTCAGCCTCCTATGCTGATCGCCGATGGTGGCGGTGTACGTTGGAGCTTAGTATTGGACTCAAATACTCAGTTACGTGCGATTCAAGATGTGCTGGGCATGGATGCTGAATAACCTGTGCCCGAGTGGTGATGAGTGTTTAACGTATAGATTTATCATCATTTTTTAGTTGATGAGTGTTTAATATCGAATTGGGAATTTTTAGTATGTCAGTTTCTCTTGAGCGTATTGTTGTCGAACCTAAGACTCCTGCTACGGCTGTGGTTATTTGGTTACATGGATTAGGGGATTCGGGGGCCGGATTTGCTCCCGTAGTGCCAGCATTAGGCTTACCTGTAGATCATGCTATTCGATTTATTTTTCCCCATGCACCAGAGCAAGCAGTGACCATTAATGGTGGCTACGTTATGCGCGCTTGGTACGATATTAAAAGCATGGATTTGCATGACAGAGCCGATATGCAAGGCGTGCTTGAGTCGGAAAAAATGGTTGCCGCATTAATTAATGAACAAATCGCGGCGGGTATTGCGAGCCAACGTATCGTATTAGCGGGATTCAGTCAGGGTGGGGTAATGAGTTTATTCTCTGGACTGCGTTTCCCTGAGCCACTTGCAGGGATTATGGCGTTGTCTTGCTATTTGCCGACGGGCGATGTGTTACCCGCTGAATTAAGTGTGGCGAATCGCAATACACCCATATTACAGCAACACGGTCTACAGGATGATGTTGTACCATTATCCGCTGGAATGTTAGCAAAAGAAGCCTTAAGGGCGGGCGGCTATCATGTTACGTGGCAGAGTTATCCAATGCCTCATTCTGTCATTCCTGAACAATTGAAAGCGATTTCTAAATGGTTATTACAGCGATTTGAAATGTAGACAAGTCTAATTGCTGATAAAAACAGCATGCGGTAAGTTGAGATTTACCCATGCTTGTTTTTTTAAAGGAACAATCGCGATGTTTTTTCATATTTCCTAAGTTATTTATAACAAACGATTAAAATCCATTTATTCCATTTTTATTTTGTATTCTGTAAATATATAAAAATCAGTCATTCAGCTTATTTTTTATATGAAACAAATCCTTCTTAAAATGCCCGCCAAATTTCATATAAATGTCAAGTTTTTAATAAAAATGACACAATTTATCTTTATTATTTGCTATTATCCGTGACGCTGAACTTGATGGAGTTCACGACAATCTTTCTATGATAAAATAATTAAAATCAAGGGGTTGATGTAATGAGACATATGCTTATTAAAGGATTAGTTGCAACTGCTGTTCTCGCTGCACTTGCGGGTTGTAATAATAGTGATGACGATAAAGTTCCAACAACGTGTGCTGAAGCGGGAAGTGCTTGTAAAACGTTTACCGTTTTACATACCAATGACAACCATGGCCGTTTCTGGGAAAACAGTGATGGTGAATACGGTTTAGCCGCTCAGAAAACTCTGGTTGATCAAATTCGTGCAGAAGTGAGTAAGAATGGCAGTCAAACCTTATTATTATCTGGTGGTGATATTAATACGGGTGTACCAGAATCTGATCTTCAAGATGCCATACCAGACTTTACGGGCATGAATAAAATCGGTTATGACGCCATGGCTGTTGGTAACCATGAGTTTGACAATCCGTTATCAGTACTTGATATGCAGCGTCGCCTTGCTGAATTCCCTATGTTAGCGGCGAACATTTACCGTAAAAATGCCGATGGTACTCTTGGTGAGCGTTACTTTGATGCCTATAAAGTATTTGACGTTAATGGTCTTAAAGTTGCTGTTATTGGTTTAACGACAGAAGACACTGCTAAGATTGGTAATCCAGAATACATTAGCGATCTAACATTCACCGATCCCAAGGTGGAAGTTGCTAAAGTGATTAAAGAAATTAAAGATGCCAAAGCAGCAGATATCATTTTCGCTACCACGCACATGGGTCATTACGCAGATGGTAAAAATGGTAGTAATGCCCCTGGCGATGTGGCTATGGCTCGCGCATTGAAAGAAGGGGATTTACAAGTTGTTATCGGTGGTCATTCACAGAATCCAGTGTGTATGGAACCGGGAACTGACAACAAAGCTTATGCAGCCTTTAAGCCTGGTGATGCATGTGCACCTGATAAACAAAATGGCACTTGGATCATGCAAGCCCATGAATGGGGTAAATATGTTGGCCGTGCAGATTTTGAATACTTTAACGGTGAACTCCATCTAGCGAGCTACAAGCTTGTCCCTGTGAATATGCGCAAACTGGATGATGCTGGTAAGAAAACTGCTGACTTAGCTGGCACTAAAATTGAACCGGATTCAGAGTTAAAAGAGCTGCTTTCTTACTATCAAGAGAAAGGTCAAGCTAAGTTAGACGAAGTCATTGCGACAACGGATGCCCTGTTAGATGGTGAGCGTGCAAACGTGCGTAATAAGCAAACTAACTTAGGCCGTATGTTAGCGATGGCACAAAGTGCTAAAGTGACTGCTGATTTTGGTGTAATGAACTCAGGCGGTGTACGTGCATCTATCCAACCAGGCAACATTAGTTACCGTGACGTGCTGACTGTTCAGCCATTTGGTAATATGGTTACCCTTAACGAAATGACGGGTACTGAAGTTGCGGCTTATTTAGGCGCAGTCGGCAGTCTTCAAGTTGGTTCTGGTGGTTATGCACAAATCACTGGTGTGAAAATGACCATTGACTGTGTGGCTAAAACAGCCAACATCAGCGACATCGGTGGCAAGGATTTTAGCCCAACAGCCACTTATAAGTTCACTGTACCTAGCTTTAATGCTGCGGGTGGTGACGGTTATCCTAAACTAACCAGCCCAATTCAAACGGGTTTTGTTGATGCTGATTTACTCTATTCTTTCTTGAAAGAGAAACAAGTGATTAAAGCTGCTGACTACAATCCTGTAGGCGATATTGTTTATGAGAACTCAAAAAGTGTTGAAGGTTGCCAACTTTAAGTAATCAATCATTACTCAGTGTTTCAATATTAATGCCACTCAAATGAGTGGCATTTTTTATGGTTAATTAATATTGAACTAAGTGTAAATTAATATTCAGCGTTTTATTTTCGATACACTTTGATTCATTTGTGGCGTGAGTTTCTCGGTATTCTTTTAGTTAACAATTAAGATTTATTGTATCAAATTAAATATTTAATATGTTCAACAGGTCTGTATTGCTTAACCCCATGATGTATATCCGGATATCTTATATTCAAGTTGATTTATTTTGTGTCAATTTGTTTTGATTTGAGATTAATTGTTTTTAATGGTTGACTTAGATGTTGCGTATTAACATTATCCCTACAGCGAAATAGAGTTCGCTTGCCAAATATAAAAATAACAAACATAGGGTTTTATTTACCTCAAGGAGAGATTAATGCGCTATTTAAGTTTAACGGCCAAAGCCGTTCGTACTAGTTTAATTACAGTGGCGACAAGCAGTGTGGTTTTTTCTGGAATAGGCTTTTCTGCAGCGGTAAATGCAGCAGAAGAAAATGCGAAAGTTGAACGCATTGAAGTGACGGGTTCTCGTATTAAACAAGTTGATATGGAAACTGTTTCACCCGTGACTGTCATTAATGCTGCGGATATTGCCATGACGGGTGAAAAAACCGTTGCTGACGTATTGAATAACTCTGCGATAAACAGCTTTGGTTCTTGGCGTGGTATTTCTGGCTATGGATCAGGAGCAAGCTCAACCAGTGATGTCAATTTACGTGGTTTAGGATCGTCTGCGACATTAGTGTTATTAGATGGACGCCGTATGCCGGGCACGAGTTCGAGCTCTGGCTCTGTGGCCGATACATCTTCTATCCCTATGGCTATCGTGGAGCGTATTGAAATCCTGCGCGATGGCGCCTCGGCAGTATATGGTTCCGATGCGGTTGCGGGTGTGATAAACATTATCACTAAGAAAGAGTTTGAAGGGTTTCAGCTTGATTACAGTACTGAGCAACCAAGCGTAGAAGGAGGCGATGCCAACCGTTTATCACTTGCAACGGGCTTTAATACTGATAAAGGCAATATCACGCTAACCTATGAATATTATGATACTAAAGCGGTAATGGATCGTGATATTTGGCGAATGGACGATTCAAGTTATAACGCATATAGTGGATATAGCTCAGTACCAAACGGTAAATATGGACCAGGCAATGGTAGCTGGTATAGTAATTCAGATATATGTGAAAAAACGGAAAATACCATAGACTCAGGTGATGGTCGTTGTTTATATAATCATGGTAATGTCACTAAGTTATTTGGCGATCAAACTCGTAATTCGCTGTTATCTAATTTCTCCTATGAGATTTCTGAGAATATAAAATTCCGAGGTCGTGCTTCTGCTTCATTAGCAGAAACTGAAACCCGTTATGCGGGTACGCCAGTATCAACGAATACCCCTGTGATGAGTGCCGATAATAAGTTTAATCCAGTTGGCGAAGAATTAGTAATTTCTATGCGAGGCGCGCAACTTGGCGAGCGAGATACATTAACTGAAACCAACAACTTTGATATTCTAGGTGGCTTTGTTGGTACAATAGATTCAGGGAATGGTATCGACTGGGAATTAAATGCCCAGCACGCAACATCGACGACAAATAGTTTTAATTATAATTTACTGAATGACGATATTATTCAGCAAGAAATTGATTCAGAGCAATATGATATTTTCAATACCTCTGGAATGAGTTATGAGCAGTGGGATCAACAGATGACAGATCTGTATCGTAAAGCTGCGCATACTGGGGTTTATCAGGGCAAATTTGAAAGTACTCAATTGGATGGTCTTGCTTCGACCTTACTGCTCGATGACGGTGATCTTTCGGTCGCTATGGTCGGTGGTCTTGAATATGAAATGATCAAGTTTAAGCAAACCAGTGATCCAGAATCGGCCGCGGGTATTATCTCCGGCGGTTCGGGGGGTGATGATGTGGATGCCACACGTGACCGTAGCGCCGCTTATTTGGAACTCCAAGTAGGCTTACCTGCCAATGTTGAGTTTTCTGCCGCAGTACGTTATGAGCGCTATGAGCAGAAAGGAACTCTCACAGGGCCTCAGGGGGAAGTCGTTAATTCATCGACCTTCGATGCCGTGGTGCCTAAGTTTGGTTTAAGCTGGCGTCCTATAGACACATTATTACTGCGTGCTAGCTATGGTGACTCATTCCGCGCGCCGAATATGAGCGAAATGTTCTCGTCTCAATCCTTGAGTTTTGAGAAGGGTGTTGATTCTTTATGGTGTAATGAACCTGGTAACGTGGATGCCATTTATTGCGCGACTAATAATCAACATAAAACCTGGTATGGAGGAAATCCTGATCTAGAGGCAGAAGAGGGCAACTCGTTAACCTTTGGCGGCGTTTGGAATGTTACTGACGCATGGAACTTGGAGTTATCTTATTACTCAATCACCTATGACAACAAAATTGAGTCAATTGATGTGGATGATATCCTGCGTGATGAAATCAAGAATGGTTCTTCTCCCTATGTGACGCGCGGTCCTGATGGCAAGATTGAATATATTGAAGCCGGAGTTCGTAACTTAGCTACAGTTGAGACCTCAGGTATCGATTTTGTTACGGCTTATAACTTAGAAACAGGCTTTGGGGATTTCAATTTCAAACTGGATTTAACTCATGTGCTTGATTTTAAAAAGCAGGACAACGCTGAAGCAGACATGATCGATTACGCAGGGTCGACTGACTCGCCCGATTGGCGCGGTAACTTTGCGACCAGTTGGAAATACGATGATTTCTCTGCCGCATGGACAGTTGTTTATATCGGTAGTCAATCAGCAAGTTATTTCAACGAGTTAGAAGAAACCGACCGTTATGTTGATTACGATAATTACTTTAAACATAACATTCAGTTTGGTTATACCCATGCTTATAACGGCTCTATCACAGTAGGGGTGAATAATGTGTTTGATGCTGAAACACCAAACTATTACACCTACGCCGATTATCGCGATGTGAATGTGGGTTTATATGATGTGTTAGGTAGAACGTATTACCTGAGAATAAACCAGAAGTTTTAGGTTGTCCGCCCTCCCTGGATAACTCAAACCTCCGCTTGCGGAGGTTTTTTTGCTTATAAGGCCGTTTACTGGATGTCGAATGAGCGCTATCAATGCGTGAGGCGCAGCTCGTGGCGATGTTCGTGTTGATAATGCTCGGCGCAGGAGGCGCAGCGTTGTTCAGTGGGATCTTGGTTTAAGCGTTCGGTGTCGATTTCTGCCTCACAATCCGAGCAAAGACCGTAGAGGCCTAAGTCGAGCTGACAAAAGGCGGCATCAAGTTTATTCAGCTGGCAAAATAGCGGGTGATCGGCCAGTGGCGTTTGCGCCAATGTATCAATTAACTCTGTCAGACTCAGGCTAGCATAATGCTCCCCTATGACTTCGAGGAACGGAGGGAGCGCGCCGAGTTCTTTCCTTAGATTAGCTTCAAGCTCTGACAATTCATGTATGATATGGGTGGTGCTCACGTAAAATCGCCTATTTCATTTGACTCTAGGCGTCCAGTCTAATAGTTCCACTACCAACGACTATGATAAAGATCAAGTATCTGCCATATTTTAAATATTTTCGCCGTTAAAAATCGAAAAAGTACTTCATTCCTATCGCATTATGTGTGCTATGACTAAGTCCCTTTCATTGCACACATTGCCGCGTTTGAGTCTCGATTTCTTACCTTTATCAGATAGATTTTCGTTTTGTGGTTGGTCACACTCTATGGTTAGACGGCTAAGTTTCGCTGCGCAGCTTCTAATACCGCGACGATTTCTTCTGTTGTTTTAAACACGCGTAGCTCCCTAAATAAGGTATCGGCTTCGGGATATTGACGATTGAGGTAGGTAAACCACTGTTTGATCCGAGCGGGATAATAGTCACTCTTGCGACCATTAAGCTCTCTTTGGGTATAACTGAGCATCAGCCCTAAGGTTTGCGCCCAAGTATAAGGGGTTGCGCCTGTCTTGATGGTATCGGCCAAGTTGGGCAATGAAATCGCCCCGCGGCCGATCATAATACTGTCGCAGCCGGTGATGTCGATGCAACGCTTAGCATCGTCGCGGTTCCAAATTTCACCGTTGGCGATCACCGGGATTGGCAAGCGTTTGCGTACTTCGGTGATGTATTCCCAATAGGCTGGCGGTCTGTAACCGTCGACTTTACTGCGCGCATGGATGGCAAGTTCAGTTGCACCAGCTTCATACACTGCAATGGCGTTTTCCATAAACAGTGACTTATCTTCATAGCCCAAACGTATTTTGGCCGTTACGGCATGCTCTTTTGGTACTGCTTGACGCATGGCTTTGACAATATCGTGCACACTCTCAGGATATTGCAATAATACGGCGCCACCTTTACTGCGGTTAACAATTTTTGCTGGACAGCCAAAGTTTGCATCAACACCGTGTGAGCCTAACTCAATGGCACGCAGGGCATTTTCGC
Organism: Shewanella sp. SW1; assembly: GCF_025653545.1. Taxonomy (NCBI): domain Bacteria; kingdom Pseudomonadati; phylum Pseudomonadota; class Gammaproteobacteria; order Alteromonadales; family Shewanellaceae; genus Shewanella; species Shewanella sp. SW1. The sequence goes on along the minus strand of NZ_JAKKSG010000006.1, from coordinate 148,222 downwards.
CCATACATTGGGGTTCTTGACCAAGCAATTGTACTCGTACTGGCGTACCTGAAGGGGTGTTGCCGTTGTTGAGCAGTTCAGGACACAGTTTGAGAAAGACCTTTTCAGGCAGCAGTTGGTCTACCACTCGCACAAATTCGGTGACGAGCAAATCGTAGGGATTGATGGTCGATAGGATGTCACGCATCAAAGCGTCTACTACGCCTTCCATTGGAGCCAAAATCACACGCACTGCAGTAAACCCATATCTGTTGCAAAGGGCGAGCATTCTACCTTATCAGCCCTAAGTTACAAAGTGGCCTTGTGAAGGAGGATGAATAGGTACGCCAATAAATAAAATCCAAGCTAAACTGATTGTCATAGCAGGATATTTTTACCATTTCTGTGACTTAGTGATATTTTTTGCAATAGAATCGAAATAAGGCAGGTCTTTTGTTGTAAGCCAGCTACTTAAACTGTTGTTGGTCATTATTACTCAATAAACAAGAAGGGATTATTTATGAATTCAGTTAAAAAAACAGCAGTTGCAGTAGCGTTAGGTTCAGTTGTGATGAGTTCAGCTTTTGCTGTCAATGCACAAACTAACCCATTTGGTTTTGAAGCTATGGATGCGGGCTATCAAATTGTAGGTTCAGAAGGCAAATGTGGTGAAGCCAAATGCGGCGCAGACATGAAGAAAGCCGCCGCTGAAAAAGCCAAAGAAGGTAAGTGTGGTGAGGCTAAATGCGGTGCTGAGATGAAAAAAGCGGCTGCAGATAAAGCTCATGAGGGGAAATGTGGCGAAGCGAAATGCGGTGCTGACATGAAGAAAGCCGCTGATAAGGCCCATGAAGGTAAGTGTGGTGAAGCGAAATGTGGCGCTGATATGAAGAAAACCGCTGAAAAAGTGGATGCTAAAGTCGAAGCCGTTAAAAAAGAAGTGAAGTAAAGCGGGTTTGTTTTATCCCTGCAGTTATTGGGATAATTGAGCCTAAAGAGGCCAGCCAGCGCTGGTCTCTTGTGTTTTATTCTTAAGCGATTACAGGTTAGCGTTCGTGAGGTTCTATGAATGATCAAAAAAATACGGCACAGGTAGGGCTGGGATTAAGACGAGAAATGCTCAGTGAATTTTGTTTACAGGTGCCTGATGCTATTAATTTTTTTGAAGTGGCGCCTGAGAATTGGATGACCTTAGGTGGTAAATTTGGCCGCCAATTTCGTGAGTTGACTGAGCAACATACTTTCTACTGCCACGGTTTGAGTTTATCCATTGGTAGCCCTGAACCTTTAGATCTCGCGTTTGTAAAAAATATCAAAACCTTTATGGATTTACACCAAATCCAAGTCTATTCCGAACATTTAAGTTATTGCTCAGGGCAAGGTCACTTATATGATTTAATGCCTATCCCTTTTACCTGCGCTGCGGTGAAGCATGTGGCGGCGCGGGTCAAGCAAGTAGAAGATATTCTAGAGCGGCCGCTTATTTTAGAAAATGTGTCTTTTTATGCCGCTCCAGGTGCGCAAATGACAGAACTTGAATTCGTTAATGCCGTGCTGCAAGAAGCCGATTGTAAACTGCTACTGGATGTGAACAACATCTATGTGAACTCGATAAACCATCAATACGATGCCGATGCCTTTTTACAGGCCATGCCGACGGAGCGCATCGCTTATCTGCATATTGCTGGGCACTACAAACAAGCTGAAGATCTGCTCATTGATACCCATGGCGCCGCCATTAACGATCCCGTCTGGACATTATTACAGCGCTGTTATGCCTTGCATGGGGTAAAACCGACGTTGCTTGAGCGTGACTTTAATTTGCCGACAACCGCTGAATTGTTGCTCGAGATAAATCAAATTCACGCTTATCAAATGGCGGCGTCCAGCTCCCATGCCCAAAATAGTGCTCATGCCGTAAAGAGGAGCGCCTAATGGATTTTAAGCAAGTGCAGCAATCCTTTATCGATTATATCCGCGATCCCTCTTCGCCATTGCCCGCGGATACTGATTTCCGGAGTATGCAGGTTTACCGCGAGTTATTTTTTAATAATGTGCTGGGATTTGTGTCGAACGGCTTTCCCGTGCTTAAAAGTTTGTATTCTGAGGAGGATTGGCTGACTTTGGTGCAGCGTTTTTTCAGTCAACATGATTGCCAATCGCCGATTTTTATCGATATAGCGAGTGAGTTTTTAGATTTTTTACAGCAGGAATATCAGCCCACGGCAAATGATCCTGTTTTTATGCTCGAATTAGCGCACTATGAATGGCTAGAGTTGGCCGTTGCGGTCGCACAGGCGAGTGGGGATGAATCTCAACTTAGCCTAGCGCAAATGTCGACGCAGGCTTTATGTTTGTCACAGACGGCGAGGGTGGCGCAGTATCATTTTGAGGTGCAGCACGTTCGTCAGGATTATCGTCCGCAGCAACAACTCGATACGCCAGTGTTTTTTTGTCTCTATCAAGATGCCGATTGCGAAGTGTGTTTCCTACAGTTAAATCCCTTAAGCGCGCAGGTGCTGGCATTTCTTCAAGCTCAAGGCCAAGCGGGTTTTAAAGAGATAGTTGATTGGTTAACAATCACTTACCCTCAAATGGCGCCAGAGATTATTGAGCAAGGTTGTATGCAGTTACTCGAGCAATTAGCGGCCAAAGGGATAGTGCGCGGACGTCAGTCTTAAGGTTGGGTTTATTGCCGAAATAAATGCAATAACCCTACATTTAGAGGGTTTTTATTAATTTGACAAACCGCTACAATGTCGGCCGTTTTGTGATCTCAATCACTGTACGATTCCTGCGCACTTATACTTGCACATACTAGAGGAGCTGTAATGAGTAGTCAGCCGTTTAAAGACCCATTTAATTTTTTGTATTTTATTGGTTTTATTTTAGTTTTACTGTTGCCGACTCTGCCAGCAAGTCTGTCTTGGTTAAAGCATTTAGGTTTAATTTAAGCGAGCGTTAATCTCTAGCGCGTAGCCTATTGGCCACTCTTCGAGTGGCTTTTGTTTTTCCGATAAAGGGCATTTAAACTTATGGTATTAAAGCGCGGATTATTTTTACTGTTAGGCTTAACCGCTTTAGTCTTAGGTTTAGTCGGTATCGTGCTACCGATATTGCCGACCGTGCCTTTTATCTTGCTTGCTGCCTTCTGCTTTGCCCGCTCGAGTGAACGTTTACACCATTGGTTGATGACACATCCCTGGTTTGCCGACGCTTTAACCCAGTGGCAAGAGCAGCGAGCAATGCGTAAGGGATTGAAACGCAAAGCCATGATAGTTAGCGCGCTGAGTTTTAGTGTCAGTATTATTGTGGTCCCTATCCTTTGGGTAAAAGGTCTGCTGTTTGTCATGGCATTGGTCCTACTTTGGTATCTTAAAGGTATACCTGAAATAGAGGGATGATTGAGTTATTAGATGGGCTCAAGTGCTGTGACTGAAAGTTTAGTCGTGTTCTTGTTGAGGCTATTTAACTGAGAGCCAACAGGGTTTGATCTAAGGCACAAATTGATAACCTTTCCATCACTTGTGCATTGTGATTGTTGCAACTAAAACTAAAGCGGCATAAGCTTTGTCCGACTTTCGACAATGCGTCCACCCAGTGTGGACGTTTTGTTTTATACCGCCACCGCTAGGTTGGTGAATTGATTAAGTAACTTATTAAGCAAATATGATGGCTATGAATACAGAAACCTTATCCTTGATAAAGCAAAGCATTAAAACGATTCCTAATTATCCTAAGGAAGGGATTTTATTTCGAGATGTCACCAGTTTGCTTGAGAATGCAGCAGCCTATAAAGCGACCATCGACTTGTTAGTTGAACATTATCGTGGTCAAGGCTTTACCAAAATTGTGGGTACTGAAGCCCGTGGTTTCTTATTTGGTGCACCGTTGGCTTTAGAATTGGGTATCGGTTTTGTACCTGTGCGTAAACCCGGCAAATTGCCGCGTGCAACCATCAGCCAAAGCTATGAACTGGAATACGGTCACGATAGCCTAGAAATTCATACTGATGCGATTAGCGCAAATGACAAAGTGCTCGTTGTTGATGATTTACTCGCCACTGGCGGTACTATCGAAGCGACCGTTAAACTGATCCGCCAACTCGGCGGTGAAGTTAAACATGCGGCCTTTGTGATCTCATTACCTGATTTAGGTGGTGAAGCCCGTTTAACCGCATTAGGGCTTGAGTTGGTTAAACTTTGTGAGTTTGAAGGCGAATAAATCTGCAGCTAAAGGCGCCTTGGGATAGTTTGATGGCATGTCAAATCATGGCATGTTATCTTTCAAAGTTCTCGGGGCGCATGCTCCCGCTTTTGTATCACATACTCTGGGGAGTTCCATGTCATATCAGGTGTTAGCCAGAAAATGGCGCCCTGCCACATTTGATCAAATGGTTGGCCAAAGCCATGTTTTGCATGCCTTGACCAATGCGTTAAGCCAGCAGCGCTTACACCATGCTTACCTGTTTACGGGAACGCGCGGTGTCGGTAAAACCAGCTTGGCGCGACTCTTTGCCAAAGGCTTAAATTGCGAACAAGGCGTGACAGCCACTCCCTGTGGTGTTTGCGGCAGTTGTGTGGAAATCGCCCAAGGCCGTTTTGTCGATTTGATTGAAGTCGATGCCGCATCTCGCACTAAGGTCGATGATACCCGTGAGCTGTTAGACAATGTGCAGTATCGTCCAACCCGTGGCCGCTTTAAGGTTTATCTCATCGACGAAGTGCATATGCTGTCGCGCAGCAGTTTTAACGCACTGCTAAAAACCTTAGAAGAACCCCCCGAGCACGTTAAATTTCTTCTGGCGACCACCGACCCGCAGAAACTGCCAGTGACTGTGTTATCTCGTTGTTTGCAGTTCAATTTAAAAAGCCTGACCCAAGCTGAAATTGGCACTCAGCTCAATCATATCTTGACCCAAGAGCAGTTTCCCTTTGATGTAGAAGCCCTAAAATTGCTGGCTAAAGCTGCCAATGGCAGTATGCGTGATGCCTTGAGTTTGACAGATCAAGCCATCGCCTTTGGTGGCGGTAATGTGATGCTTGGCCAAGTACAAACCATGCTTGGCAGTATTGATGAGCAGCATGTGGTTGCCTTGCTTAAAGCCTTAACCGATGCCGATATTGGTGTGTTAATGCATACCTGTGCCCAAGTGCTTGCGTACGGCGCAGATGCCCAAGAAGTGCTACGCAGTTTACTTGAGTTGTTACATCAAATTACCTTGACCCAATTTGCCCCCGCTTGCGCACAGCAATCCTTGTATAGCGCACAAATTCGCGCCTTTGCCGAACAGCTTAAGCCGGAACAAGTGCAGCTTTATTATCAGATTTTATTAACAGGCCGCAAAGACTTACCCCATGCACCGGATCCTAAATCGGGTCTTGAGATGGCGCTATTACGCGCTGTGGCGTTTGTGCCGGAAAAGCCAGTAAAGCGCTGGCAGCCTGATGCGGTCGCTGAGATCAGTTTATCCGAAGGGCAAACGCCAGTTGCGACAGCGCAAGCTCATGATGTAAAAGAACAAAAGTTTGCTGAGCCACATACTGCGGAACAACTGCCTGCTGAAAAAAAAACAGCATTAATTGAGCCTGCCGATACCGCAGAGCAGGCACTTGATGCTGAGCTCCAAGCGGATGCGGCATTAATTGCCGAACAGGCGGTGATTCTAAGTCAGGCGCAGAGTCAGGGATTTAACGCTGGCAGCTTAAGCTTAAATGTTGAGATAGTGAATGCTGAAGTCGAGCCACAAACTCAAACAGTATCAACCGCTCAAGCGTCTCTTATACACACTTCAGAATCTGTTGCTGGTATCGAGGTATCGGTCGCTAGTATTGATACTCAGAATATTCAAGGAATTGAATTAGTCACAATAGCTTCCAAACCGAGTCTAGTGAATACGGCAGAGCCTGAAACTGCTGTCAATTCAACAGTTGTTGAGTGTGGTGACAGTGTAGATAAAGCTCTTTTTGATAAAGACCTTGCTGCAGAGAACATCTTCGATAACAACATCGATAACAACGCGTTTGAGCTAGGGCATGATGCTAATCGCATTCATGGAAATGAAGCTGAGCATTCATATTCAGCGATGGAGGATTATGCCCTAGAGTCAGCTCCACTTGATTCCTATCAAGACGTTTATGCTGATTTTTCCTCTGGCGCTTATAATGATGATAACTTTAACCATGGCTTTGATTCGAAAGAGGCTATAAATTCTGTTGATGTTCAAAGTTCTGTAGGTGTTTCAAACGCTGCAGGCATGCAAGCTTCTGCTGATCGTCAGTCAGCACCTGTGGCTCAAGTCTTCACTCAATCACAGACCTCAGTATCAGATTCAATACAAGACCAAGCGCTACAACAAGCCGCTTCTGTATCCTTAGCCGATGATGATATTCTCTCAGCTGTGTTGGCGGCGCGGGATTCGCTGCTATCTGATCTTGACGCCTTAAGTGCTAAGGACGGTGATGAAAAAAAGTCGTCATTGGACTCAAAACTTAAGACGCCAAACACTAAATCACATTGTGTAACCTTACCTAAATCGGTTACTAAAATTGAAGCGAGTCAGCCAAGTGTGGCATTTTCTGTTGATCCAGCATCTGATTTAGACCCTGATTTAGCGATAGATTTTGATGATGACTTCGACTTAGATCTTGAGCCTATCGATCTGCACCAAGCAGTATCTTCAGTCGTCATCTCAACTGGAATTGTCTCTGATAAGCCTGTCAAACCGTCCGCTGCAGATGATCGTCCGCCTTGGGAGGCAGCGCCTGAAGCTGAATCTATCGAAGTGACGCAAGTCGATAGCAATAAGACTGACAGTGTTCAGCCGGTGAGCGCGCAAGCTGCTGATATAAAGAATGTTCAAGCCAGTCATGCTCAAGAGCTTTTAGGCGTGAGTTACGCACCTAATCATGCACAAGATGACACTCTATCCCTGAGTGACGGGCAGGTCGCAGCATCAAGTTTGAAGTCGGAAATACTTCAAAATCAGGCTGTACGTCAAGAAGAAATACCCGCCTCAGAGTTTGCTTTGGCTAGCACAACAGCACTGACAAATGCGTCAAATACAGTGGAACACACGCAGGAGACACAAGTCGCGCTCAGTTCGACTCAACCTATTAGCGGCCATCCATTAGATTTACATTGGTACAAGTTGATGGCGAGCTTAGAGATCGGCGGGCGAGTGCGGCAACTGGCGGTTAATTCTGTCTGTCAAACTTTGAGTGATCCTTTGCCGTTGCTGCTTAAACCAAACCAGAAGCATCTAGCGGCCGATGTTGCCATAGTGCAGCTTGAGCAAGCCTTAACTACCGCGCTCGGGAACCCAAGACGGGTGCAAGTGGTCATAGGAATCGATGAACAGCGGGAAACGCCCTTAGAGTTACGTAAGCGTTTCCACCAAGAGTTGCTGCAACAAGCGCATCAATCCTTGATTCATGATGACAATGTGCAATGGTTGATCCAACGTATGGGCGCCGAACTCGATGCCGATAGTCTAGTGTATCCGCCAGAGTTGTTGAATTTACGCAGTCAGCAAATACAAGCGTTACCAGAGTTAACTGAGGCCGCGAGTTAGCCATTATTGGCGAGTCTTTGGGTAAAATTTTCATCGTTAATTTGTAGCGTTGTGGTTTAAATTTAGGCTTCGAGTGCATATTTATAGTGATGCTGCTGAGAAACTCTGCATCGAGATCATAAGTTTATTAACAAGATAACGGCATTGATTGCCAATCCCATTTATTTAAGTAAGATTAGCCGCGTTAATGCTTGCGACTAACCCTAATAGAAGAGAAATGACTATGTTTGGAAAAGGCGGTATGGGCAATTTGATGAAACAGGCCCAGATGATGCAAGAAAAAATGGCCAAAATGCAGGAAGAAATCGCCCGTATGGAAATGGTGGGTGAATCTGGTGCTGGTTTGGTGAAAGTGACTATGACAGGCGCGCACACAGTGCGTAAAGTCGAAATCGACCCAAGCCTGATGGAAGACGACAAAGAAATGCTGGAAGATTTGATTGCTGCGGCCTGTAATGACGCTGCCCGTCGAATCGAAGAAAACCAAAAAACTAAAATGGCTGAAGTTACTGGTGGCATGCAATTACCACCAGGCATGAAAATGCCATTTTAATTGAGATAGCCGATGAAATTCAGTCCATTGTTAGATGAGTTAATTCAGTCCCTGCGTTGTTTACCTGGGGTTGGGCCTAAATCGGCGCAACGTATGGCGTTTCAGTTACTCGAGCGTGACCGAAAAGCAGGGCTTAAGTTAGCCAGTGCGCTGTCCAGTGCGATGAGTGACGTCGGTCATTGTCAGTCTTGCCGAACCTACACTGAAGAAACCCTCTGTCCGATCTGTGCTAGCCATAAACGCGGTACCTCCTCCACCATTTGTGTGGTGGAAACGCCGGCTGATGTGTTAGCCATTGAAGCGGGTGGACATTTCACTGGCCGTTACTTTGTGCTTTTAGGCCATTTATCGCCCCTCGATGGTGTGGGGCCAGAAGAGTTAGGCTTAGCGTTACTCGAGCGCCATTTGGCATCGGGTGATGTCACCGAACTGATATTAGCGACAAATCCAACAGTAGAAGGTGAGGCTACAGCGCATTTTATTGCCGATATGGCCAGACGTCACAAAGTGATGATAAGCCGCATTGCCCATGGCGTACCCGTAGGTGGCGAGTTGGAATACGTGGATAGCACTACGTTAGCGCTGTCCTTTAATGGTCGTTTACCACTTTAATTAAACAGTTTATATTAGAACCATACTATTGATTGTATTGGATTAATTGAAGGCTGAAGTATTCAACTCGATTATCACCTTAGTGCCTGAATCTTATAAACCCGCCTAGATCTTATCTTGAGCGGGTTTTTATTTGCCCAGAGTTTCAACCTAGGTGTTGAGGCTGGGTTATGGAGACAGGGCGGTGGTTGATTCAATTCCTATATTGATTGATATCTATCTGTATAAAATCCATGTTTATCAATAGTTTTTTAAATTTCATACTTGTCTTATGTGAGCTTCATCCGTAAAGTCGGTTTGATAATAATCGGGTTGAGTTGCTTAATCACAGTGATCCACAGCATGCCTAAGTCAATTCGTTGGGCTTAGACCTGTGTGCTTAGTTCTGTGTACGTTGAATTGGACACGTCTTTTTTATTTGAAAACCAGGGAGGGGACTCATTGGGAAATATTACTATTAGGCATGCAGAGAAGAGTGACGCTGCAGCCATTCAAGCAGTATATGCCTGTCCAAATGCCTATGCGGGTACCTTGCAATTACCTTTGCCATCGACCGATAAATGGGAGGCGCGTCTTGCAGCAACATCGAATCATGTTCATCGCTATGTCGCAGAGATTGAAGGTGAAATTGTCGGTGAGTTGGGTTTTGAAGTGTATGAGCAACCTCGCCGTAGGCATGTTGCCTCATTTGGTATGGGTGTAAAAGACAGTTGGCAAGGCCGCGGTGTAGGCAGTGCCTTGATTAACGCGATGCTTGAGCTTACCGATAAATGGATGAATATAAAACGAATTGAATTAACGGTTTATACCGATAATCATGCCGCCATTGGTCTATATAAAAAGTTTGGCTTTGTAATGGAAGGTGAGTCGAAGGATTTTGCTTTTAGAAATGGTGAGTTTGTCAGTGTGTATCATATGGCGCGGTTAAAATAGCATGCTGATCTCGGCGCTATTTTAGCTGTTGCTTAAGGCTCTCACTCTAAGTACTAACTTTAAGAATTTGCTCTAAGCGCTGAATTTAAGAACTTACTTCAAGATCTCACTTTACGAACCGAGGTCTTGGAATAGCATTAAGCGCTCATTTTCAGAGTTCGCTTTAGGTGCTAAGTGTATGTCTATCCTAACTTTTAAGGATAAAAATGGGACTCATTTTATTGCCGCTGCTGATACTTTGGTTGGGTGTCGGTATTTATGCCATACGTATCGGCTATCAAGTATTGGCTGGGGCTTCTCAATTAAGCTATGCACTCAGTGTTTGCACTCTCGCTATAGTGGCATTACTGCTTTATCTCTATTTCGGTTTCGCTCAATTTAAGGAAAATAAAGCGTTGTGGGCGTTCGAAATTCCGATGTTTTTTGCTGCAAATAAGCTCGCTTTTGGCGTCATGATCCTTGGTCTGTTGCTGCACTGGTTCGGTCAAGGTGTTCTCACTTCCGCTTATTTGAAACCTCTACCTTTCATCATGATTTTCACCGTTTCCTTTGGTGCTATGGCAGGAGTCATATTGTCCGACACCTTCATGGCGAAATTTGAAATCCAAAAAACGCATTGATGTCAGCTAATCAGTTTAAATCTTATTTTGGACGCTGTTGTTGAAGATGATTTGAACTGATGGCTTTCATCGGTTGTTTATAGGTCGTTGAATCCGATGAGCGCTACCATGGTGATCTGGTTAGGATTTTACAGAGGGTTATTACGAATTTTAGATACAAAAAAACCAGCTTGTGCTGGTTATTTTCTCTTTAATAAAGAGAAGTGGTTGCGGGAGCCGGATTTGAACCGACGACCTTCGGGTTATGAGCCCGACGAGCTACCATGCTGCTCCATCCCGCGTCCGATTGTTGTTAATAACTGTTTTAATTCTGTCATCAAAGAATTGGTTGCGGAAGCCGGATTGCTAATGTTAAATCAGCGACTACCTTCGCCTGTTGTTTATAAGGAGTTGAGCCCGATAAGCTGTTTCTCTTTATAAACACATATAAAAAGTGGTTGCGGGAGCCGGATTTGAACCGACGACCTTCGGGTTATGAGCCCGACGAGCTACCATGCTGCTCCATCCCGCGTCCGATTGTTGCTGTTAATAACTATTTTAATTCTGTCATCTAAGAATTGGTTGCTGGAGTCGTATTTTAACTGACTACCTTCGCCTGTTGTTTATAAGGAGTTGAGCCCGATAAGCTGTTTCTCATTACAAACACATATAGAAAGTGGTTGCGGGAGCCGGATTTGAACCGACGACCTTCGGGTTATGAGCCCGACGAGCTACCATGCTGCTCCATCCCGCGTCCGATATCTATCTGTATTACTTTATTATTTTGCTTTTAAATGGTTGCGGGAGCAGGATTTGAACCTACGACCTTCGGGTTATGAGCCCGACGAGCTACCATGCTGCTCCATCCCGCGTCCGTCTTCAAAGCGGGGCAGACTATAACGGCAGCGCCTTGGCATTGCAAGGACGAAGATCGAAAAAGGTGGTGAACGCTTAAATATAAAGCGGAGTGGGGGGCTTTCATACAATTTAAACATAAGTTAGGGATTTTTCGTTGATTATCTTAAGTCGAGGATGAGACTAAATGGGGTTTCGACTAATAACTGTTTATCTTTTATGTATTCGAGCAGGTATAATGTCGCTTTGATTTTGACTGCGTACTGATTATCCCATGCTTAATTTTTTTGCCGCCGCCCCTAAGGGCTTTGAATATAGCTTAGCCCAAGAGCTGACAGAATTTGGTGCGACTGAAGTAAAAGAGAGTGTTGCTGGTGTGTATTTCACTGCCCCCTTAGCTTTAGCGTATCGGATTACTTTATGGACACGCTTAGCCAGCCGTATCGTGTTGGTTATCTATAAAGGCAGCTGCGAGTCGGCAGAGCAACTTTATAATGCCGCCTATTGTGTCGATTGGCCGGCGCACTTTTCCAATAAAAGCACTTTTAGTATCGATTTTCATGGTACGGGTGGTTTTATCAATAATACCCAGTTCGGCGCACTTAAGATTAAAGACGCGGTTGTGGATAGATTCCGGGACGATGACGTTGAGCGCCCCAATGTGTCACGCGTCGATGCTGACTTTAAAGTTGATGCCCATTTTCGTAATGGCGTAATCACGATTGCGATGAACTTCTCTGGTCCATCATTGCATCAACGTGGTTATCGTTCGACCACTGGCGAAGCGCCTCTGAAGGAAAACTTAGCCGCCAACATGTTAGTACGCAGTGGCTGGCAAGCAGCGCCTTCGACCTTGCTCGATCCTTTCTGTGGTAGTGGAACTGTGCTGATTGAAGCGGCTTTAATGGCGGCCGATATTGCCCCAGGCTTACAGCGTAGCCGTTTTGGGTTTGAACATTGGCGTCGTCATGATAAAGCTGTGTGGCAAGAAATCGTTGAAGAAGCGAAAGCGCGTGCCTCATTAGGCGTGAAACGTTGTGAGATTAAATTCTACGGCTCAGATATCGATTCGCGCTTAGTCGCGTTAGCCAAACGTAACGCCGAAAATGCCGGTGTACTCGAGTTAATTGAGTTTCAAGTTGCAGATGCGTTGACGATAACGCCGCCTTCAGAAAGTGGCTATTTGATCACTAACCCACCTTATGGTGAACGTTTAGGCAATGTGTCTGAGTTATTGCAGCTTTACTATCAGCTAGGCGACAAGTTTAAGAAAGAGTTTGGCGGCTGGAAAGTGGCCATGCTGTGTAGTGATATCGAGCTGGTATCATCACTTAAGCTTAAAGCCGACAAACAGATGAAGATGTTCAACGGTGCCCTAGAATGTGCTTTTAACATTTATACCTTGCATGCGACCAGTACACGTCGTGATACGCCAGTGCTGCCAGACGGCGTCGACATTGCCGATATCGCCCCTGCATTTGCTAACCGCATTAAGAAAAATGCCAAGTTATTAGAGAAGTGGGCCAAGAAAGAAGGCATCGACAGCTATCGTATTTATGATGCCGACATTCCTGAATATAACGTCGCAGTAGATAAATACTTAGATTACGTGATTATTCAAGAATATATGGCGCCAGCAACTATACCTGAAGCCGTAACCAAGCGTCGTTTAAGCGATGTGTTGTTAGCACTGCCGTCGGCCATTGGTATCAATCCGAACAAGATGATCATGAAGACCCGTGAGCGTCAAAAGGGCACGAGTCAGTATCAAAAGCTGGATGAGCGTAAGTTAGAGCTTATCACTACCGAATATGGCGCTAAGTTCAAACTGAACTTAACCGGTTATTTGGATACAGGTTTATTCCTCGATCACAGATTGACACGCCGTTTAGTCGGTCAAAAATCTAAGGGACGCCGTGTACTTAACCTGTTTTCTTACACAGGTTCTGCTTCTGTGCATGCGGCGCTTGGTGGGGCTAAATCGGTGACGACGGTGGATATGTCCAATACCTATATTGCTTGGGCGAAGGACAACTTTGCACTCAATGGGCTTCAAGGTAAGCAGTATGAGTTTGTTCAATCTGACTGCATGCAGTGGATCCGTGATTGCCGTGAACAGTACGATCTGATTTTTATCGATCCGCCGACCTTCTCAAATTCTAAGCGTATGGAAGATTCATTCGATGTGCAGAGAGACCATGTGAACTTACTGGCATCCTTAGTGAAACTGCTAAGCCCAACAGGCGAGCTAGTGTTCTCTAATAATAAACGTAAGTTTAAGATGGACATAGAGGCACTGACAAAGATGAACATTAATGTGAAGAACATTGATGACGTGACTTTGCCTATGGACTACAAACGTAATCCACATATTCATAATACTTGGCTTATCACACATGCCTGAGTTGACTCAAGCAGAATTAGATAACAGGCATTATCTGCTATATCACACAGAGGGATGTCATCTGTGTGAACTGGCCGCGGCCTTACTGGACGCGGCCGATATTGTCTATCGGGCCATAGATATTTGTGACGATGAATACCTCGCGCAGCATTATGGCGTATCGATCCCAGTGCTTAAAGCTTGGGATGGTAGAGAATTACATTGGCCATTTAACGCAACGCAATTACAAGAGTTTACAGGAGCTTAGTTTGAGTCTGGTTCGTATCAATAGTGGCTCTTTAGCCTATGGTTACACTCCGTTGTTACAAAAAGCGGATTTTACTATTCAACGCGGTGAGCGCGTGTGTATTGTTGGCCGTAATGGTGCTGGCAAGTCGAGTTTATTAAAAGTGTTATCTGGTGATGTACTGCTGGATGAAGGCGAATTCAATATCGCTGGTAATGTGACCGTTAGCCGTCTACAACAAGATCCGCCAAAGGCTGAGCAAGGCACGGTATACGCTTATATTGCTGCGGGATTAAAGGAAGTGGGCGAGGCGCTTGAGCGTTATCATCAACTGTCCCACGATGTGGCCCATGCCGATCCAGAGCAAATGGATCGTATGCTAAATGAGATGCAAGGTCTGCAAGAAACCTTAGACCACTATAATGGATGGCAGTTAGATTCTCGCATCCAACAAAACTGCGAGTTGTTAGGTCTCGATCCTGACAAATCCTTGAGCGAGTTATCGGGTGGTTGGCAGCGTAAAGTGGCGTTAGCCAGAGCACTGGTGAGCGAGCCAGATCTGTTGTTACTTGATGAACCGACCAACCATTTAGACATAGACACTATCGAGTGGCTTGAAAAGTTTTTACTCGATTATCAAGGCGCTATCGTCTTTATCAGCCACGATAGGGGCTTTATTGCCCGTATGGCGACGCGGATTGTCGATTTAGACCGTGGTGTGGTGACCTCATGGCCGGGCAACTATCAAATGTATCTTGATGGTAAGCAAGAATGGTTGCGCGTCGAAGCCGAGAAAAATGCCTTGTTTGACAAGCGTCTCGCCGATGAAGAAGTGTGGATCCGTCAAGGCGTTAAAGCCAGACGTACCCGTAACGAAGGTCGAGTTCGCGCACTGAAGGCGCTACGTGAAGAGCGAAGTGAACGTCTGAATCGTCAAGGCAATGCTAAAATGGCAGTATCGGATACTGAACGTTCTGGTAAGTTAGTCTTTGATGTGACCGATCTTAACTTCAATCTGCCCGATAAAAATCTGGTTAAAAACTTTAATACGACGGTTATCCGTGGTGACCGTATTGCGCTGATTGGGCCAAACGGTTGTGGTAAATCAACCTTGATCAAGCTGTTAATCGAGAAGCTGCAACCGCAATCGGGCGAAATTAAAGTCGGTACTAAGCTCGAAATCGCTTATTTCGACCAATATCGTGAAGCGTTAGATCCTGAGCAAACCGTTGAAGATAACGTTGGTGAAGGTAAAAAGACCATCACGATCAATGGTCAAGACCGCCACATTTTAAGTTATTTGCAGGACTTCTTGTTCTCGCCTATGCGCGCCAGAACGCCAGTGAAAGCGCTGTCGGGTGGTGAGAAGAACCGTTTGTTATTGGCTAAGTTATTAATTCGCCCTGCAAACTTAATCATTCTCGATGAGCCAACTAACGATCTTGATATTGAGACCTTAGAATTGCTAGAGTCGTTGCTCACTGAATACCAAGGTACGTTATTGCTAGTGAGCCATGACAGGGCATTTATCGACAATACTGTGACCAGTAGCTGGTGGTATGCGGGTAATGGCCATTGGAGCGAGTATGTAGGTGGTTATCAAGATGCTGTGAACCAAGGGGCAAAGTTTTATTCTGAGGAACCTAGTTCACAAAAGGTGGTCGAAGCTCCTGCGGTTGAAACTAAACCCGTCGAAGTTAAAACTGCAGAACCAGTGAAAGCGATAAAAAAACTGTCGTATAAGCTACAGCGTGAGTTAGAGTCGCTACCTAATGTGATGGAGCAATTGGAGGCAGAAATTCTCGCATTGCAGACCACTATTGGACATTCAGACTTTTATAGTCAGGCGCAGGATAAAGTCAATCAGGTATTGAGTCAGTTGGCTGATAAAGAAAAGCAATTGGAAGTTTGCTTCGAGCGTTGGGAAGAGCTTGAGTCACTGAAGTAAACCAATAATAAAAATGGGAATAGAATTAATGAAGTCAAAGTTGGATAAAGCCCTTTCCTTGGTTGCCTTAGGTGTCCTTGGTGTATTAAACAGTGCCCATGCTGCACCTGTCTACGAGATTGTTAATCTTGATGATTATGATCTGCCACTTTCTGATAGCTTCAAAGGAACTCGTAATGGTTATGCGTTAGGTGTTAACGCCAACGACGAGTTAGTCGGTATCATCAAAGGTAAGAAAAAACTTAGCACATCAGATGTGGAAGGCGGGGTTATTGATATAGAAGATGGTATAGCCAAAGAGGAAACTATCACCTATTCAATCACTTCGGCGATTATTGCCAATAACTTTGCCTTTATAGCGGCGCAAAATGGTGCCGATGGTGCATGGAAGACAACCTTTGATAGTATCAATGGCACTACGCCACCGAGTGATACTTCGGTTGTTAACTCAGTCGATACTTTTTATTACGGCATCAATGATGCGGGCGTGAGAGTGGGCAGCATGACTGCGCCTGAAAAGAAAACAGAAAACACTGCAACTACTGATGTTACTGATGATTATTGGTATTACCGCGACTATGAGTTCCGCGGTGTTGTAAAAGTGGGCAGCACTGAAATTCCATTAGTTCCTCCCTACACGCAATTTGTTAATGCTGATAAGACTAAAACCGCAGAGTTAGGTGGATGGTCTGCTGCTACAGCTATTAATAATAATAACTTAGTGACCGGTTACGCCAGTACTGCTATCAGTAAATATGGTAGTGATCGTGTTAATTATTGTTTAGGCTCGGATAATACTTTGCCGTTGGATATTTGTGTACAACGTGAGCAATATCCGAATACGACGGGTACGCGTAACATTCAGTACCAGACGCGTGCCTATGTATGGCAAATCGACAATAATATTGCTACGGGAATTGAGTTGCCTTTAGGGTTAACGCCTAAAGCTGATAACACTTTAACCTTTACTGCTCAGGCGCTCGGCGTGAATGATAACGGTGTGGTTGTTGGTCGTTCGCACGTTTATCGTAATAACAATACAGATAAGTTACACCAAGATGCGGCTTATTGGGCTAAGGATGTCGAAGGTAATTATAAATACCACTGGATCCCAATGGGCGAATCGATTTCAAGTTCCATTGCCTATGACATCAACGATAGTGGTATTCTTGTCGGTAGTTATCGTAGCTATATTCAAGGTTATTTGCGCGACAAGTTTTTCTATTTTGATACTAATACACCTGATGTTGGCTATGTAACCCCTAATGATTTTGCCTCAACGGCAACGGATCTTTCGAGTAAACCCAAGGATATTAACAATAAAGGTCAAGTCGTAGGTTATATAGAAACCACCTATGATAAGGAAAAACCACGTCCTAAGGCGGGCTTCCTGTATGAGAAATCTACCGGTGAATTTAGTAACCTTAACAACCTGTTGACCTGTGAATCTAAGGGCTATGAAAAGGGCTCTGATGGCAATTGGACCCGTCATAAGGTTGAATTTACGGATGGTACTGGTAAAGTACTGACTTATGACAGTGATATTCTCGTTGTTGAAGCGACCAGCATTAATGAAGATGGCACCATCGTGGGGACTGCCTTTATTCGTAAGCCTTCTTTCCAGTTAGACTCTAATGGTAATATTATTGTTGGTGAGAATGGTGTACCACTATTTGAACTCAGTGGTAATGGTAACCCTGTAACGGCTTATGTTCCACGTATGGTTGTACTTAAACCGGCTACCAGTGGTGAAGCTTGTACTGTTGAAGATAGCACCGATACCGGTAATTTTGAGCGTTCTGGTGCGGCAACGTTAGCTTGGTTATTTGCTTTGCCATTGGTGTGGTTCCGTCGTCGAATTCGTTAAGTTTTAAGCTTCAATTCAGACTAAAAAAATCGAGGCGAAATGCCTCGATTTTTTTTCGCTAGGATCTCAATAGTTTAATAAATAGTCAGTATAATAGCCGATTTTTTGATTGATCTTGGCGTCAAAAAGCACTATTTCTATGGGTGAAGCTTTTGCTTCTATTTTATGTAGAACAGAGGACGCTTGCATGAAAAGACAAAAACGAGATCGTTTAGACAGAGCTTTTTCAAAAGGATTCCAAGCTGGGGTTGGTGGACGCTCTAAGGAGCTCTGTCCATATGCAAATCTTGATTCGCGATCGCAGTGGTTAGGCGGTTGGCGTGAAGGTGTGGATGGCCGAGTTAATGGGCTATTTAATAAATAATTGAGTTTTACTCATTAATTAAATAGCCCAGAACAAGCAAAGTAATGCAGCATATTGCCCTCAGATGAGGGCATTTTTATATCTGTAGTACTGATATCTTCAGTGTATTGGAGTAAGACTGATCAGAATGTAGACGTATCGCTAAAGACACCGACTTTAAGATCGGTTGCACTGTAGATTTGACGGCCATCAACTTCAAGGATTGCATCGGCAATACCCATCACCAGTTTACGGTGAATAGTACGCTTGATATTGAGTTTATAAGTGACTTTCTTAGCGCCTGGTAATACTTGACCCGTAAACTTCACTTCACCTACACCCAGAGCACGTCCTTTGCCTTCTGCGCCTTCCCAGCCTAAATAGAAGCCAACGAGTTGCCACATGGCATCAAGCCCTAAACAACCAGGCATTACCGGGTCGGTAATAAAGTGGCAGTCAAAAAACCATAAGCCTGGATTAATATCGAGTTCAGCGACAATTTCACCTTTGCCAAACTCACCGCCATTATCATTGATAGTAACGATTCTATCTATCATCAGCATGTTATCGACAGGCAGACGAGGTGAGTTTGGACCAAATAATTTCCCATGGCCACAGGCGATGAGTTCTTCTTTATTGAAACTGTTTGCTTTGTTCATTGTTTTACTACTCCAGCAATAAGAGCCGCCAAGATTAGCGAACACGTGTAAGCTAAACAACTCCGATCAGCTAATTAGCGGCGAAAAAATCCCAATTTTGCGAGTAATCTCGTGATTATGCCGATTTCCTCCTCGCCATTTCCTGCGAGCTTGTCTAATCGTTCCTGCACAAGGCCGTATAATGAATCATGTGGAAAATCATTATCTTCATCGGCTACACCCGCAGGCATTTGCATTAATAGCTCAACAGCTTGGTCCATATGCTCGATTGCATAGAGGTGAAATAAGCCTTTGCCTACAGCTGTAATCACTTTGGGATTGAGGTTAAGCTGTAACACGTTCGACTTGGGCATAATAACGCCTTGTTCTCCCGTGAGACCACGACGTTCACACAGATTAAAAAAGCCTTCAATTTTCTCGTTGATGCCACCAATCGCTTGCACATTACCAAATTGATCCAATGCACCCGTTATTGCCAGTGACTGAATAATGGGTTGTTCGGCAATCGCTGACATCAAACAGCAGTATTCTGCGAGTGATGCGCTATCACCATCAATTTCTTGATAGGATTGTTCGAAAACAATATTGGCATTTAGGTGTAATGGTGCATCTCGCCCAAAGATACGGTACAAGCAGGCAGAAAGGATCATCATTCCTTTGGCATGTATATTGCCACCAAGTTCAGATTTTCTTTCGATATCGGCGACTTCACCATCACCATAGTGAACAGATGCCGTGATCCGCGCTGGCTCACCATAACTATAATCGATGGCATCAATGACAGTTAAGCCATTGATCTGACCAACCATAGCACCCGAAGTTGGCAGATTTATGAAGTTGTCATCGAAGCTTTGACCTGAATATTCTTCCGAGCTGTTATGACGATAGTTGGCTTGGGCTAACGCGAGCTCAATACTGCTCGCATTGATACTCGGTTTACCACAATAGGCTTTAGCTTGTACCATCAGTTGGGCAAACTCGAGCATAGACAAACTGAGGCGGCGCTGATGTTCGGTTAACCGTGCACTATAACGAAAAAGTGGCGCTAGGCTTGATTGTTCTAGAGTGACCTCGACACTTTGTGCAACCGCTTGCAACCATGCGACGTATTGTGACTCTGTATAACGGACCAAGTCGATTTCGCTAGCGAGTTCTGCTAGTAGGGTAAAGTGACGTTGAAATTGCCAATCCTCAGTTCTGACTTGGCTATAAATCATTCCTGCACCGATAAGGACAATTTTACAATTGAGCGGGATAGGACTTAAGTTATTGCTAATCTGATACGCTTTATGAGTGAGGATTTGCATCACTAATTCCCATAAACCTTCACGTTTCCAAAGTGACTCGGCGCAAATAAATACATAATGACATTCGGCCAGAGCACCAGCTTGATACTGACTTATTGTTCCTGTTTGTGCCATACGGCCAATGAGGTCTACACGGCGAATATTGCCACTGAGGTAGCGATAGCGAGTCGTTTTTTCGGCAATACTGATCTGATTTTCTAGTGGTTTCTCTGATTGCCACTGAAATGTTGCCGCTTTGTCAGTCGGGCGTGTTGCCACTAAATAAGCTGGAGATAACGGCGCTAGGCTATCAATACAGGCTTGCATCATTAACTGGCGGTCAATGCTCGGGAAATCAGCCAGATACAAGTGCTGATCGACAATAGCTTGGTGGAGTTTAAACGCATCCACAGCACGCTCTTGTCCTAAGAGTAATGCGCTTAGATTGTCAGCCGTTTCGGGAAGGGTTGGCAGGCTAAATTCAGGTGCGAGTGAAGACGTGGGTATCAAGAGTGAATTCATATAAGCATTTACCGTGAAAAGTTGCAGTGATTTTACCATACCAAGACGACAAGTCTCTCACTGTATAGGTCTTTTTACGTCTGTTTACTCGATTATTCGTTGAAACTGGGCATGTATTTGTTGTAAAAAACATCGGGGTGAACATAAGTTGAGCATTTGACTCGATATTTAAAAATTGAGGTTTACAAGTTAGCGGTATACTTATATTATTTTCGGCGTTCGGAGGGGTGGCAGAGTGGTTTAATGCACCGGTCTTGAAAACCGGCGTGGGTTTATAGCCCACCCAGGGTTCAAATCCCTGCTCCTCCGCCATATTTAGTCAAAAATCCGCTAAGCAATTAGCGGATTTTTGCATTTATACAGTTTGAACCCTTTGGTTCCTGATTTGAAGCGCATCTCCTCCGCTATATTTACAAAAAAGGCCATCAGTAATGATGGCCTTTTTTGTTTGTGTAATTTGAACCAAGGTTCCTTATTCTAAGTTCAGCTCTTGCGCCATATTTAGTTAAAATGCCGCTAAGCAATTAGCGGCGTTTTGCATTTGTGCTAATTCCGCTCTTAGGTTTTGACCCTAAACGTGGCGTCAGTGCCATGCTTTAGGGAAAGACTATCTGTCATGATTGTTCATTGTGTTAACCCTAGATTCTTCATTCTGATATCAGTGACTGCTACTGATTAATGGGCTTTTTTATCCGCGCTTCTCATTTATGGTCTACACTAAGTTTGTGGCCAAGTTAATGGTTTTTATGGCCTTTAAAATTTGCACTAGGATGGTGCGACGTATGATTCTCGACAGTCTTGGACCATACGGCCGAACAATTCTCCCATCTGGGTGACTTATTTTAAGTAGAAAAAGCTATGTTGTTACCTACACGTATTTCGCAGCAGCTCACAATGGGCAGTGTAGTGCTGCTTCTACTGACCGGGCTCGCGGTTTTTGGTGTGATGTCACTTCGAGGGCAGCCTCGAGTGGTGGCGGCGAGTCAAGAGTTAATTGAGCAAACGGGTAGCAGTATCGTAAGGCAACTCGCCCTTAAGTTGGCAAGCATTGAGGGGATTACTTTAAGCCTTGCACACCTCGCCGAAGTGTTGCCCCACGAGCAAGCTCTTTATCTTAATTCTTTACCTAATCTAATTGATAACAATGGCGATCTCACTATTGCTGGCGGTGGGATCTGGCCTGAGCCAAATAAATTTGTCGCAGGGAGTATTCGCCACAGTTTCTTCTGGGCGCGTGGTAGCGATAATCTACTGGCTTATTCGGATGACTATAATGCGCCATCTGGCCCTGGGTATCATAATGATCCTTGGTATACGGGCGCGCGGACTAGCTCAGTATCTCAATGTTTATGGTCAGAGGCTTATCAAGATCCGGTTACAAAGGTGGCTATGGTGACATGTAGTGTGCCATATCGTCTCACGGGGACATTTGCTGGGGTCGCAACGATAGATTTAAAACTTGATGATTTAGCCAAATTTTTAACAGAACATGGCAATGTGACTGACGGTTATGCTTTCGCTTTAGACCAAGCGGGTAATATCTTACATTTTCCTGAAACGAATAAGTCCGACACTTTGTTACGTTTTACGGATATCGTCGCGCAGTTACCTTGGCTTGCCCCCGTTGAAACTGCACTTAAGCAAACCTCAATCAACAAAGTGGTGTCTGTAAGCTTAAATAAGGATGGAAGACTTAATCAGGCGAGTGAGGTGAGCCTTTTTGTAATGCCTGATACCGGATGGGTGATTGGCCTTGTGACGCCTAAAACGCGAGTTACAGGGCTTGCCCGTGAGCTGACATTTGATATTTTATTGTTTTTATTACCATTACTCGCCATTTTACTTTCTCTGGCTTGGTTATCGGGTAAAAAACTGTTGGCGCAACTTGAGGAAACCACAGATCAAATTGCTTCCCTTGGGAGCGGTAGTTTGGAGGCGAATGTTGAACTGCAAATTCAGCGGGATGATGAGATTGGCGCTTTGCGCCGAGCCGTAAACACCTATGCAGGGACGTTAAGGGCAATGTTAGATCTGATCACTCAAGAAGCGAAGAAAATTCAATTTGAGGCAACGCAATTAAGCGGACTTAGCCGTAAGTTAGCTCAGCGCGCAGAACAACAGCGGCTGGAGAGTGCACAATTAGCCGCTGCGATAACGCAAATGTCTTCAAGCGCTATGGAAGTTGCGAATAATACCAATGATTGTGCTGCAACTGCGCAATCGTCTTTGATTGTAGTGCGAGAAGGGCAAACCCGTGTTGCAGCCAGCAATACTTCCATCGAGGCATTATCAGGAGAAATTGCCAACGCAACTAAGGTGATATCCCAATTGGCCCAAGACAGTCAAAAGGTGGGCGCTGTATTAGATGTGATTAAGGCGATTTCTGAGCAGACTAATTTGCTCGCTCTCAATGCGGCAATTGAGGCGGCTAGAGCGGGCGATCAGGGCCGCGGTTTTGCAGTCGTTGCTGATGAAGTTCGAACCCTTGCGGGGCGAACTCAAGATTCGGCCAATGAAATTAGTACCATGATTAACGCTTTGCAATCGGCTTCGCGGCTCGCTGTGCAAGCAATGCAAGCTGGGGAGTCCCGCACTGTCCATGCGGTTGCGGAGGCTGAGGGCGCTGCCGATTCTCTATCGAGTACCGTACAAAGTTTCGATGATATTTCACAGCGTGCCCAACAAATCGCGTTAGCTGCTCAGCAGCAAAGCCAAGTCACTCAAGAAATTAATGAGTTGGCGGTGCGAATAAATAGCATCAGTGAAGATAACTCTCTCGATGCAACGGCGCTTGATGTGTTAAGCCTTGAGATGCAGAAACTATCTGACCGTTTAATCAATATCAATCGAGCTTAGTTTTAATATAGTGCGAAGTGTGCCACCTTAAAATGGCACTTCAACTGACAAGGGTGTCAAAGATAAGTTGAATAACGCAATATTTTTAAGCGGATTGGATGTAGATTGACCATGTAGATTACTTCTTTAAATTAAGGGTTTACAGCAGAGTAGTTGATAGCTATTATCTCGCTCGTTCGGAGGGGTGGCAGAGTGGTTTAATGCACCGGTCTTGAAAACCGGCGTGGGTTTATAGCCCACCCAGGGTTCAAATCCCTGCTCCTCCGCCATATTCATGGAAAAGGCCATCAGTAATGATGGCCTTTTTTGTTTGTGCAATTTTCATTTCAATTTTCTCATCCTAAGTCCTTTGTTGTTCACGGCTTTCGATTTAAGTGAATATGAAATAGTCAATCAACACTATTAACCATAAATTTAAGTTTACAGTGGCGACAGAGATAGCTATTATCTCGCTCGTTCGGAGGGGTGGCAGAGTGGTTTAATGCACCGGTCTTGAAAACCGGCGTGGGTTTATAGCCCACCCAGGGTTCAAATCCCTGCTCCTCCGCCATATTTTACAAAAAAGGCCATGTTTATTCATGGCCTTTTTTGTGTGTGAAATTTGAACTAGGGTTCTCCATTCTAAGCGCAGTTCTTGCGCCTTTTTGCATTTAAGCTATTTAAAAACCTTAGGTTCCTGATTCTAAGCGTATCTCTTCTGCTATTTTCACGTGAAAGGCTAACAGTAATGATGGCCTTTTGTTTTTCTTGAACTGAAAAATTGCCTATATTTGCTGGATATTTTGATATCGATTTAACAGGGATTTTAGGCTGGTCATTCTGGGGTTATTGCTTCGTTTTTAAACGCTTTTTATTGGTATGCTATTCTGGAATCCTTCCTTTAAATATCATCTAGTTAACAATGTTGAATTTATGCTTTGCGAAATGGGGTTGTTGGGCTAAATTAGCCCTATGAACTCGTTATCCGTTTGCCATGTTGCTTTGTTTAACACACGGATCGAGCTGTAAATTGTAAAAGGTGGGTTAAGTTGATTTCGATATATTTGGTTGACGATCATGAGCTTGTGAGAACTGGGATCCGCCGCATCTTGGAAGATGAACGTGGGATCAAAGTCGTGGGCGAAGCCCCTGATGGTGAGACTGCGGTGCAGTGGGCTCGCCAGAATGAAGCGGATGTGATCTTAATGGATATGAATATGCCTGGGATGGGCGGATTGGAAGCCACTCGAAAAATTTTACGATATCAACCCCATGCAAAAATTATTGTATTAACTGTACACACGGAAGATCCGTTCCCAAGTAAGGTGATGCAGGCTGGTGCTTCGGGCTATTTAACAAAAGGAGCGACGCCGCCGGAAGTATTGCAAGCGATACGTCAGGTCTCTCGCGGACAACGTTATTTGTCCCCAGAAATTGCCCAACAGATGGCGCTGAGTCAGTTTAATCCCGCCGATGAAAACCCGTTTAAGTCTTTGTCCGAGCGCGAGTTACAGATCATGTTGATGATCACCAATGGCGAGAAGGTTAACGATATTTCTGAGCAACTGAACTTAAGTCCTAAAACCGTTAACAGTTACCGTTATCGTTTATTTGCTAAGCTGGGGATCAGTGGTGATGTCGAACTAACGCGGTTAGCTATTCGCTATAAGATGTTGGATGCTGGCCATTTTTAATGGAAAGTGGATTGCGTTGGTCGATGACTTTAATCTAGCGAGTTCTTGGGTTATATGTTCCTATGTTGTTTGTGTTAAGTCTCCAAAACTGTGGGTGTGAATGATGTCTAATGAATTTAACGCCCAAAGTTTCTTACGTACTGTTTCATCCTCCGCTGGGGTTTATCGCATGTATGACGTCAAGAATGACGTCATTTATGTGGGTAAAGCCAAAGATCTTAAAAAACGGCTCACCTCGTATTTTCGTAAAAACCTCGGTAATGTTAAGACCCAAGCCTTAGTTTCACATATTCACCATATTGATGTGACGCTGACCCACAGTGAAACAGATGCTCTGTTGCTTGAGAATGATTACATCAAGCAATACATGCCAAAATACAATGTGTTGTTGCGTGATGACAAATCTTACCCTTACATCTTATTAAGCCAGCATGAGCACCCAAGGCTTGCCTATCATCGCGGTCCGCAGCGGGAAAAAGGCCACTATTTTGGTCCTTATCCCAATGGCGGTGCTGTGCGTGAAAGCCTGCATTTGATGCAGAAGCTGTTTCCTATTCGTCAATGTGACGATCTTTACTACAAATCGCGCTCACGCCCTTGTTTGCAATATCAACTGTCTCGCTGTAGCGCGCCCTGCGTGGGCAAAGTCAGTAACGCTGATTACGATGAGCAAGTGAAATTAGCCAGCCTGTTTTTAAAGGGGAAAGATCAGCAAGTGATCAGCGCCTTGGTTGATAAAATGGAACTTGCGGCCGAGCAGCAAGCCTATGAACAGGCTGCACGATTTCGCGATCAGATCATGGCGCTGCGTAAAGTTGCCGAGCAACAGGAAGTCTCTAATAATAAAGGCGATATGGATGTTATTGGGGTGCATTATGCGTCAGGCATCGCCTGTTTCCACCTGCTATTTATCCGCGAAGGTAAAATTTTTGGCAGTCGTAGTTATTATCCTTCAGTGCCAGCCCAAACTGATATGGATGAGGTGCTACGCTCCTTTATCCTACAGTTTTATTTAAATGCAGATATTCAACGCACTATTCCAAAAGAAGTGGTGATTAGCCATAATTTTGAAGAATTACATGAACTTGAAGCGGCGATTTCAGAGGCGCTAGATAAAAAGTTTTCGATTAAGACTAATGTTCGCGCCGACAGGGCGAGCTTCTTACGTTTAGCCGTGACTAATGCGACGAATGCAGTGGTTACGCGCCTGTCCCATAAGAACACCGTCGAACAGCGTTTTGTGTTACTCGAAGAAATCTTAGAGTTGAGTGGGCCTATCCAGCGGATGGAATGTTTCGATATCAGTCATACCATGGGGGAGAGCACCGTTGCCTCCTGTGTGGTGTTTAATCGAGAAGGACCGCATAAAGGCGAGTATCGTCGTTATAATATTGACGGTATTACGCCGGGTGATGATTATGCGGCGATGAAGCAAGCGGTGAGCCGACGTTTCGATAAAATTGAAGCGGGCGGCAAAATCCCTGACATTCTGTTTATTGATGGTGGACTAGGGCAGTTGCGTATTGCCCAAAAGATAGTAGATGAAAAGTTTGTTCATTTGGATAAAGCGCCGCAGCTTATTGGGGTGGCGAAAGGTGAGGGCCGTAAACCTGGGCTTGAAACCTTGATCTTAGGGGATACCGAAACTAGCTTTTCCCTCGAAGGGGATTCGCCAGCACTGCACCTTATCCAACATATTCGTGATGAATCCCATCGATTTGCAATCACTGGCCACCGTAACCGTCGCCAGAAAACCCGTAATACTTCAACACTGGAATCTATCCCTGGTATTGGTCCTAAACGTCGTAAAGCTTTGTTACAGCATTTAGGAGGCTTACAGGAAGTGAAAGGGGCAAGTGTGGCGGAATTAGTCAAAGTACCAGGGATCAGCATAGAAATGGCACAAACCATTCATGATGCATTGCGAGGGTGATAAAATTAAGGCAAGATTGGCGCTGCTTTTGACTAACTGGTTTGATCATGCCGTTTAACTTACCTATAGCATTAACTCTTTTCAGGCTTTTTTTACTGCCCATTTTTGTGGTGCTGTTTTATTTACCCTATGACTGGACCCCTTTTGTTGCCGCATTTACCTTTTGGCTTGCGGCGTTAACGGATGCATTAGATGGTTATGCTGCCCGTAAATTGAAACAATTAACTCGTTTTGGCGCTTTTCTTGACCCAGTCGCTGATAAGTTGATGGTGATTACAGCTTTAGTTTTGTTGGTCGATCAATACGCGAATATCTGGCTGACATTGCCCGCCCTGTTTATGATAGGTCGCGAGATTGTCATTTCAGCGTTGAGGGAATGGATGGCTGAAATTGGTAAACGTGGTACTGTCGCCGTGTCTTGGATTGGTAAATATAAGACGGCTGCGCAAATGGTGGCAATTATTGGGCTGATTTGGCAATACAATCCTTTAATGACGAATGCCGCATTTGTACTGTTATATATCGCCGCTGTATTAACGTTTTGGTCAATGATGAGTTACATTTTAGCCGCTTGGAAAGATCTTACCGCTGAATAGTGCAATAAAAAATCAAAGAGATTATTTAGTGTGCAAGCAGTAAGTTATCGATAAAACAGCGGTTGACACTGGGTGGTAAATCGGTAGAATGCCACCCCGTAGACAAGAGGCAATGTGCAAACAAAGTCTTAACGTTACCAAATATTGACGTTTGATATTAGCTAGATAATAAAGTGAAATGCTTTGTTTATCTGAGTGAATAGTAAAACAAGATGCGACATTAGCTCAGTTGGTAGAGCGATACCTTGCCAAGGTATAGGTCATCGGTTCGAACCCGATATGTCGCTCCAATATTTTTAAAGTCTAATTCTACTCAACATGAGTTAGCAACTATGGCGCGATGGCAGAATGGCTATGCTGCGGATTGCAAATCCGTCGATCTCGGTTCGACTCCGGGTCGCGCCTCCATAGATTAAAGTATTAATGACACGATTCCCGTCGTTAATATCAAGAGTTTGCCCGAGTGGTGGAATCGGTAGACACAAGGGATTTAAAATCCCTCGCTGGTAACAGCGTGCCAGTTCAAGTCTGGCCTCGGGTACCATTATTTTGATAGTGATGGTAAAAATAAAGTCCGAATCTTCAATAGGCTTTATTAAATAGATTTATTAGTGTTAAGCGTTAATGATGTAGAGTTAATAATATTTTTGACATGATTCCCGTCATGAATATTCAGCGTTTGCCCGAGTGGTGGAATCGGTAGACACAAGGGATTTAAAATCCCTCGCTGGTAACAGCGTGCCAGTTCAAGTCTGGCCTCGGGTACCAAAAAAGAAAAATCCTCGATATTTATATCGAGGATTTTTTGCATTTAGATTTCTACTTTTAGTCGGCATTCTTCGTGAGGGGTTTAAGGTCAAACTTGACTGACACACTTAACGTACTGCTTACTTTAGTTCGCAGAGGTCCTTGCGGCGACGCACATCAGGAGAGGCTAATAACCCTAAAATCACACAATAGTGCTACGTTTTAAGCTGATAGTGTCATTTGAATTAAGCCTGTAGTTATGTTGGCAGAGAAGTCGGGCGATAAGGTATGGGATTATGTTTGCTGAAAGCAGGTCGTGAGTTTTTAGCCTTGGCTTGTTCTATTTATGCTAGAGATAAAACCTATAAATAGTAAGCCTATAAATAAAATCCTAGGTATAAAAAAGCGCCAGTAAAAACTGGCGCTTTTATTCATTTACTCGTTCAGTTTATGCTTGTTAGACAGTGATACTAGTGAATATTAGCTTATTGCCAATCATCGCTATTCCAGCGGTACAGCCAAGTCGCTGCAAGTGGTTTATCGTCTTTCTTAAGCTGTATTCTCAGTTCGGCTACATTGGTACTTTCTGGTTCGAAGCTGATAAATACTCGAGCGCCATTGATGTCTGGGTGGGCGACAATCCGAGACGACAGGATTTTACCTTTGCTGATGCTGGCATCGATGATAATTTTATCAATATCTTGCGGCTTGATGTTACTGAAATCGATAAGTAATTCTTTGCCTTTTGCTAAGACTTGCCCCTTAGTACTGCGGACAACACGTGCTTTTGACGCCGTAGAAGGGCTGTCGTTTGAGGCTGTTATGCGATAGGAGTATTTATAGGGCTGATCCTTTTTCAGTCCGCCTTGCGGCTCCCAATAGGCAACTATGTTGTCGTTGGTTTCAGCATTAGAGGGAATTTCAAGCAACACCAGTTGGCCTTTGCCCCAATCATTGAGGGGTTCAATCCATGCTGAAGGTCGAAGTTGATAGTTTGCACTCAGATCTTGATAGTCTTCAAATTTACGATGGCGCTGTATAAGACCAAATCCCTTTATATCTTCATCGCCAAAAGCACTGATCTGCAGTTTGTTAGGATTATTTAATGGACGCCATAGGCGCTCGCCATTACCGCGATCGATTTGTAGGCCGTCGGAGTTATGTACTTGTGGGCGGTAATCGGGTTTATCTGAGTTATCGAGTCCGCCGAAGAGGAACATAGAGGTCAGCGGTGCAAGACCCACATGCTGGATATCTTTGCGTGGGAATAAGGTTACATCCACTTCGACACGTGATGGTGCGCCGGGATAAATACCAAAACGATAGGCGCCAGTGACACTTTGGCTATCTAGCAGAGCATGAACCACAATTGCCGTCTGATATTTAGATGGGCGCTCGACCCAGAAACGCTTAAACAGGGGATATTCTTCACCTTTTGGCTGAGCGACATCAATCGCTAAACCACGATTAGACAAGCCATAGGTTTGCCCTTTAGAGAGCACGCGAAAATAGCTCGCACCTTGAAACATGATGAATTCATCTTTTATTTCATCATCATTGATAGGGTAATGTAAACGCACACCCGCGTATTGGCCCACTTGAGTGATGAGTTTTTCAATGGTGTCGTTAGGGACATCGAATGAAGCTTCTGTTAGCTCAATTGGAATAGCTTTGCTGTTTTCGACCACGTCGATATCGACAAGGTTTTTATAGAGAAAGCCTGGAGCAAAAAGTTGTACCGAAAATTTGGTCGGTGTTCCGCCCCAAATCGCGGCATTTTCTTGGTAATTGATTTTGCCATAGGTCGCGAAATCGAGATCAACCAGTTCTTTAGGTGCTTTTTTCGCTTCTTTAAATGGCTTTTGCGACAGTTGTTGAGCGAGTTCAATAACTGTGTCTTGGGAGAATTTTTTAGATTTCTTCTCTGGTGTAGGCGTTGGTGTTGTCTCTGCCGCTGCGGCATTGACGTTGTTTATGCCGACGACATAGACGATGGCGGTCAAGATGACAAAAGGTAGTTTTTTGAGTAATGCCGGATAACCGGTAGGGTAATTCATCATAAGATTCATTCGCAAAATGGAAACTCCTTACTAAAATGACGCTGATTCATAGGCACAATATATGCTTCAGTCTATCTAATCCCTAAATATTAATAACTTGTCTGCTATAAAATCCTCAGTCGTGGGATTCGAGTAGCTGAGGTAAGGGATAATTTTACCTGCGTAGCTAGAGATTTGTAACATAAATTATGCTTGGCGCTATTTTAGGTGCCGTTCTCAATACTTTGCGGTGTGATTTTATGATAAATAATCGCAATTGGTACTGCAGTAAAAACTGTCTTGGCTGAGCTAACACTGTTCTCATTGAATTCTGTGGCGTTTTTACACAAAATTGGTGCAGTTGAATCGAGAGTGTTAATTAAAAACTTACAATATCAAATGGTTAATCTTAATTATTGCTAATGAGTGATTCAGGCTCACGGTGTTAACTGTGAGCCCATTTAGATATGCTAACGTGGATATTATGACTTGAGTAAGTGCGATAGGTCACTGCCCACAGGAATTAGGATCTCTTGCTGCTCACCACAGAATAAATACGCAGGTTTGTCACCTAAGAGTGATAGTGTGTCTCCTTGTCGCCACAAAGCTGAGCCTTCAACTATGCCGATCACTGGGGTTAATGGGTCGACTTTAGTGAATTCTAATAACCGTTGGGCACGGGTTTCACCATTGTGGCCCGGTGCTTGGTAATTGGAATAGTGTGGATTGAGCTGGAACGGCACTAAGTTTAATGCGTTGAACGAAGGTGGTTCGATGATCGGCATATCATTAGTGGTGCGAATACTCAGTCCCGATACGTTTGAACCCGCACTCCAGCCGATATAAGGTTTACCAAGGGCGACTTGCTCACGAATAAGCGTGACCAGATCATAATGATATAGTTGGTGTAACAGGTGAAAGGTGTTACCCCCACCGATTAAAATTCCATCGGCATCTTTTATTGCTTGTTTAGGGTCTGGATGCTGATGAATACCACTGATATCGAGTTCAAGCTCAGCTAGCCCAGTCACGACAGACGCTAAATAAGTGTCATAACTCATGCTAACCCCTGCATAGGGAATAAAAATCCATTTTTGTGCGTTGGCGGTGAGCGGTTTAATAAAAGGGAGCGCGTGGGCAAGATAAGGCGTATCACCGACACGAGAGCTGCTCAGTAGTAGGGCGTTGATTGTCATTTTGTATCCTGAAATCTCGGAGTGTATTGGTATGTTAACAAAGATTAATTCCGATAAACATACAGAGTTAAAGCAGAATTGCGCTGTAGCACGGCTAGCGGCGGTGTTTTTCAAGATAGTTATCCCCACCAAGATGGAGCGTTCGGGGCATTCTACTTCTGTGTGGCATCAATGCAAAAGTCAGTGATTGATGCGCCTTGAATTAAAGCTCTCAGAACGCGATGAAACTCGTATCTTGAGGTTGCTTGGGCATAAGTTTAAGTTTCGATTAATATACTGTCCCTAGACTCTCGGCCATGAAAGGCAGTGTCTATATACGAGAAAAATAACCTATTTTAAAAACTCTTTTCTTTTACCACTTGAATTTCGATGATTTGGACATATTATGTCTTTGAACAAAGTTAAATGGCCTATTCTTGCCCTAAAGGAGCTGAAATGAAGCGTATATTTCTATTGATTGCGACTAACCTAGCTGTGTTGCTAGTAGCCTCAATTGTGATGTCTATTCTAGGCGTGAACACGTCTACTATGGGTGGACTGCTGGTGTTCGCTGCCATTTTTGGATTCGGTGGGGCCTTTATCAGCTTAGCCATTTCAAAATGGATGGCGAAAAAGACCATGGGTTGTGAAGTCATCACTACCCCACGTGACAGTACCGAACGTTGGTTAGTGGAGACGGTTGCCCGTCAAGCTAAGCAAGCGGGGATTAAAATGCCAGAAGTGGCTATTTATCAATCGCCTGACATGAATGCGTTCGCTACTGGTCCAAGTAAAGACAATTCATTAGTGGCTGTGAGTACGGGTCTGTTATATGGCATGAGCCAAGATGAAATTGAAGGTGTATTAGCCCACGAAGTGAGCCACGTTGCTAACGGTGACATGGTGACCTTGACACTGATCCAAGGTGTGGTTAACACGTTCGTGATCTTCGCGGCCCGTGTGGTTGCTGGCATTATCAACAACTTCGTGTCGAGCAATGATGAAGAAGGCGAAGGTTTAGGCATGTTTGCTTACATGGCCGTTGTTTTCGTACTGGATATGTTATTCGGTATCTTGGCTTCAATCATCGTCGCTTACTTCTCACGTATTCGTGAGTACAAAGCCGATGAAGGCGCGGCCCGTTTAGCGGGTAAAGGCAAGATGATTGCTGCGCTTGAGCGTTTACGCCAAGGCCCTGAAAGTACGGCAATGCCTGCACAAATGTCAGCCTTCGGTATTAACGGCAAGCGTTCAATGGCGGAAATGATGATGAGTCATCCTCCATTAGAGAAACGTATTGCTGCGTTAAGAGCTAGCTAATAAAGAGTGAGTTAACTCTTAAATGTTAAATCTGAGTCTTTAAGACTCACTTGATATTAGATTGAAGGCTTTTAACATCGGGCTCAAACTTTGGTTTGAGCCCGATTTTTTATGCCTGCAGCAAATTATGCTGCGCGGTTGCCGCAAGGGCACGGTAAACCAGTGTCGTTTGTTTTGCTTTGATATTCCAATGCTGCCAAAACAGCGGCACGCGCATGCGCCGTTCTGGGGTGATCTCAATCAGTATCCCTTTATCGATTAATGGTTTAGCTTGTAAATGCCCAACGAGCCCATAACCTAAACTCAAGTTAATCGCTTCTAAAAAGCTCTCGGAAGAGGGGATAGTATGTTGCCACCATTGCCCTGGCGTCATATTGAAATACTGGGCGAGAAACTTCTCATGCAACTTATCTTTGGTGGAGAACACTACCGCTGGCGCCTTTGCTAACTGAGCTTGGTTGATGGTGTTGAATGACGAGGTGTCACTAAATGATGGAGTGTCGCTCAGATCGCTAAAATAGCGTGCGGCAAATTCGGGTGTGGCCACACATAGGTATTCCATGGTGCCTAAAAACTCACTGCTGCAACCCGCCATCGGCACTTCGGTTGTGGTGACACATCCGACCGCTTCACCATTTTTCAATAGATGATGGGTGTAAGACTCATCATCGACAATTAATTCCAATAACCAAGCGTGGCGACTGAACATGCCTGCTAGCGCAGGTAAAAACCACGTGGCCAAACTGTCGGCATTCACAGCGATGCGCACTGTGGTTGGATGGTTGGGATCGTCGGCGTCCATCTCGGCTCTTAATTCACTCTCGAGTAATTGTACCTGTGAATAGTGGCGCAACAGGCGCTTACCTGTGGGCGTTGCGACCACAGGATTGGAGCGAATAAGCAGTGACTGACCGACTTTTTCTTCAAGTTGTCGAATGCGCTGTGATACAGCCGACTGAGTAATGTGCAGCACTTTAGCGGCGCGATCGAAACCGCCTTCCGAGACCACAACGGCGAGCGCTTTGAGATTGGCGTATTCCAGCATAGTCATCCTTAATCGATCTGTGTTTGATGGTTATTAATTTTACTTATGATACATAAAAAACATTAGTTATATTAATTTTGTTGTTTTGACTATGCTAGCGGCTTCTTTAAACATAAGAGGTGGTTATGCAAGCGGCATTTATACAAGGTATGGGAATTGGTGGTAGTTTGATTATTGCTGTGGGCGCGCAAAATGCCTTTGTGCTCAAGCAAGGCATTAAGCGCTCGTACACATTACCGATTGCCTTGCTCTGCTCTATCATTGATGCGCTGATGATCACTGCGGGTGTCGCGGGGCTAGGACATATTATTGAGTCGTTTCCCACTATTAAGCATGTGGCGAGTTTCGGTGGCGCCGCGTTTCTACTTTGGTATGGTGCGAATGCGCTAAAGGCGTCGTTTGTGGCTAAGGGCATTGAGATGGATCAGGCCGATAATGCGGACACATTTAAGAAAGCCGTACTGACGACGCTTGGGATCAGTTTACTTAATCCGCATTTGTATCTTGATACTGTGGTGTTGCTCGGCAGCATTAGCACTCAATTTGATGATTTCGATCGGCCTTGGTTTGGCGCGGGTGCCGTACTGGCATCATTTATTTGGTTTTTTGGCTTAAGTTTTGGTGCGCGTTTGTTAGCGCCTATTTTTACTCGCCCAGCGGCATGGCGTTATCTTGACCGTTTTATTTGGTTAACCATGTGGAGCATTGCCGCTGCGATTATTTGGCCCTATGTGGCAGGATAACCGGTGTTGGGATGCCATAGAATACGGGCATAGCTGAATACTTTTGCGGTTTTTTTGCTCGGTTAGAACGTATCTTGTGATATGAAAGTGAAAATTTTTCATGAAAAAGGTCCTGATTTCAGGACCTTTTCGTTATCGATTGCCGATTATTTATTCAGGCTACCAAGATCAACTGACAACGTTTACACTTTTGTGCCGATTAAAGCAGCAGCTTGAAGCCTTGTATTCGTCGTCATATTAGTCATTAACCCGCGATTTGCGCGAGTACGACTTCATGGTGATCTTTGGTTTTAAACTTATCGAATACGTGGGCGATGGTGCCGTCGGTATTGATAAGGAAGCTTAATCTGTGGATGCCATCATAGGTTTTTCCCATGAATTTCTTTTCACCCCAGACCCCAAAAGCGTCGGCGACACTGTGGTCTTCATCGCTCAGCAAAGTGAAGTTGAGTGCTTGTTTCTCTGCAAATTTAGCCAGTTTAGCCACAGGATCTGGGCTAATGCCAAATACAGTGACATTATGACTATCGAGCTCGGCTTTACTGTCACGCAGACCGCAGGCTTGAACTGTGCAACCCGGCGTTGATGCTTTCGGGTAAAAATACACTAAAACAGGGCCTTGCTTAAGGCTGTCTGCCAGTGATACTGAGTTACCATGTTGATCTTGCAGTGTAAAGTGAGGCGCTTTTGCCCCAGCCGTTAAGGTATTCATCTATTATCCTCTGTCCTCTAAGATGGCAGTGCCTTCCATACGACGAATAGTACAATCTAAGGTCATATCTTGGGCGAGCTGATAGATACTCTGTTCGAGCTTTTCTAGTTCAACTTTTTCAGGAATATTAATGGTTAGCGACACATTTTGTGTTTGTTCACCACCGGGGAGTTCCTCAGAGAATGAACGTACTGCGGCAAGATCTAATGACCTGTCAGCAAGGAACTGGGTAATACGTTTAATGGTGCCGCGTTGGTCTTTACCCGTAAAGCGTACTTCTAGGCGAGAAAGGTAGTTTTGTGGTGTGTGTTTAGAGGTGCGTTTCATCACCGTCAGCAGTTCTAACTCAACGCTGAGACTGGGGAACATACTTTCAATTTTCGTTATTGATGCCCACGAGCCAGACAACATCATAATCAGGGTAAATTCGTTACCAAATAATGCCATACGGCTGTCGACGATATCGCAGTCACAGTCACTGGCAAGTCGAGCTAGTTTACTTACAAGTCCAGGACGGTCGAGACCCATCGCTGTTACGACCAGGAAATTGGTCATGAATTTTCCTCACTTTTTCGATATCATAGAGCGAAAACTCAGGGTTAAAGCTGAGTTTTTGTGCGGGATGTAATGCTACCATAACTAATTCAATTTGAGAGCCCCGTTAATGCTTGTCATTAGTGGTTGGCATCAGTACCATAGCGAATCCTGAAATCTTGGGGAAAGTCAGATGATAAACGGAAGCATCGTAGCCTTAATCACGCCAATGAACAGTGATGGCTCAGTAGATTTTGCAAGTCTTGAAAGGTTAGTCGAATTCCATATTGACCAAGGCACAGATGCCATTGTGGCCGTTGGTACTACTGGCGAGTCAGCGACTCTGCCTATGCCTGAGCATGTAGCGGTCGTTTCACAAACCGTTAAATTTGCTGCGGGACGTGTTCCTGTCATTGGTGGCAATGGCGCCAATGCCACATCTGAAGCCGTTGAGCTCACCAAGTCCTTATCTAAGGTGGGTGTTGCCGCTATGCTTGGTGTAACGCCATATTATAATAAGCCAACGCCTAAGGGATTGATTGCGCATTATAAAGCCGTGGCCGCTAGCACAGATATTCCACAAATTCTTTATAATGTTCCAGGCCGTACTGCCGTTGATATGCTGCCAGAAACTGTTGCCGAGCTTGTTAGCGTAAGCAACATTATTGGTGTAAAAGAGGCGACCGGTGACTTATCCCGTGTAAAAAGTCTGCGCGAACTGTGCGGCGACGATTTCCTCTTGTATAGCGGTGATGATGCCACTGCCAGAGAGTTTTTACTCTTAGGTGGAAATGGCGTAATTTCTGTGGCTAACAACATAGTACCAAAGGCTTTTAAAGCTATGTGTGATGCGGCGCTCGCTGGCAATGCCGAGTTGGCTCAGAGCATAGATACCCCGCTGCGCGGTTTGTATAGCACACTGTTTTGTGAAGCCAACCCTATCCCAGTAAAATGGGCTGCCCATCGTATGGGTTTGATTAAATGTGGCCATATTCGTTTACCTTTGACTGAACTTTCTGAGCAATGTCATGGTCTGTTGATAGAAGCAATGACTCGTGCCCAGATAGAGGTTAAATAATTAATGTTAAAGAAAGTCACTCCACTGATCTTAGTTGCTGCAGTTGCAGCCTGTAGTTCGCCACTTGATCGCCGCCAAGCGAACGGTAACGACGACTATGTTCAGGCCGAGCAAGCGCCTTTGCTTAAGATCCCCGCGGGATTAAAAACGCCACCCTACAATAAAGAATTCGATGTACCAGCACTGGGTTCTAAAGTGAATGCTTCGCTGTATGGCAAAAACTTAGATATCCGTCCGCCACTGCAAGTACTGCCAATGGCGGAAGGTACTCATGTGGAAGAGGGCAGTGACAACATTAAAATCGTAGTTGAATCCATAGACAATGCTGTGGATTTGAAACAAGAAATCTTCACAAACTTAGATGGTTTCTTTGCTCAAAAAGGTATTGCTGTTCGTAGCCGTGATTTTGACAAAGGCAACGTAGAAACCGATTGGATTGAAAGCCGTGAAGTGATTGAATCGAGCATGTGGGGTGCGGATAAAGTTTATCTGTTGCGCCAACGCTATCGTTTTGATGTGGAAACACGTCCACATGGTCGCACTGCCAATATCGTTATTCACTTAGTTGAACACGAAGAGTTCTACGACGATAAAGCGCAACAAGTTTTATTAAGCGGTGAAGATAAGCAAAGATACACTATTGATATGCTGAACAGCGCCATTGCGTATATCAGCGTTAAGCG
The DNA here is from genome assembly GCF_025653545.1 of Shewanella sp. SW1. Lineage (NCBI taxonomy): Bacteria > Pseudomonadati > Pseudomonadota > Gammaproteobacteria > Alteromonadales > Shewanellaceae > Shewanella > Shewanella sp. SW1. Next base: position 110,729 of record NZ_JAKKSG010000006.1, on the reverse strand, counting down.
CGACCAAGCGATCCAATCGAATCGTTTGAAGCAAACCTTAGGTATTAATGTTGATCTCGTGACGCCTGAAGAAGGTAAGGCTTACTGGTCTGCTAAAGCCTCTTACAAGCAAGTGTGGGATCGTCTACGCATAGTGCTACCAGAAATGGGCTTTGAAATTGCCGATATGGATAGTGCTAAAGGATTGTACTTTATCAAGTTTGACGATAACTCTGGTTTCTGGAGTTCATTGTGGGGCGAAGATAAGTTAGCACTGAAAGAAGGTAGCTACCGTTTACTGCTTGAAGATGGTGATACTCCAGAGGAAACGAAAATCTTCCTTCGCGATGGCGAAGATCAGCCATTAAGCGATGAAGTGGTTAGCAATGTGTACCAGTCACTGTCAAACCTGATGAAAGAAGAACGTCAAATACGTTAATTTCAGCAGTTGACTAGAAAAGGGCGAATTATCGCCCTTTTTTATTGGCTGCGATTTGAGTTTTAAGCTGGGAGTTGTCGATTATCTAGGCGATCTGTGTTTCAGGATTTAATTATCTATATACCAATTTTTTTCAAATGGTTTTAGTGATAAATGTTGATTTAGTGGTAATAAGTAAAATTAATCACTTAACAACCTTGTTATCGTACTGCATTCTGGCAACTCAGCCATTGATATCGCCAAAGACACTTAATCATACATATTTTGCGCTATCAGCGTAATTTGTAAGAAAAAGTAAAACGTATTGATGCGATGATGTGAGTGAGTAAACTAGCCGTCATTAATGCGAGTCATTCCTTGGAAGCCCGATGAAAAAAATTATTTTAATAATCGCCATATTGGCCGCGGCATGGTTTGGATACCAAGCCATGCAACCGCAAGAGATTGCTGCAGCACAGATTAAACTCATACCTAATGTAGTGATTGCCACTGCCGCTATGGCGCCCATTCGCGATGAAGTTGAAGCTATTGGTAGCAATAAAGCCGCAGAATCTGTAACGATAACGCCTAAAGTTACCGACATGGTGATAGCGTTTAAATTTGACGACGGCGATATCGTTAAAAAGGGCGAGTTATTAGTCCAACTGCAAAATGCTGAGCAGATCGCTAAGGTTAAAGCCGCGCAAGTCAAAGTCAGTGATAATCAACGTGAATTAGCTCGGATCAGTTCGTTGGTGACTAGCCGCACTGTGGCCGAGTTAGAACGCGATAGATTACAAACCCTTATTGATACCACTCGTGCAGAGCTCGAACAGGCGCAATCATCACTCAATGATCGCAGTATTTTGGCGCCTTTTAATGGCCGTTTAGGCTTACGTCAAATCAGTGTGGGCAGCTTAGTGTCGCCCGGCACTGTAATTACGACATTGGATGATATTTCTACCATTAAGCTCGATTTTTCAGTGCCAGAGCGCTTTATTCAAGATTTAGAGCCAGGTAAAAAGGTGGAAGCCAAAGCGGTCGCTTTCCCTGATGTGACTTTCAAAGGTGTGGTGACATCGATTGATAGCCGCGTGAATCCAACCACACGCACAGTGATCGTTCGCGCCGAAATCCCCAATCCTGAGCTGCGTTTATTACCGGGCATGTTGATGAAGGTCAAACTCATCAAGCGTAGCCGCGAGGCCTTGATGTTGCCTGAATCTGCCATTATCCCGATCCAAAATAGCCATTATGTTTACAGCGTCAATGCTGACAAGGTGATTGAACGTAAACAAGTCACTATTGGGATTCGCACCCGTGGCTGGGTGGAGATCTTAGATGGTTTAGCCTTGGGCGAAAACGTAGTGATCCGCGGCTTACTGAAAGTTCATCCTGGGGATAAAGTGCAAACTGAGTTCGCGGAAAAGTTTAGTTATCTTGCCGATACGAACGCGGAGCCAAGTGTATGATCCTTACTGATCTCTCGGTCAAACGTCCCGTATTTGCCTCAGTGATCAGCTTGTTGCTGGTCGCTTTCGGGCTTGTCTCCTTTGATAAATTACCCCTGCGCGAATACCCGAATATAGATCCGCCAGTGGTATCTATCGACACGAATTACCGCGGTGCCAGTGCTGCCGTGGTGGAAAGCCGCATTACCCAATTGATTGAAGACAGGATCAGTGGCGTCGAAGGCATTCGTCACGTGAGTTCATCGAGCAGTGATGGCCGCTCATCGGTTACCTTAGAGTTTGATATTAGTCGTAATATTGAAGATGCAGCTAACGATGTGCGCGATAGGATCTCAGGTTTACTCGACAATTTACCCGATGAAGCAGATCCCCCTGAAGTACAAAAGGCCAATGGCAGTGATGAAGTGATCATGTGGCTCAATCTCGTGTCGGATCAAATGACGACCCTAGAATTGACCGATTACACCAACCGCTATTTGTCGGACCGCTTTTCGGTGGTCGATGGTGTGGCGCGGATGCGTATTGGTGGTGGTAAGGTTTACGCCATGCGCGTTTGGCTTGACAGACAAGCCTTGGCTTCTCGCAGTTTAACGGTTGCCGATGTTGAGGCCGCGCTCAGAGCTGAGAACGTCGAGTTACCTGCAGGTTCGATAGAGTCGAAGGAGCGGCACTTTACGGTGAGGCTCGAGCGGGGTTATCGCACTGCCGAAGATTTCGCAAACTTAGTGATCACCCAAGGGGAAGACGGTTATTTAGTCAAACTGAGCGATGTCGCACGGGTGGAAATTGGCTCTGATGAAGAGCGGATTATGTTCCGTGGCAACAAAGAGGCAATGATAGGTTTAGGCGTGTCTAAACAATCAACCGCCAATACGTTGGAAGTGGCGCGCGCAGTGAACGCGCTGGTTGACAAGATCAACCCGACCTTGCCAGCGGGGATGTCGATTAAACGCAGCTACGATAGCTCAGTGTTTATCGAAGCCTCGATTAAAGAAGTGTATCAAACCCTGTTCACAGCGATGATTTTAGTGATTATCGTGATTTATCTGTTCCTTGGCAGTGTGCGTGCTATGTTGATCCCCGCGATCACTGTGCCAGTGTCTCTGCTCGGCACTTTTATTGTGCTGTATGCACTAGGTTATACCATTAACCTCTTGACCTTATTGGCAATGATCCTCGCCATTGGTATGGTGGTGGACGATGCGATTGTGATGCTGGAAAACATCCATAGACGTATCGAAGAAGGAGATTCACCACTCAAAGCTGCTTTTCTCGGTGCGCGTGAAGTGGCTTTTGCTGTTATCGCGACCACACTCGTGTTGGTCGCGGTATTTATGCCAATCACTTTCCTTGAGGGTGATTTAGGTAAATTATTTAAAGAGTTTGCCGTGACCATGAGTGCGGCGGTGCTGTTCTCTAGCCTAGTGGCGCTCACACTCACGCCCATGATGTGCTCTAAGTTGCTTAAGCCGAGCTCGCAGGATTCTTGGTTGGTACGTAAGGTCGACGGCATAATGACAAAAGTGTCAAATCGGTATCAATTGTCCTTAAAATCCGCCATGGCCCACCCGATATTGGTGTCGATTCTGGTGTTAGTCGCATTAGGCTCTAGTGTCTATTTAGTCCAAAAAGTACCGCAAGAATTTGCGCCACAGGAAGACCGTGGTTCGTTATTCTTGATGGTCAACGGGCCACAGGGCGCGAGTTACGAATACATAGAATCCTATATGAATGAAGTGGAAAACCGCTTGATGCCATTGGTCGAAACGGGTGATATCAAACGTCTGCTCATTCGTGCCCCCCGTGGCTTTGGCCGCGCGGCGGATTTCTCTAACGGTATGGCAATCATAGTACTGGAAGATTGGGGCAAACGTCGTCCAGTAAAGGAAGTTATCGTCGACATTAATAAGCGTCTTGCCAATCTCGCCGGGGTGCAAGCGTTCCCTGTAATGCGCCAAGCCTTTGGTCGCGGCGTAGGTAAACCTGTGCAATTTGTGATTGGTGGACCTAGCTACGAAGATCTTGCCCGCTGGCGCGATATCATGATGCAAAAGGCGGCACAGAATCCCAAATTATTGGGATTAGATCACGATTATAAAGAGACTAAGCCTCAACTTCGTGTCGTCATCGACAGAGACAGAGCGGCGAGCCTTGGAGTGTCGATTTCAAATATTGGCCGTACGTTGGAATCCATGTTGGGCTCACGCTTAGTGACGACGTTTATGCGTGACGGTGAAGAATACGATGTGATCGTTGAAGGCGAGCGCGATAATCAAAATACGGCGGCGGATCTGCAAAATATCTATGTTCGATCCGAGCGCAGTCAGGAGCTTATTCCGCTGTCTAACTTAGTGACTGTGGAGGAGTTTGCCGACGCCAGTTCGCTGAACCGTTACAACCGTATGCGCGCGATCACCATAGAAGCCAGTTTGGAAGATGGTTATAGTCTAGGTGAAGCCCTTGATTATATGAATCAATTGGCGCGTACCTATTTACCAGCGGAAGCGGTGATTAGCTACAAGGGCCAATCCCTCGATTATCAAGAGTCGGGTAGCTCTATGTACTTCGTATTCATACTCGCACTGGGGATTGTATTCCTCGTGCTCGCGGCGCAGTTTGAGAGTTATATCCACCCTGTGGTGATCATGCTTACTGTGCCGTTGGCTACCGTCGGCGCTTTAATTGGTTTGTGGCTTACGGGGCAGAGTCTTAATATTTACAGTCAGATAGGCATTATTATGCTGGTCGGGTTAGCCGCGAAAAATGGCATCTTGATTGTCGAGTTTGCTAACCAATTGCGGGATAAAGGCGTTGATTTTGATAAGGCCATTATCCAAGCGTCAGCGCAGCGGTTACGACCTATCTTAATGACAGGGATCACCACTGCTGCTGGCGCCGTGCCATTGGTATTGGCTGTAGGCGCGGGTGCTGAAACTCGTTTTGTGATTGGTGTGGTTGTGCTATCGGGGATTTTACTGGCAACCCTATTCACTATCTTCGTGATCCCAGCCGCTTATGGACTCTTTGCCCGCAACAGCGGATCGCCCGAAGCTATCGCCCAACAGTTAGAAAAAGAATTAGCCCAAGACTAACGCCTCGTGCAGGTTGATGTTGAAAGCATACATATAGGCGCTTGGTATTCATCAAGCGCCTTATTTTTCGCCATTCGAACCTCGTTTTAGCCCTTGCCCTTGAAAAGCAAATTTGGAGCCCCATTTAGTAAACACTAAGCGTTACTTTTACCAAATTACGTAACAAATAAAGGAAAATTTCATGTCACAACAAGAAACTCATGGTTTTCAAACAGAAGTCAAACAGCTGTTGCATTTGATGATCCATTCTTTGTATTCCAACAAAGAAATTTTCTTGCGTGAACTGGTCTCCAACGCTGCGGATGCGGCGGACAAGCTGCGTTATCTGGCGTTGACCAATGACGCACTCTATGAAGGCGACGGTGAACTGCGAGTCCGTATCAGTGCCGATAAAGAAAAAGGCACTGTGACCATCGAAGACAACGGCGTGGGTATGACCCGCGACGGCGTGATTGAGCATTTAGGCACAATCGCAAAATCAGGCACCGCTGATTTCTTTAAGAATCTATCGGGCGAATCTTCAAAGGATTCACAGTTAATCGGTCAGTTCGGTGTCGGTTTCTATTCAGCCTTTATCGTGGCGAAGAAAGTCACTGTTCGCACTCGTGCTGCCGGTCATAAGGCCGATGAAGCCGTATTGTGGGAATCAGAAGGCGAGGGTAACTTCACCGTTGATACCATCACTAAGGCGAGCCGTGGTACTGAAATTACGCTGCACCTGCGTGACGAAGAAAAAGAATTTGCCGATGATTGGCGTCTGCGTTCGATCATCACTAAATACTCAGATCATATCTCTGTGCCAGTTGAAATGTGGCAAGAAGGCTCGCCAGAGCGTGATGGTCCTGATGGCGAAAAAATTCCTGCGACCGAAGGTCAATGGAAAGTCATGAACAAAGCCACGGCTTTGTGGATGCGCAATAAAACTGACATCAGTGACGAAGAGTATCAAGAGTTTTACAAACACATTTCCCACGATTACACCGACGCACTACTGTGGAGTCATAATCGGGTAGAAGGTAAGCAAGAATACACTAACCTATTGTATATTCCTGCAAAAGCGCCTTGGGATATGTGGAATCGCGACCGTAAGCACGGCCTAAAACTGTTTGTGCAACGTGTGTTCATCATGGATGACGCTGAGCAATTTATGCCATCTTATCTGCGCTTCGTGCAGGGCTTAATTGACTCAAACGATCTGCCGCTGAACGTATCTCGCGAAATTCTGCAGGATAACCACGTGACCAAAGCGATGCGTACAGGTATCACCAAACGTGTGCTTGGCATGCTGGAAAAACTGGCGAAAGACGATGCGGAAAAATATCAACAGTTCTGGGCTGAATTTGGTCAAGTGCTGAAAGAAGGACCTGCGGAAGATTTCGCCAACCGTGAACGTATCGCGGGCTTATTGCGTTTTGCCTCGACCCACACAGGCAGTGCTGCGCCGACTGTGTCACTCGATGACTACATCAGCCGCATGAAAGAAGGTCAAACTAAGATTTATTACATTGTTGCCGATAGCCATGAAGCCGCCGCTAACAGCCCACATTTAGAGTTGCTACGTAAGAAAGGCATTGAAGTCTTACTGATGTCAGAGCGTATCGACGAGTGGCTAATCAACCACTTAACTGAGTACAAAGAGAAACAACTGCACTCAGTGACCCGTGGTGATTTAGAACTTGGCGAGCTGGAAGATGCATCTGAAAAAGAAGCGCAAGAAAAGCTTGAGCAAGAATCGGTAGCTTTAGTTGAACGCATTAAAGCGGCATTAGGCTCAACCGTTGCTGATGTGAAAGTCACGTCACGCTTAACCGACACTCCTGCCTGTGTGGTGGCGGGTGAAGGCGAAATGTCGACTCAGATGATTAAGCTGATGCAAGCTGCGGGTCAACCTGTGCCAGAAGTGAAGCCGACATTTGAGATCAACCCAGCGCACCCATTAGTATCGCGCTTAAATGATCTTCAAGATGAAGCCGCCTTCGCGGATTGGTCAAATCTGCTGCTGCAACAGGCGCAATTATCTGAAAAAGGTAGCCTTGCGGACCCATCGGCCTTTATCAAGCTGATGAACCAAATGTTACTGGCTAACATGAAGTAAATGACTATCGGGGCCCTTCTTTGAACGGCCCCTATATTGTTTCTAGTGCAGGAAGAGTGGTTTGCGCCTAGCCTGTCACTCAATTCATTAGTGATAACACAAGCTGTTAAGACAACGATTTTAAAATAGCGCGTTGAAACTGAGTGCTAACACTTAGTTTTAAAAGAATAAGGCCTCCTATGATTGAGGCCTTAAACGTTAAGGGAATACTATGGACAATATCCTCAGCCTGACTAAAGACAATATTCAGCAAGTGGTTGACGCCTCGATGCAACAGATCGTGGTGTTAGCATTTTGGGCACAGCCACAGGAACAAAGTGTGGCGATGCTGCATACCTTAGAGCAAATTGCCGCGCAAAATGCGGGTCGATTCGTGCTCGCTAAAGTCGACTGTGAAGCCGAATTAGAAATCGCCAATTACTTTCGCATTCAAAGTCTACCGACCACGTTAGTATTGGATAAAGGTCAGCCTGTCGATGGTTTTGCTGGCCTGCAAGATGCGGCGCAAGTCACAGCTATGCTGGATAAACATTTGCCGCCTATGTGGCAGTTACAGTTAGCACAGGCCAAAGCATTGCTCGCGCTTAGCCAAGTGAGCGCAGAAGATCTTGCTACTGCAGCTGTGTTGCTTAAAGAAGCCCATGTCGGGTCAAATCAAGCGGGTGAGGTGAGTCTAGTGCTTGCCGATGTGTATCTTATGCAGGGCGAATTAGTGCTAGCACAAGCCATGCTTGAGAAAGTAGGGCTTGCCGACCAAGATGGTTATTACCAGAGTTTAAAAGCTAAGCTCGCACTTGCCTTGGATGCGGCGGATACCCCTGAAATTCGCGATTTGCAGCAAAAGTTTGAGCAAAATCCAACAGATTTAGTGTTATTACTCGAGCTGAGTAAGGTATTGCATGCTGCCCACCGCGATGATGAAGCATTAGAACTGTTATTCGGTGTGCTCAGTAAAGATTTAGGTGCTGAAAATGGCACAGTAAAACAAGTATTTATGGAAGTATTAACGGCACTTGGCCAAGGTAATCCCATAGCCAATCAATACCGCCGTAAGCTCTATACTTTGCTCTATTAATGAAAAAAATCGCTTAGTAACCGCAGTTTATTTGCGGTTTCTGAGGCTAAAGTCGAAGCTAAAACCCTTCTCAATGGCGGCCAGATGTGCGAAGATCGCCGCCCTAAGAAGAATATCAATGCGAAAAGAGGACTCTTGAGATGCGCATTATCCTATTGGGCGCCCCAGGTGCCGGTAAAGGTACCCAGGCCCAGTTCATTATGGAACAGTATGGTATCCCACAAATTTCCACTGGTGATATGTTACGTGCCGCGGTAAAAGCGGGTACTCCACTGGGTTTGGAAGCGAAAAAAGTGATGGATGCTGGTCAACTGGTTTCTGATGATCTGATCATCGGTCTGGTTAAAGAGCGTATCGCACAGGAAGACTGTGTTAAAGGTTTCTTGTTAGACGGTTTCCCACGTACTATCCCACAGGCGGATGCGATGGCAGCAAACGGTATTAGCATTGATCACGTGATTGAAATCGACGTGCCAGACGAAGAAATCGTTAAGCGCATGAGCGGTCGCCGTGTTCACCCAGGTTCTGGCCGTGTTTACCATGTGGTTTTTAATCCACCTAAAGTGGAAGGTAAAGACGACGTGACGGGCGAAGATTTAGCTATTCGTCCAGATGATGAAGAAAGCACAGTGCGTAAACGCCTCGCGATCTATCACGAGCAAACTAAGCCGCTTGTTGAATACTACGGTAAAGTGGCTGCCGCTGGCCAAACTCAATACAACAAGTTTGACGGTACTCAATCGGTTGCGGCCGTGAGTGAGCAGTTAGCTAGAGTGTTGAAATAACCGAATAAAGGTTAATTTACGAGAACAAGTTCTCATATTAAGAAAAAGCCTGCCGATGCAGGCTTTTTTTATGGGTATCGCAATGTTAGCCTCCAAGTGAACTTCATTAACCATGAGCCTAACGTTGAATCCTTCCCCTGCTTTTGGTGTGTTATTGGTTAACCTCGGCACGCCTGATCAACCTAGTCCTAAGGCCGTTAAACGCTTTTTAAGGCAGTTTTTAAGTGATCCGCGTGTCGTCGATTTATCGCCGTGGATTTGGCAACCGCTGCTGAACGGCATTATCCTCAACACCCGTCCGACGAAAGTCGCCAAACTCTATCAAAGCGTGTGGACGCCAGAAGGTTCGCCCTTGATGGTGATAAGTGAGCGCCAAGCACAAAAACTGGCGGTGGACTTAAGTGCTACCTTTAACCAGACCATTCCGGTTGAACTGGGCATGAGTTACGGTAATCCCTCCATCGATGCGGGATTTGAACGCCTGAAAGAGCAAGGAGCAGAGCGTATTATTGTGCTGCCTTTGTATCCCCAATATTCCTGCTCGACGGTGGCAAGTGTGTTCGATGCCGTTGCCAATTATCTTAAAACCGTGCGTGACATACCCCAGGTTCGCTTTAATAAAGACTATTTTGACCATGATGCTTATATAGCGGCGCTGGCGCATTCAGTGACGCGCCACTGGAAAACCCATGGGCAGGCCGACAAGTTGCTCTTGTCATTTCATGGTATTCCTCTGCGTTATGTGAAAGAGGGCGATCCATACCGCGAGCAGTGTTTTGTCACGGCTAAACTGTTGGCACAAAAACTTGAGCTGAGCGAGTCGCAATGGCAAGTGTGCTTCCAATCGCGCTTTGGTCGCGAAGAATGGTTAACGCCCTACGCCGATAAATTACTGTCCGAGTTACCTGCGCAAGGGATCAAAAGTGTCGATGTGATTTGCCCTGCGTTTGCGACCGATTGCCTCGAAACCTTAGAAGAAATCTCCATTGGTGCTAAGGAAACCTTTTTACATGCGGGTGGCAGCGACTATCGGTTTATCCCTTGTTTGAACGACGATGAGTTACACATTGAATTATTACGGCAATTAATCCAAGAACAAGCGGTATCTTGGGTATAGGAGCACTGGCTTCGAACTGATTTTGTGATAGAATCTGCGCCCTTCCGGCTAAGGGGTGGTTTTTTTGTCTCGCTAGCCTAGACTCAATATTTTTAGGATGCTGCTTGGCTTGACCGCCTCGGCAGACGCCAATTAGCATGGATGCCAGGAAAAGAGAGCCACTATGAAGTTTCCCGGTCAGCGTAAATCTAAACATTATTTTCCGGTTAAAACCCGAGATCCGCTGCTTGAACAGCTGACTCAACAGCCTCAGCCGTTTGCGACCTATATCAGCGGTATTGATCAAACCTTAGTGGATATCGAAGCGAAAGTGGAAGACGAATTGCTGAGCCGTTATGGCTTGCCCAAAGGCAATTCTACCTTGATCAATGATGAACAGGCCCACAGACTCTACACTGAGTTAAAAATTCATGGTTTGATTAGCGATGAATTTGCTGGTGGCACTATTGGTAACACAGTGCACAACTATTCTATTCTGGCCGATGACCGTTCAGTGCTGTTTGGGGTAATGAGTCAGAATATCGAAGTGGGCAGTTACGCCTACCGCTATTTATGTAATACCTCTTCTAAAGTCGACCTTAACTTTCTACAACCTGTAGATGGTCCTATCGGTCGCTGTTTTACCCTGATTTCTGAGTGCGGCGAGCGAACATTTGCGATCAGCAAAGGCGCTATGGATAAACTCACACCTGAATTTATCGATAAAGACGTAGTTCAGGGCAGTTCAGCCTTAGTGTTGACCGCGTATTTGATGCGCGCCAGTGATGGCGACCGTATTACCGATGCGGCCATGTGCGCTATCGAATATGCAAAAGCCGCCGAAGTTCCCGTGGTATTAACCTTAGGCACGCGTTTCTTGATTGAAGAAGATCCACAATGGTGGCAAAACTTCATCAAAGAACATGTCACCATTTTGGCGATGAATGAAGACGAAGGTGAAGCCTTAACGGGTTCACGGGATCCTCTGCTTGCCAGTGAAAAAGCTTTAGAATGGTGCGACATGGTATTAACCACAGCGGGTCCAATCGGGCTTTATACTGCGGGTTATACCGAGGACTCAGAAAAACGCGAAACGACTCACACGCTGTTGCCGGGTGCTATCCCTGAATTTAATCGTTATGAATTTTCCCGTCCAAAGCTTAAAAGTGACTGTGAAACACCGATTAAAGTGTTTGCCCACATTTCACCTTACATGGGCGGCCCAGAAAAAATCGGTAACACTAATGGTGCTGGCGATGGCGCATTATCGGCGTTATTGCACGATCTGGCGGCCAATACTTTCCACAAGACTAACGTGCCAGGCTCAAGTAAACATAAGCGTGATGGCCTATGTTATTCCTCGTTTTCTCAAGTGTGTAAGTACGCTAACCGTGTCGCCTACGAAGTCTTAGCCCAGCATAGCCCGCGTTTATCCCGCGGTTTACCTGAGCGCGAAGACAGCTTAGAAGAATCCTACTGGGAAAGATAAGTCGGTAGCTGTATTGGTATTAAGCTGACTGATTTACGCTAGGGCAATAACGGCAAACCGTTGTTGCCCTTATTTTTATAGCGTTTATCAATAATCAATTAACTAAGCATTAATTTTAACTACAGGCAGTTGCGAATAAATGTTAACGTTAGTTGGGTTCAGGTAGTCCAAATACAGCGATAATTTAAGGTGGAATTTTCGGTGAAAGCGCAAATCTTAAGAGAAATGAAGGTACTCACGGCCATAGAGCCTGAGTTCGAAGTGCAACGTCGTGTCGCGTTTATTAAAACCAAACTAAAAGAAGCGCGTAGCAAGGCATTGGTATTAGGGATCAGCGGTGGGGTGGATTCTTCTACTGCTGGGCGTTTGTGTCAGTTGGCGGTGGACAGTTTAAACCAAGAAAATGGCCAAGGCGGTTACCAGTTTATCGCTGTGCGATTACCCTATCAGATCCAAAAAGATGAGCATGAGGCGCAATTAGCCTGTCAGTTTATTCAGCCCTCTAAGTTGGTCACTGTGAATGTGCATCAAGGGGTTGATGGTGTGCACAGCGCTACCGTTGCCGCGTTAGTCGAAGCTGGATTGCCTTTGCCCGATGTGGCGAAGGTTGATTTTGTGAAGGGTAACGTCAAAGCCCGTATGCGGATGATAGCGCAATACGAACTCGCCGGACTCGTGGGCGGGCTTGTGGTGGGGACAGATCACAGCGCCGAAAATATCACAGGTTTTTACACTAAATGGGGCGATGGTGCCTGCGATTTAGCGCCATTATTTGGTCTTAACAAACGCCAAGTTCGCCAACTCGCCGCGTATCTTGGTGCGCCAGAATCGTTAGTCTATAAAGCGCCGACCGCGGATTTAGAAGACAATAAACCCTTACTCGAAGATGAAGTCGCGCTTGGTCTAACCTATGCGCAAATCGATGATTTCCTTGAGGGTAAAGACGTCGGCAAGGCGGTTGAAGACAAGTTAATTGGTATTTATAAGGCGACGCAGCATAAACGTCAGCCTATTCCAACCATTTACGACTAACCCTGAATCGTCCTTGAATATGCACTCGTTTGAACTCTGTTCACGAGTGCTTTTTTATGCCTTTGCTATTTGGTGACTAATGCTGTGGTGACAGCCATTACCACAATCATAATGGGATTATTCACTGTGGTGGGGCTCTGGCGTTGCTAAGTGTTGGCGTGTCAGGGCGATCAGTTGGTTTGGGTATTGACGATAATCCAAATAGGGCGTGAGTAAACAATGCTGTCCTGGCGAAGATGGCAGCTTAAGTACGGTTATGGATTTATTTTGGGCAGTTAAATGCTGCGCACCGGAATCGTTCACGGACATGGTGAGCCCTAAAGCATTTGCGGCCACTTGCCCCGCAATGAGATGAATCTTAGCGTTTGCCATCAGCTCTATAGCGCCTATGCAGATCATTTCATTTTGCTTGAGTAACACTTGGTCACGATAGCTGCGCCAATCTTCTCCAACCGCGCTGATTTTTGCCATAATAGTGAAGATCTTACGCCAATGATTGCCATTGAGAGCGATGAGAGCCCCGATAGCATCTGGCTGAGTGTAATGCCAGCTCTCAGGTACCAGCGGCGCTGTAGGAAGATAGTAGGCGAACCTAGCGTGTGGGTTACCGATTATCATCGAGAGCGTATAAGTTTCGTTGGAATAAGACTATTTTCGATCCTAACCCGATTAAGGCCTATGCGGCTAATAAAATTGCGAGATGAGTAAATTGGGTGACTAAATAGGAGTGATTAAATTGTACTGCTTACACTAGTAGATTTTATCGCGGTAAAACGTTTGAAGGATGTTTTTATCTACCCGTATAATCTAGTTGTACATTTTATCTTCATGTAGGAACAGCGATGAAGGCCATCATCATAGGTTCGACAAAACACCTATTTTTAGCTGCAGTGTATGCAAGTACTGGCATAGTGGTGGCGTTACTCGCGACAGGGATCTATTTTCTTAATGCGCGCCCTGAGCTGTCACTTTGGCATACGGTCGAGCTAAAAAATGAGTTCCATTACAATACCAAACTTGCCAATTTTAATGAGTACTTAGCGCTAGAAGACCGCTTATTCGCCGAAGTTGAGCACAAAGTTGTCAAAAAGATTCCCGCCAATGAATTTTCTCCAGTGAACCGCTATGTCAAAAATAGCTTGTCTGATCCTGCCCATTGGCCACAAAACTGGAATCGCAGTTATGAATGGTCTGTGGCTAATGCCGAATTTGGAGTATTACTGCTCCACGGCATGTCAGACTCGCCCTATGCCTTATCCAATGTGGCAGCGCATTTTAAAGATAAAGCCCATGTACTGGGTTTAAGACTGCCAGGACATGGCACGATTCCAAGTGGATTGACTGAGCTTTATTGGCAAGATCTGGCCGCAGCGGTGAATTTAGCCACAGCGCATATGCGGCAAACTCTGAAAGATAAACCATTATTTGTGGTGGCTTTTTCGACGGGTGCCGCCGTCGCGCTGAACCATGAGTTAGAACGTATAAGCCATGATAAAGCCCCTGATTATGATGGAATGATTTTTATCTCTCCCGCGATAGGGCTAGCGCCATCTGCGGCGGCTGCACGCTGGCAGAGTTGGATAGGACGATTGTTGGAGCTGGATAAACTGCAATGGAACAGTATTCAAGTGGAGTACGATCCCTTTAAATACACCTCTTTTGCGGTTAATGCGGGCGATGTAGTTTATCAATTAGCCCTGCGTAACCAAGGTTTATTGGCAGGATTAACGCCGCAGCAACGGGCGCAAGTTCCGTCGATACTCACCTTTCAGTCGGTAGTGGATGCAACCGTTTCAACCGCGGCGGTGGTGAATAATCTGTATCAAACATTGCCTGAAAAAGGCCATGAGCTAGTGTTGTTTGATATGAACCGACTCGATGTAAATGCCAAGATGGTGTCCAATGATCCGCTTGCGGGCTTGTTGGCGAACATTAATAACCCTGAGTTACATTATCGTGGCACTGTGGTGGAAAATATCAGTAATGAAACCACGCAGGTTCAGGCGCGATACTTTGGTTTAGATGAACTGGGTTTAGATGAACAGAATTTAGATACACAGGATATAGACGCACAGGGTAAAGTGCTCACTCAGGTCAGTGAAAACGTGCGGATATTAGATTTATATTGGCCTGCAGGTGTGTATTCCTTATCCCATGTTGCGCTACCTTTTGGCATAGATGATGGGCTTTATGGTGCCGTGATCCAGCCTGATTTACATAGGATCCAAATCGGAGCCTCAGCTTCGCGGGGAGAGCGCGGCTTGTATAGCGTGTCAGCGTCTGAAATGTTACGACAGAAATGGAATCCATTTTTCCCGTATCTACTCGAGCGCATGGATGAGTACCGACTCGCCCATATGCACTCGCATTGAATGATGATTTAGTAAACGGGTGTCATTATGTCTGTTCTGCAGCTAAATCCTGTTTGAGTATGGACGTAATCAGTATCGAGCAATCATTATCGACGAAAATTGTGTCATTCAGAACATAAACTAAGCAGTTGATCAAAGAGATGTAATGAAGCCCTTGCGCAGTTGCGAGGCAATTGCTACAGTTCTGGCTCGCTTAAGATAAACCCCATAAACAGTATCTTAGGTGATAAGTAATTGAGCAAAAGCCGTAAAGATTATCGCTAAACAATATTTAGCTAAGTCAGCACAGGTATGCAATATACTTAAAAATTCGGTATGTAGCGCAGCCCGGTAGCGCACTGTCATGGGGTGTCAGGGGTCGGAGGTTCGAATCCTCTCATACCGACCAAATTCAAATCAAAAAAGCCTGTAGACTTAATAGTTTACAGGCTTTTTTGATGTTTAAAATTCGATAAGGCTTTATGTATCATGGTGAAACTATGGTGTTATCGAGGTGAAACTCAATGAGCTTTTAAAAGCCTTTCACAGTGACTAGCCTTAGTTTTTCTTATGCTAATTTGCCATATCGATTTCAGCGTGTGGTACTTCTGTCCACTCGAGATGGTCACGTACATAGATCTTGGTTGATTTAGCATCTGTGTGTGCCATTCGGCCCTGAGGGTCTATTCCCATGTCTGAAAATAGTCTGGCAGAAAGTGCGCGAATTTCGTGAAAAGTCGGACGCTGAATAAGCTCAAGATGATCATACAAATTAATGCTATCTCGTACGGCTGAAAATGCTCGGCTAAGATAGTTGGGGTCAAGTTGATAACGATGATCTGTTTCCGCGCTTTGTTTATTGTGCCGCTCTGGCACTCTGTGGACGATATAAGGACAAAGTACACCGTCACGGCTTCTATCTATAATTCCTTTTAGTACCAGTCCAATAGGAATTGCCACATGGCTGGCTTCTTTTTCTTCTACTTTTTGTCTGTGAATGAACAGCGTGCCATAAATACCATTTGCAGGTGTGTCTAACCATACACAACCACATTGCCCCTCTTTAGGCTTTTTAATGTTGTATTTAATCCGTGAGATTTCTAACCTAGCTTGCGATGCCTGAAGCGCCAATTCCATTGCTGTTTGTAACCAAAGTGGCGCCGCAGCGTGGATAAGTTTGAAAGCATCCAAACTTAAGCGTTGGCGTTCTTTCCCCTTTTTTTTGCGCTTTTTCATTTTCCGCGCCGCAGGGTTGTCAAGCATGAGTGATTGATCAATTGCGTAGTTTATTAATTTCTCAATGAAACCAAGTTTGCGATTATGCACGT
Organism: Shewanella sp. SW1; assembly: GCF_025653545.1. Lineage (NCBI taxonomy): Bacteria > Pseudomonadati > Pseudomonadota > Gammaproteobacteria > Alteromonadales > Shewanellaceae > Shewanella > Shewanella sp. SW1. The sequence goes on along the minus strand of NZ_JAKKSG010000006.1, from coordinate 94,517 downwards.
TGGCACTCGCATCTGGATGGTATTGATTCAGGTATCCATTGACATGTTCTAGGCTTATTTCTTGGCAGGGAATACCTTTGAAAAAGGCTTTAATCCTAGCAGCATCGTTGAGCATAGTGTCTGCGAGTTGTTTGCTTGGGGATTCTTCTTTTAGAATAATCTCCATCAATCTATCAACGTGATCTGAAAATGGTAGTAATTGTTCAGTGGTTTCTCTACCTGAGGCTTTAATCAGATCATCGACTACCAAGCCTGTCGCTGGACGCATGATACGGTTATATTCGTTAGCAATTTGTATTGCTTGAATTTTATCTTTTCCCAGTGACTTTCTTACACCATTGGTCAGGGTTAGACGATAAAACCCTGTATCAATGGCATATTGTAGGTATGGTGGTAGATGTTTATTACTGCTCTTTTTAGGACGAACCATGATATTTACACCGATGCAGCGACTAAACTCATTACTGTGTTACTTACAGCCTGCGGTATACCGAAGTGCTGATCTTCATAGACATAGACCTTGCCATCAATAATGGCACCACGAACCTTGCCTCTCAGTATCCAAGTCTTAATGGTTCGGTTTTGCGGCGCAGAACCATCTGCAAACTCTCTGCCTGCCCATTCACTCGCCTTCATCAATTTGGCGTTTCTTTGTTGATTATTTATCACATTCTATCCTTTAGCTATTGGCTTATGCCTGAGGCTATAAATTTCGCCCAATCCAGTTCTTTAATTTGCTCAACAGTAGCTGCGACATTCTCTAAACGCTTTTGAGCGCGGGTAAAGTTTCCCCTGTCTACGCTATGACGAGCGACGGCAACAATATCTTGAACTCCCAATACATAATGGTCTTCAAGTGCTTCACGTATGGCCTTTGAATCTATACGTGTTAGCGATAGCAACAGTGCGATCCGTTTAGACGATTCACCGCCTTGGAGCAGATACTTCATAGTTGTTCTCCGTTATAGACTTCCCAAGAAAACAAGGCCTTCTTCGTTTTTGGATTAACCTTTCCAGTCGGTTTTCGATAACGAATGTGTAGCTCTTTATGTGGCTCCTGCGTTTTTGCGAGCGCGATATATTGCTGGCACAAAGTAGGGGTAGAAAGGGAGTGGCTGAGTTTTTGAGGCTTCATTTTTTCAAAATTAGCTAAGGCTAACTCTTCAAGTTTTTGCTCATACTCAGCCGGCGAAAGTTCCCTACGATTAACGCCATAACCGTCAGTCGTGCTGCATTTTTTTCTTGCCAATTTCTTGGCTATATCCATGGATATTCCGTATACAAAAAACATAATTCACCCCTTTGTTGGCAGTAAACGCAGCTTTGTTTGCTCCCATTGAATTACGAGTCTATTTAGGCAAGTCATTTCTTCTGGGTAGGTAAGTTTCATTTGTTCAAGCTCGGCGATTTGTTTATCGCAATGCTTTATAAATGCTGCAGTATTTGTTTGGTTGGCCACCGCTTTAGGCTCCAACCAAATTTAAGGCTGTTAAATTGTCAGCTGACACTCGGCTCACGAGAGCTTTACCTGAGCGGGGATCGATATAAAGTGAGTAACTATGGCCCAGTTCACCTGTGCGGCCGACAAACTGTTGATGGAATAGTTGGGTGGCATTGTTGTAAAAGAGATGAAGCTCTAAATCTTGCAGGCGTTGCTGTACTCGCTCGCTGTCCATAGGATTAGCGTGCGGGTAGCGAATGGCATGCATCACAGCTGCAAAGCGGATTGAGACCAGTAGACGATGTTCCTGGCATTGTTTGGTGGTGCTTGGTGTATGGGTGAGTATCATTTTCCATCCTCTCAGTATAGGTGATTGAAGAATAATAAACATTAAAGGTGTTATTTGTAAACACATTAAATCTATTTAAATGTGTTTTTTATGTAGAAACCAAAAATTAGACATAAAAAAACCGCCAAAAGGCGGTTTCCATAAAGTAGGATTAGTAGTTAGGCGGGTAAAGCGAAGTCATTTTCGAGTCTAACTGTTTTTCAAAAATTGAAATTGAAGTTAGGATCCCATCGACTTCTTCTCTTTTGGCATCTTCAGATAATTTATCAATATTATAAGAGTTTAGCGTGCAGGCTTTACGTAGGGGAAACACTAGCCGCTGTAACTCATGGATATCAATGCCGCGTCCTTTCAGAGTATCAAGTTTCGCTGAAATCAGTTTAATTTTTGATAGTACCAGCAGGTCGTAGTTTTGCGGAATTGCATTATACTCAGCCTTGAGCCAAAACTCTTCCGATAGCTTTTGTACATCACTGAGCAAAGTAATCAAGCGATTAACTATCGCGTAGGTTTCGCTACGCGAGGCTAGTTTTTTTGCGTTGTTATAAACAACTCTCCAACCAACAAGGACAAATAAAATTGAGATCCCAGTTGGTATTAATGGTGCCAAACTCATTGATATTAATGTTCCGCAGCTTCTTCAATATAAGACCAAATCTCATCGTGATATGAAGGATCTGAGGTTTTGATTACCAACAAGTTTTTGAGGTCTTGCAGCGAAAAATAACGCCTTAGTACAAGGCCTGCAAAACTTTCGTCGAGGAAAGATGAGCCTAAACCAATAGGTACATCATCTAGATATACTTCAAGTTTTTCTTGGCGTTGTTTGCACTCTGTGAGTGCTTTTTTTAATTTTTCCTCTCTAAACCGTTCGCCACTGTTTGGTCCATCTGATGGATAGCGGCCAAATGGATTCGGAGAGAAATCTTTAGCTAAATTAAGCTTCATGTCATCACTCATATGGAATCAACCACTCAATCATGGTGCCGTTAATACTCGCGGGTAAACTTAACTTACGGGTATCCCCACGTTCCCTATTAATATAGTACATACCATTTCCACTATAAACTAGCAACTTAGAGTTGTCTTTGACAGTCGTTACATCTTTGATATCTTCGGATCCTTTACCGCGAGTTGGTTTATCGGTGTAACGAGTTACACCTTTTTGGAATGCAAATTCAATCGCTTCAGCGTCAGTTGTGATGTTTACAGGGAGCTTTCCGGCAATACTTTCAGGGATTGAGATTCCTTTGTCGTAAATTATAAAAGCGACACTTTTGGAGTCATGTTTACAGAAACTGAGTTGCCACCATCGGCTACCAATACCTGAAGATACGTCAGTTTCATGCTCATAAGCATGGTGAATGACATTGAGCATCGCTTCTTGGATACCCCTATGTATGATTCTTGTTTCTGGGTTTGAAAGTTCTAAGCCTTGATTTTTAAGGTTTAAAATAGTCGATATCAAAAATTTGTTCGGATCAGTTCCAGATTGATATGGATGGTCATCATCAAATAAATTAATTAATTTTCTATTTCCACCGGGCATTATTGCTTTATAGAGCCCAAAGCCCCTAAAAAGCTTAAGAACATCAGGTGTTTTAGGCAGAGTGAAGGTAACTACATCGGCAATTTCTGTTACGAGTTGTGCTCGAGTTATTTCAGAAAATAATAATACCGAAGCCGCCGCGGTAAAATTTTGTAAATTGGAAAAGTCAATATGTAGCTTTTCTCTTCTGACAAGGCAGATTTTTGATATGGTAGCGAAAAAATTTAGTGTTTTACGTACCTTTTCTACAGTGTCTGGTCCTATAAGATAAATGCAAAGTTGTTGTGGTGAATCGATTTTTACCCGACCATCAGATTGGTATGTAGGGTTTAGATAATAGGGGATATCAGCTAGTCGTAATGCCAATTAGAATGCCCTACCCGAAAATATCACTACACCGACAATCTCGCAGTTGCCATTAATGGGAATTAATTGCTCTGGCCAATTAGGATTTAACGGTTTTAAAAATTTATGACTACTTTCAATCACTAACTGTTTAAAGGTGGCTTCGTTCTGGTCGTTTAATCGTGCGACCACATAGGCACCATGGCGCCATTCCACATCTGGATCGACAAAGATTAAATCACCATCGCGAAAGGTGGGTTCCATACTAACCCCTTGCACTTTGAGCACAAAGGTATTAGCACTACAACTCACAGGACAAGGAAAACGTTCTGCTTCTAGGGCGTGAATTTCTTCAATGACAGACCAAGCACCTGCTTTTACCCAACTAATTAATGGGAAGAATCCCTTAATTTCTGGGCCTGCAGATATATTGTTCATTTCTGATGGCGGAACGGCTTCTTTGCCAAACAATAGCCAATCTGGTGAACATTTTAACACCCTAGCAATCTCTACTATATTCCGAGGTTGCTTGGTTGTCCCATCTTCAATCTTATGGATTGCATTTTGAGATACACCTATCTCACTAGCCAATTGCGCTTGAGTGATATTTAGTGCTTTTCGACGGCTTTTGATTCGTTCACTAATGGTCATTTATTAAGGTCACAACTTCTAGTTGTTTAAACACCTATTCTTACAACTTTTTCATGTCTTGACAATTCAACTAAAGTTGTTTCAAATACACATTAAATCTATTCAAAGGGGTGTTTATGTTAGCTATTGAAAAAGCGGTAGAGATTATTGGTGGGCAAACAGTATTAGCCAACCAGCTAGGAATCAGACAAGGCCATGTGTGGAATTGGCTCCATCGTCATAAACAAGCCCCTGCCAAATATATCCGTTTTATTTCCACCGCAACTCAAGGTGAGGTCAGTGTGGATGAGTTACTGCACGATCACGAAACTAATCACCAGCTCAAGCATACAGCTTAGGGATTAATCTTCATGAAACACAAATCACGGTTGGATTTATTAATGGTGGCGATTCACCGTTGGCTTGAAATGCCTAAGGTGAGCCGTTCGATTATTGCCTCTGAGATTGTCACAGCGGCTAATGAACTTGGGCTAATGCCTTTGTTGGCAAATGAGGGGATAAGTTTTAACAATACAAGTGACCCGTATAATGATTCGCGGGTCAATGCCCAAAAGATTTTTAGATGGCTTGGGCAGTATCAAGAAACCCATGCCATGCCTGAACGCTTATTCCACGTTGAACAAGCCATTCTGGCGGCAATGCCCCAGCACTTGAAGTTGAATTACCTTAATGCGGTTTACAGCATGGTAGGGGTGACAGTGGTTGCAGACCATGGGTTTACTGGTACTGAAATTAATACTGCAGCATTAGCGATTTCGCTAACTAAGGAAAACTCAGAAGCGCAGGTGGCAGTGATTCAGTTGGGAAGTACACCAAGCCGTGAGGACGTTATAGCGGCTCATCGTGAACTCACTGAGTCGAGAGGCACCACACAAGCTGCTATGGATTTACTTGAGAAACACTTTCCATTTGTCGGCCATAAAACAAGCTTAAAGGCTGTGGAGGGTAACCATGTTTGATGAGGAATGTTTGATCTGTTGTTTTTATGGTGCAGCTAACTGCAGCGCCCATTCACATGATCTAAATAGTCAGTTAAGTGACAAAAATCCGATAGAACTTGAAGCTAAAATTACTTCTCTTAGGGCAAAAATAGCAAAGCTACAAGCAGACGGGGAGGTTGGGACAAAGCGTGAAGTTCTATTGGCGCAGTCTACTTGCGGATCACTTAAGTCTGAAGAAATGAAGAAAGCCTGCGCACGTTTGGCGACAGAATGCAGGCTTAATACCACTAAGGCAAGCTCATGATAAATAAGCAACCGAGTTTAGTCAATTTGACGTTTTTACAGGGGGCTTACGTATGAGTATGGAACTCATGGTGTTGGCGATGAAAACCAAGGTCGGCAATCCATTACGTAAACTCGTTTTAATTAAGCTTGCTGATAATGCGAGTGATAGTGGCGAGTGTTGGCCGAGTTATCAATATATTGCTGAGCAGTGCGAGATTGGCAATAGCACTGTTCGTAAACATATTAAGGATCTGGCTGATGATGGCCTGTTAACGATTAAGGCGAGAAAAGGCCCGAAAGGCAATGATTCGAATGTATATACATTACACCTTCGTGATTGGGTTAAAAAGGCATCTAAACAAGATAATGAAAGTTCGGATTTAGTATCTGAACGTGCAGCAAAACTAGATAATCCAAGGGTGCTACCAGATAGCATAGGTGAGCCACGAGATAGCATAGATATGTCATCAGATAGCATAGGTGTGCTACCTGATAGCAGACCCTATGCTACCAGCGAGCAGACCCTATGCCACCAGATAGCACCGGAATCAGTCATTAAACCTATCATTAAACCAGTCACTAAGAGATCTAATAAAACTACGCAAAAAAATTCACTCGATTTCTCTGCTTGGCCTGCAATGCCAAATGGGCAAACTTTGGCTGATTGGTTGGCAATGCGTAAACGGCTCAAAGCCGACGTTAGCCAGACTGTGATCAACCGTTTAGCCCCGCAATTGCAGATTGCGGTGACGATAGGCTTTAGCGTCGATGATTGTTTGGCTGAATGTGTCACTCGAAATTGGCGTGGTTTTAATGCTGCGTGGTTAGGTAACGCTAGCGTTAACCCAAATCAAGGTCAAAGTGCAACGGATAGTGATTGGACCCGACATGTATTCGACCCTGAGGACCCTTTGATATGAGCACTCATAGCTTACAGGCCTTAATGCATACCCGTACTGTAATTGGTTGCGGCGTTAAAACTAATCATGTGGAACCTACGGCTGCAGACCGAGCGATTGTTGATAGTGTTTTTATAAAGTTACGAATTTTATTCCCTGTTGGTGCACCTAAGGTTGAGGAAGAGGGGATCCATAAATCTGAGTGGCTTAAAACGCTGGCAGTGCAGGGGGTTCGAAGTCGTGAGCAAGTACAACACGGTTTGAATCGAGCAAGGCGTGAGGTTGGTGACCGCAAGTTTTGGCCAACGCCACGACAGTTTTGTGCCTGGTGTATGCCATCGGCAAACGATGCGGGATTACCTGAGCTTGATGTGGCGTATCGTGAAGCGCTTAAACATTACCATCGACCCGAGAAGCATCATTGGAGCCATGACTTAGTGCGTTTAGCGGTGCGTGAAACGGGGAGTTGGTTGTTTGCCCAAGGGATTGAGAAGGAGGTTTTTGAAGTATTTAGCCATAACTACACTCAGCTAGTAAGGCGTTATGTTTCGGGGGAAGCGTTTGATTATGAATTACCGAAAGCATTGCCTAAAGACGTGAGTGTACCTACTGCTCCTTCAAAGGCACGCCAGATACTTGCAGAGTTAAGGGCTAAACACGGGCTCGGCGGGAGGATGGATGCCGCAAACGGTTAAAGTACCCCATATTGGTGTTGAATATGGCAAAGCTAACCCTACGGTATTGAAACGTTGGTTAACAGAGTCAACCTCAAGAGAGTTTAGGGATAAGCAATATCCTTGTGTGAAATTTAGAGCTAATCAGAGCCGAACTAAAGCAAGTTTGTTTTTAGTACTGCACGAAAATGGAAAAAGTCATTGGAAAAAGCAAGGCAGTTGGCCTGCATTGTGTTTAAAAACATTCTTCAACGGTTTACCGCAGTTGTTAGCTAAACGCGTGATTGGTGAGATAAGCAATAGCGCTGAATTAGTCACTATTGAAGATCTATTACTTTGGTACCTCAATCATGTTTCGGGTAATAAAACGTTGAGTCAAAGTTGGCGAGCTAATTGTGCTTCGATGATCCGCAGTCAACTTTTACTCAGAGTCGGTAGCCATAAGATCACTGAATTTGATTTTATTTGCATAGATTCCGCACTCGTTAAAGGAATGCTGAATGAGGAATATGCGCCTCATTACATTCGTCTCTGTGTAAACGTATTGAAAAGAGCGTTTTCAGCGGCCTGTGATTTACGTTTACTTGCTTCTAATCCATTGGCGGGTTATCGAGTGCAGTTTAGCTTGAAGTTTGGACCAGTGGCAGAAACAGCGCTCACAGAGGCCGATCTTGCTGAGTTATTTGGTGCACTACAGGGCGCTAGCCGTCCAGTAAATATGTTGTTTTTGCTGATGCTGATGTTTGGTACTCGGATTAATGAAACTCGATTATGTCGTTGGGAGCATTTTGCTGGTGAGTTTTGGTTGATACCGGCGTCAAATACCAAAACACGTCAATCACATCGCTTGCCCTTAACTCCTGCGGCAAAATCACTTTTATTGAATTATCGTCAGTGGCAATTAAAGCATGTCGGTAAGAGAACACATTTGTTCTGTGGGGATAGCGAGGTGGTATCGATAAGAACCGCGCAGTATTGGAGCCAACAAATTAGATTTAAAGACTTTACCAGCCATGCTTTACGTAAGTTATGCAGAACCATCATTGCTGACATGGGTGTAGATACCATGGTGGGTGAACGCATTTTGAATCATGCTTTGCCGGTCCTGCTGAGAACCTATGTACACAGCACATTAGATAAGGGCGTTATGGCCGCACTTGAGGCTTATCACCTGCACTTGGTTAAGCGCGGATTTGTGGGGGCAAGATGACGACTCGTGGATTTGAAATTTTAAAAACGGGTCGCCGTATACGAGGGTTGACTCAAGCTGAGGTTGCAGAGATTTACGGCGTGAACTCTAAAACTTATCAGCGTTGGGAGCGTGGTCAAACTCCGGTCTCTTATGATGATTTAGCGGCCATTTGTGATCAGGTTTTTCGTATTCCGTTAGTCGAAGTACAGAGGGCTGCAGTTTATGCAAGATGATGTGCAGGAGAGAATAACCGTTAAGCAGCTGCGTAAAGAGTTAGCTGCTTGGGGACGTTACTGGGCTAGCAAAGAATATGGTCAAGGACATGCAAGCCGCAGTGCATGCGATAAACTTGGGGAGGTTCGTTGTTTTGGTGCTGTATTTTCAGAGTCTAGTTCGCCAGCTCATATTGCAGAGTATGACCTTCGTATTGCTCGCTTGAGCCATGATTGTAGACGTGCTTTAAGAGTGCATTACATCTGCGAACGCAACTGGGCCTTAGTTGAATTTGACTCAGAGAAGTCATATCTATATTGGTTGAAAAGAGCTGAAAGGCAGCTGCTTTAGAAGAGGGAAGAGGCCGTGATACAGCGTCATATGTATACTCAACCATAGTGTGGTTGAAGCAATAATATCGGTAGCCTTTGCTTACTTAATCGGTTATTTTTTGATATTAGTTCTTACAACTAACTGTTATGGTGGTTTATGAAAGATGCTCCAAGTGTATGCGCTGGTGATATTTTTCGATTTGGCATTGGTCACCCTCGAAAAAAAGCCGTTGTTTGTAATGTTTACACTGAGACAGAACCTTTAGAGATTGAAGTAGTTTATTTAGATACTAAAAATCGAGCAATCAATGAGGATATGTTCTGGAATGGCGAAGAGTGGAAGTTTAAGATTGATGGCCCCAACGGTGGTTATGCTGATAACTATGAAAGACTTGCAGTGTTTGTATCACAGCTGAGAGCGAAATAAATCAAGATTGTTAATGTTTGATTTTCTGTACTTTGTATATTTTTTATCGTAAACAAACTGGAATTGTGTACGAAATCGACTAGTGTTGTGGTAGAGTGCCGCGCCATTTGAATTAGTCACTGATAAAAAGGAGTTGCGCAAATGACCAAAAAAATTAAAGGCGTGCAGCTAGTGGAGTTAGATGGTAATCAAGTGCGTCTGATGCTAACTGATGAAGACCTCTCTCGAGCCGTAACGTCTGCTCTTAGGGAAGTAAAACTTGTCAATTTGGATTTCCAGCAAGTAGATTCTGGGGCGCAAAGAAACTCCATATCTGATAAGACTTTGCTGCAGCATTTTACACAATCATTTCTTGACGTTGTTCGGGTGCACGGATAACTCTTACACTGATAAATTTCAGTGTTTATGCATTGTTAATGATAAAAGCTCTCAGTTTTCATTGAGGGCTTTTTAGCTATTAAGAATAAGAAAAAACATGGAAAAGTTACTAGTTACTGAAAAAAAATGGGTGTATTCCGAATTAGTCCAACATGATAATGATGTGCTTGGTATTGTCGCATATGCTCTTTATAAAAAAGAAAAACATGAAACTGCTACACAATACCGTAAGCAAGGAAAAAATGAAGATTATATTGCGGAGCAAATTAGTGCATTTCATGATCAGGTTGCGTCAGTAGCGACCAGGCAAGATGGTTATAGAGAACGTGCTAAGCAGGTCTTAAGTGCGACAGTTGGCTTAGCAATTGAAAAAGGCTTAGACCAATTAAATGAACAATATACAAAGTTAGAAGCTGGTATCAATTCTCAACAAAAGGCTTTAGACACTAAGCAGGCAGAATTGAAAAAACGTGAACAGTCTTTTGATTTGACAGTTGAACAAAAAGTTAAAAAAGAAATAACTAAAGTAAGAAAAGAAGAGCAGAGCAAGCTAGCTAGAGCAAGCCAAAATCTTATACAGGTATCTATATTCAGACGAACTGTATTTTGGGTTCTAAATGGTTTTTCTGGGATTGTGGCAACAACAATAACCGGCATTGCTATTTTGACATTTGCTGCTTATACCGCTGATGAAGCTACTCAAAAAAGCCTCTTGCAAGATGTGGCTAAGTATTTTGTTGAGTTAATGTCTGCAGATCCAGTTCCTATCTCAACAGATTCGCTTGAGGCCGCTTCTAAAGAAGTATCTTCCCAATAAAAATTAATTTTCCTACTAATTCCCTATCATAGTGTTTGCATGCAGGCACTATGTCATCTCTTCCTCGATCATCAATAAAAAGTCCTAATTCGTCGTCTGCAGGTTTCTGTGCTGTGTCAAAAATTGCGATCTTTTGAATACCATCTGAGTCTAAAAAAGTACGAGTGATAAGTGTGTTTGTCATGTTGATCTCAGTAGTGATATTGATAGTTTATGAGAACACACTTCTAAAATCGCGCAAGTAAACTAATGCCCGTATACTTACCAAATTTGAAATATTTCCCTTTGATAACAGCTATTTTCGACTAGTGAAATTAATTTCACTAGTCGTTTATTTGCACGTGCTTTAGTTCGTTAAGTGTATTAAAGTACGACTTAAAGTTATTTATACGAACAAAAAGACGTATGGCTAGGAAAACCTTAAAAATTACTCCCGAACAAATTCAATCACTCAGACTTAAAGCTGGGCTCACACAAAAGCAAGCTGCTGAAGTTGTGCATGTTTCAATTAGGCAGTGGCAGAAGTTTGAAGAAGCAGAGACATCAGGAACACATGTTCGCATTGGCGATGCCACCTTAGAGTTATTTTGCTTAAAGACTGGGCTGTCATACCCACCTCAGTTTAGTGATGGGTATCATCATGGAAAGGTGATCAGTTTTGCCGGCGGGGCTGGAGGTATGGCGCGTTCTTCCTTAACTCGTGATATGGCGATTCTATTGGCTAGTGATGGTTATGATGTGTTAGTCATCGTGAGTGAAAAATATAGCCAACTAAAAGCCGCTGAGAAGTTATTTACATACTCAAATCAACCTTATCCAAAAATTCTTTATGAAGAAGATATTAATTGGAATGGACATTCTTACTATAAATCATCTTTTGCAGAGATTATTAAGCATTATGACTTTATCTTTTTTGATCTTGAGACTGGTGTCCGTCATTTAGTGGCGAATCATTTTCCTATTGATCTTGTTATTACTCCTGGTCGTCCCTATGACAGATTTGATGTTTCTGTTGCAAATAGCAGAACGCTTCGCATGCGCCAAAAAGAGGGACTTTTTGAAAAATCTAGCACTAAACTTGCCTTTTTATTGATCGATGTAAAAACGGATTATGTGTTTAATTTCTCGAGCTATGTCGGTGATAATTTTAGTGATGATCTGATAGAAGAGGCTTTGTATTACCCGAATATTTATCGGAAAAGATATTCAGAAGAGTTGGCGACATTGTATGAATTAGAGCAGGAGGGAGTGTATGTTTTTAATGCTTATACTACAGCAACTTATGATTATTATAGTTATTTAACGATCGACAAACATAAAGGCAATGAGGTGGTTATGCATTATCTTGATAATCCAAATACTATCGCAGCACATGACTTACGTTCAATTAAGAAAGAGATGCTGACATTGTTGGGGGTGAATAATGATAAGTAAGATAAGTGATTTTGCTCTTCAATTTAGAGCCGCTCTTGATATGTACAGTAACAGCATAGAATTACCGCACTTTTACAATTTCCCTAGAAACTGCTGTGAAGGGACATCGATTTATTTTGCTTTCTTGGCGATGCAATTGTTTCCCTCTGCAAATGTTGAAGTGGTACATGCTTGGAACTTAGATGATGAACATCATTATTGGGTTGATATTGATGGGTTAGTTTTTGATTTGACTGCGGATCAGTTTGACGAATGTAATGCTCCAATTATTGGTGACGCTCAAAGTCCTTTAAGTCAGATGTTTCCAATATACGAGCGTTCTTTTGCTTCGGTTGCGATATGTGATTATGACGCCATTGATGAAGATAGTAAAAATTTGGTTTATCAGACTATTTTGAAAATGTTAGATGTTTAGCGGGTGAGATGGTACTGAGATCGTCATGCTATTTTAGTAATACGTTAGCCCTGTTGGTGTCAGCATATAAAGTGATGTTATTGCATCAGCCTCAGAGAAGGATGCAATCATTTAGACATTTAGGGCCGTATCGGAGTAAAGGAAACGCCTCTAATGTCAGTTAAGCGACAAATTTGCAGTTAAATCCATAAGGTAGATGCTGCTTTAGTTAGGGTTTAAGCCACTAAAGGGCTAAAAAGGGACATATTTAGGGCTAACTTTGAAGCCGAAAAACTGTACAGTATTGATATGCTCACCGAAGCAACAACTTAAATCTTCCCATTTAAAGCTCAGCTAATCGCTGGGCTTTTTTATTGCCTGAAATCTACTTATGAAATGTGTATTAACAAAAGCCAGTGAATGGAAAGGCCGGCTAATCGCCTACGGTGGTGGAAGTGGGATAAGTGCTTTTTCAAGTGAGGTTGCAGCAAAGGCACAGCAAGCTGCAGATGTAGCAGCACAGATCCCCACTTCGGCCTTAACAATTTCAACTTTAGTTTCTATTGGCGGTTTGACAGTCGTTGCTGGTCGTCTTGTCTTTGACATTTGGAAATATCTCGACTTGCGTAGAAGGCGGAAATTGGAAGATGAGGAATCGTAAGCCAATCAAATAGTCATTACGTGGCCCTGCAATCTAGCGGGGCTTTTTGTATATGGGAATTATCTGTATGAGTAATTTAACCGTTCACTATGGCTTAGTTAGTAAGTCACAAGCCATTGAATATGCGAAGGCTATTTGTAGTGTTTTTAGTAGCAATGAGCATGCAGTCGCTCTCTTAGTTGAAACCGCAGCAGCAGAAACATTGCTAGGGGCTTATCGAGATCCTACGCCATATAACGCTGGTACGGGTGTGACACAAGTTGATGTTGGGACATTTAACTGGTTGAAGGAAAAATATAAAGGGCATTGGCTAGCTAAATCATTACTTGATTCTTTTGGTATTCATTTGGGGAAAGTGAGTTATTCGGAGCTGGAAACATCACCACTACTGAGTTTCATATTCTGTCGTCTTCGATATTACACAGTGCGGATTGCTATACCAGCGACTCGGGCTGAACGTGCTGAATATTGGAAGCGACACTACAACACATCGGCAGGTAAGGGCACTCCAAAAGAGTATTTGGAGCGCTGTGAGCTTGCCGGCGTAAACGAGCTACTTTCACGCAACTAACAGGAGACTGACTATGCGAAAGCTCATTACAACACTAGGACTAATGATGGCCATGGTGTTTATGCCGTTTGCAGCTATGGCGGCTGATGGCATGGCTGAATTACCTATCGTGGTTGATGGTTTGCCAGGATGGGTTGGAATTGTCGTGGCCATTGCTTATGGATTAGCACATGCGGTCGCATTACTGCCAGAAACTGTAACCAATAAGCTGCCTCAATGGGTTAAAAGTCTATTGAAGTATGTCGCGGCCAATTATGGCAAAGCAAAGAACAAAGGCACTTAGATGTCATGGGCTCAATTACTCGCCAAGTTATTGGTCCATTTAATTGAGTTAGCTGTTCAATTAAAGAGGCGTGATGATGAAGAAAAGCGTCAAGAGCGGCTTACTCAGGCTAAGTCTAATCCTGGGGATTACTTGCGCCAGTTTGGTCGGGTGCAGTGCGAATCAAGCACCTCCGTGTCTAGCAACACAGCCGACACTGAAGAACGTAACCGAAACTGACTCAGGCTTTATTGTCACTCATGACGATATGGCTCAGATAACTGTTTACATCGAGCAGCTGCGTCAGTGTGTTGGTATTGAGCGGTAGGGCTGGCTGAGGCTTCAATCAAAGCCAAAAGGGGGAGGCCCCACCCCTTTTGGGTCCTCCCTAGGGGGTTGGAACGTGACGGGGCTTAGACTCGCCGACTTTGCCCCATTTTATAGTTTAAAAATAGGTCCTTTCTTCCTAAGGGGTTGAGAAAGGACTAAATAGAAATAATTATTTAAATCAGATCGTTGATTCAAATTTAAAGTAAGGATTTGATCGCAAAAGTAAGGATGTTAGATCTATTGCGAACCATTCTTTTTATCCTTTCTTCAGGTAAATTTTTTGACTATGGCAAATGTTAATCGCAATGAATTTGCAGACATTATTGGGAAATCACCTAAGTGGGTAGGCAATTTGATTGATGCTGGCTTACCTCATGAGGGAGGTGGCGGTCGTGGAAAGCCTATGGTGATTAACACTGAGTTGGCAATTAACTGGCTGATAGAGCGTGAAGTAAAAAAGCAAATTGGTGATCTCCAAAGTGAAGACGGTGCACCAATTGAAGGAACTAAAGATGGTGAAGAGTTGCTTTTAACAATGGCTAAACGTCGTAAAGCTGATGTTGATGCTGCAAAAGCGGAGCAGTCAGTCATTGATTTAGAGGATATAGGCCAGTTTTTATACTCTATCTCGACACTTTATGGGAGTGAACTAAACAGTCTTGGAGCTCGTTTAGCTTCAGAGGTCGCACAAATAAATGAACCCGCAATGTGCAAACATCGAATTGACAGCGAATGCCGCCGTGTCCGCGCTGCCACGGCTGAACGCCTCCGTGGATTTGTTGCTGAATATCGTGCTCAACAGCGCAATGATGGTGGATGCGAAGCCATTGAGGAATGCGGCGAGTTGGGCGACTGATAATCGTATTATGCCACCAGGCTCTCCAATCCCTGGCCCATTTGATACCACAACAACTCCCTACATGTTGCCTGTATGCCAAGCGTTTGCAGAACCTCAATATATTCGTGTGACGTTTGTTATGGGCACCCAAATGGGGAAGTCCGCAACAATGCAAAATGTGATTGGTTGGAAGTTAGATGATGATCCCGCGCCAATTATTTATGTCGGACCTACAGAGTCAAACATTAATAACGTAGTCGAGCCCAAGATTGTCGAGATGTTCCAAGAGGCCAAGAGCCTATGGGTTAAGTTTGATAAGAAAAGCTCAAAGCATAAGAAGCGAATCGCAGGTGTTTCACTACGTTTTGCTTGGGCAGGCTCAGCGACTGAGCTTGCGTCTGACTCAGCAGTCATCACTTTGGTTGACGAGTTAGACCGTCCAGATGAAAACGCCACTGGTGAAGGCGACTTGGCTGAGATTGCCGAGGCGCGTGGGGATGCATATACCGATTCAAAACTGGGGCTAACCAGTACACCCACCCACGGTATCGTTACTGCATCACCTCACCCAGAAACAGGTCTTATTCATTGGGGAATTTCAGATAAAGGGAAAGTATCAAGCCCTATATGGCGGCAATGGGAAAAAGGTACCCGTCATGAATGGGCCGTTCCTTGCCCTGATTGCGATGAATATTTTATGCCGCGAAGCGAGTTGCTGTGGTGGCCAGGCATCGGCACCGATGATGAATGTACTCCAGCTCAAGCGGCGAAAGAAGCAAGACTGATTTGCCCACATTGCGGCACTCATATTGAAGATAACAATCGTCAGCGTATGAATGCGCGTGGTGTAGCTATTGCTCCTGGTCAGTCTATATCTGCACACGATGATAGGCATGTGAGCATTATGCAAGCAGGTCAGGAGCATGTTGTGCCGTTTCACGGAATGTTAGCCACAACTGATGGTAATGACCATTTCAGTCTTTGGGTTAGCGGCCTGTGCAGTTTTTCTGCAAAGAAAAGCTACGGATTTTTAGCCCGTAAATTGCTGGAAGCGTTAAAAAGTGGCAATCCAAACTCACTCTTAACGGTTTATAACACGGGTTTTGGCGAGATTTATGCCATAGCCGGTGAGGCACCAGAGTGGGAAGAAGTTTATGCACTGCGTTCAACGTATTCATCCGGTCAGGTTCCTGTTGGTTTTGACCAGCTAATTTGTACTGTTGACGTTCAAAAGAACCGACTTTATTACGTTCTCCGCGCTTGGCGTCCTGGCATGTCCAGTCGCTTAGTTGAGTGGGGAGAAGTTTGGGGTGACACCGACAAGCCAGAAGTTTGGAATGAACTTGGTGAGTTTTTAGAACAAGAGTGGGACGGTCACAAAATTCAACTTATGTGCGTTGATGCTGGCTTTAGAACTGATGAAGTATTGGCGTTCGTGCGCCGCTTTAAAGGTCGAGTTCGTGCCCTCATGGGGTTTGAGCGACTGCCTAAGCCGTTTCGTTTAGTTAGGCTTGAGGTAGACAAAAAAGGTAAGACTCGTTTACACGGAGATAAACGCTGGGACTTTGATACTACACTGGCGAAAGCATGGGTGCATAACCGAGTTCGCTGGCCCAAAGGCAAGGAAGGGGACTGGCTTATTCCGGCTGACATAACAGAGGAATACTGCCGCCACATCGTTGCTGAGGAATTTAACGAAGAAACCGGCAAGTGGAATCAAACCGCAAAACGAAACGATTACCTAGATTGTGAGGGGATGCAGTATATGGCCGCACGAATGCTACGAATTGACCGCAAAAAGTCAGTTGTATCAGATGATGAACCAGATGGCCCTGAGCATGATGATACCCAGCCTGATGACAGCGAAGAAACACCTCCTAAAGCCACCAGAAAGCCTGCTAAGCGTAAACGGTCTACGACTCGTAAGCGTTCAAGCGGCAGTGGATTCATAAGCCGGTATAGATAATGAATGAACCAATAAAAATTAGTGCCGGCACTACGGTTAGCTGGTCGTTTAATCATGCCTTGGCAAACAGCGGATGGCAGTTTCGTTATGCGCTGCGAGGCCCAGGTGCGATAGATATCGACGCATCAACCAGTGATGGTGTTGTCATTGTTAAACAGATGGCTGATGTCACTAGTGCATGGATTGCTGGTCAATACGAATGGCGCCTGTATGCAACGCTAGGAGCTGACCGTCAAGTAATAGGTTCTGGCCAGATAACGATTGAGGCTGATTTTAGTCAGTTATCAGCAGGTCACGATCCTCGCAGTCACGCTAAACGCATGCTAGATGCAATCAATACGGTGCTGGAAGGGCGGATTTTATCAGATCATGAAAGTTACACGATAAATGACCGCCGTCTAGACCGCATTCCAATTAAAGAGCTGTACGTCTTACGTCGGTCATACATCCGCAAGATTAGGCAAGAGAACGGAGTCGGATTTCAACTTAAACGTATTCGTTCGAGGTTGCCAGGATGAGTGAAATAGACACTAAAGAGACAGATCATAAAACTCGCCGTGGACCAGTAGGCCATCAGCGCTATGCATTAGCTGCTCAAGGCTTGAAAGGTCCACGTCTTGGTGGGTTGCCACTCAGCATTAACGAAGAACTCCGCCGAGACTTAGCGGCTATTAAGGCTCAAAGCCGCAGAGCGGGTAACGATGATGGCTATATCGTTAAGTTTTTGGCTATGTGCGAGACGCATGTGGTTGGCCCAGAGGGGTTCTCGTTCCAAAGTAAGGCGCAAATTTTCACAGGTAATGCTGATGACACTGCTGCCAACGACTTGATTGAAAAACATTTTAAAGATTGGGGGAAAAAGGGGTGTTGTGATGTAACAGGCCGTTTTAGTTGGCAAGACCTGCAAATGCTGTTTCTCAGAACCGTTGCGGAAGACGGTGAAATTCTGGTGCGGTTAGTTGAAGGGTTTCCGAATAAATACGGTTTTGCGTTGCAGCTGCTAGACAGCGCGCACTTAGATATTAATTACAACCGTGATTTAAAGGATGGCCGCCGCATTCGTATGGGGGTTGAGGTCGATGAATGGGACAGGCCAGTGGCTTATCACATTTTGACTCAACACCCTGGCGACAGGGTTTATTTCTACGGCAATGCCCGTTATGAGCGCATTCCTTCCAGTGAAATGCTGTTGGAGTTTTTACCACTGCGAGTGGGGCAACTGCGTGGTGTTCCATGGGCTCATGCAGCATTACTTGAAATGCATCACTTGCATGGCTACCGAGAAGCGGAATTGACGGGGGCCAGAATCGCAGCATCAAAGATGATTGCTTACGAGCCTGACTCCGATGTTGAGCCAGAAGATTACTCTGATGAGCCAGATTTTATAGAAGAAGTCGAGCCAGGCATGTCAGTTAGAGTCCCTTACGGTTACACGTTAAAAGAACTCAATTTCAACCAGTCTGGCAGTAATTTTACGTCATACATGAAAGAGGGTAAGCGCGGTGCAGCCAGTGGTTTAGATGTGAGTTACAACACGTTAGCAAATGATGGCGAAGGGATTAGCTTTTCCAGTTTGCGCCAGTTTGTTCTCGAAGACCGTGATGGTTGGAAGAAGAAACAGCGCTGGATGCGCCAAGCGTTCTGTGACGTGGTGAAGTCAACTTGGCTGCGAATGTCTTTACTCACCGGCGCCATCAAGGGTTTGCGGTTTAGTGAACTAGAGCGACTTGACAAGCATTGCTTCCAAGGCCGCCGGTGGGATTGGGTTGACCCGTTAAAAGACGAGAAAGCCAATACCGAAGCCATTAACAACATGACGAAATCCCCGTTCCAAATTATCCGAGAACGGGGTGATGACCCTGAAACGGTCATTAAAGAGCTAATTGAGTTTGAGGACCGAATTGCTGAGGTGCGTAAAGCTCGCGCTGCAGCACTGCAACAACAAGGGAACCAAGATGCCAGCAAAGAAAAAGAGCAAAACGCTTAAACTTGGCCGCCAGTTTCGAAACCTTACTTTTGTCCGTGAATCCGTCGATGTAGAAAACCGCACCGTTGAATTGAGTTTCTCTAGCGAGGAGCCCGTTGAGCGTTGGTTTGGCATGGAAATTCTTGGACATGCGCCTGGTGAGTGTGATTTGTCGAGACTGAACAATAGCGGCGCGTTTCTCATGGATCACAACACTCGTGATCAACGTGGAGCGATTGAAAGCGCCGTTATCGACCAAAAGAAAGGAAGGGCCATTATTCGCTTATCCAATAGCGTACGTGGCGAAGAACTATGGCAAGACCTAAAGGACGGTATCCGGCCGCATATCAGCGTTGGGTACAATATTTTAGAGATCATCCACGTTAAGCGAGATGCAAACGGGGTTGATTGGTATCGGGCGACCAAATGGCAGCCCTATGAAATTTCATCTGTATCTGTGCCAGCTGACACTTCAGTGGGGTTAGGCCGAAGTGATGATAACAACGACACAACTGATTTTAACATTGAACTAAGAGAGTTAGGTATGGACCCAGAAGATGATGTTTTAGAGCAAGAACAAGAACAAACCCGCGTTCAAAAGCCTGCCGGTAAGCCCCGCCAAAAAGCGCCAGCTGTGGCAGTAGATGAAGCAGCAGTGCGTAAGTTAGAAACTGAACGTTGCCAAGAAATCATGGCTATGGGTTCACAATTCGGTATGGGCCGCGAAGCTCAAGAAGCCATAGCCAATAGCGACTCAGTTGATAAGTTCCGTCAATTGGTTCTTGATAGTGTGCGTGATAAGAAAGTTAAACCCACTGGCACAGAAATGAATCTAGGGTTAGACGATAAAGACGTTCGCCGTTACAGCTTGATTAATGCGGTTCGCGCCAGTATCACAGGCAACTGGAAAAGTGCAGGTTTTGAGCGTGAAGTGTCCGTGGCTTTGGCCGATAAGATGGGCAAAGATGCGCGTGGTTTTTACGTCAACTATGAAATATTGGCACAACTAGGGCGTGCGGCGCCACAGTCAACTGGTGCAGGCATGGGGGGAGAGTTGGTTGCCACAGACCTGTGGAGCAGCCAGTTTATCGATCTACTGCGCCCTAATTCAATCGCTGCCGGCTTGGGTGTGCGTTTTGCGACAGGTCTGGTCGGTAACGTCGATATTCCTAAGATGACCAGCGGCGCGTCTTTCTACTGGATCGACGAAGACGAAGACGGTACCGAGTCTAATGTAGGATTAGGCATTGTTAAAATGTCACCTAAGACCATTGCCGGCGCAGTACCTATCACTCGTCGCTTGATGCAGCAATCCACGCCAGACATCGATTTACTGGTACGTGATGAATTGCTACGCGGTATCGGTCTGGGTATTGATAAGGCGGTATTCCTTGGAACGGGCCTCAATAACCAGCCACTGGGCATCAAAAACCAGACAGGTGTCCATGCGATTCCAATCCCTGCCGGTGGTTGGGATTGGAAGACTATTGTGGCGTTTGAAACCGCCGTGGCCGAGTCTAACGCCCTTGAGGCTAACATGGCCTACGTCATGCGTCCCACCCTGCGTGGCATCCTAAAAACCACAGAAAAGGCGGCTGGCACAGCCAAGTTCCTATGGGATGACAACCAAGTGAACGGTTATGCTGGTGTGGTATCTACTCAGTTTGAACCTGATGCCATGTTACATGGTGACTTTAGCCAGGCACTTGTTGGTATGTGGGGTGCTCTTGACCTTACCGTTGATAAGTCAACCAAGGCAGCTAGTGGTGGTACTGTGCTGCGCGTGTTCCAGGATGCAGACGTTGCTATCCGCCATAGTGCTGCCTTTGGCTACGGCAAGAAAGTGTAATAACCCTTAAGTTACGGCGCCCATGAGGCGCCTTTTTTATATCTGGAGTGAACTCATGAAAGTTCAAATTATTTCTGGCGTGATGATCCGTGGTACCGCTGTATTTCCAAAGACAGGCGAAGGTAAGAGCGAGGTGGATTCTGTCGTAGAAGTCAGCAAAGCAGAAGCTCGTGATTTAGTACGTGCCGGTCAAGCTAAAGTGGTTAAGGACTCAATCAAGGTAACCGTTGAAATCAAAGACCCAGAAGGCGAAGCTGATGCACTGGATGACTTCTTTGGTGACGACGCAGACGAGCAAGAGTAATGATAGGGGCCAATGATTTTGGGGTTTTCTTTAACCCTAATGAATTTGGCTCACCGGCTATTTTGCATCTACCAGGTGTTGATAAGCCGGTGACGGTCATTTTTAAAGATCCCAATAAAACCGCTAAGTTAAAGCATGGCGGCTTTATTGACAACAAATCGGCCTCAATCTTATTACCCTCTGCCGATGCCATTGGTGTCTGCATTCGTTCACTGGTCACCGTTGCTGGTCAGCAGTGGATTGTTGAGCGACCACCCGCGCCAGATGGCAATGGTATGACTCAAATTTACTTGGGAGTCATAGATGCAAATCAATCAGCAAAGCCTGCTATTCAATATTGACCCAAGTGAGCTAGAAGGCGTCCAGTTAATGCTGGGCGCCACTGAAAAAGAAATGATGGCCGCTTATAACCGCGCTATTGCGAGAACGTCGGTAACGATGAAATCGCAGGGTGCGCGGTTGATACGCGAAGGTATGGATGCCAAAAGTTTAAAAGAAATTCGTAAGCGTATGCAGGCATATAAGTACGCTTTCAGGCTTGGGCAAACAGGCCAGTCACTTGACGAATTAAAGCTGTGGTTTGGCCTAAACGATATGTCTGTAGGTCGCTTAAAAGGTCGGATTAGCAGATTGGGCACAAAACGAGCCCCTTCTGGTGCCGCTTTCAATTCCAGCAAGTTAGGTAAAACTGAATTTAAAGATGGCTTTGTGACTAAGTTGCGAAGTAAGCGGTCGATTTTTTCCCGCAAAGGAGCCGCAAGGTTCCCTGTTCGTGAGGCTCAAGTCGCTGTGGCCGACCCTGTGCAAATCAAATTGGAAGATGAAATCTTTGCCAGTTTACCAGAGGTGTTCATGCAGCATTACACCACGGATATGAAAGGCAGAGTCGCGGGGCGTGATTCAATAGCTGGCCGTCAACGGAAATGGAATAAATTTGCATGAGTAAAGGCATCCACTTAACTGAATACCATGAAGCTATCCAGCGCTGGCTTAAATCTAATGCGCCTTGGCTTAAAAGTGTTGAGTATTATCCAGAACTCACCTCGCCACTAGACACGCCTTGCGCGTTCTTTTCTGTTAGTGGTTGGGAGCCAGTTGAAAATCAGCCTGGCAATGGCCAGCTTGAAGTATTGATCCACTGTGAAGTTCTTGCCGTTATTGGCATTAAAGAGATCACACATCAACTCGATGCACGAAATGCTGCAATGTTTTTGAGTGTGATCCTCCAGAACACTAATTTTGATTTAAAAGTGAAGCCGGCACAGGTCATTAGTGCTGATGCTGATGCCACTGAACCGGATTTAGACGCCTACTCTGTTTGGTCGGTAAAGTTCGTGCAAAAAGCTAATATTGGCATGCCAATACTTGAAGTCGACGAGGAACGGGGCATTCGCGTAGCCATTAATCCTACTGATATAAATGACCCTGCCGAGTATGACTCGTTGGAGAGTTTCAATGAGACAACTACTTGAGCAAGTTGTGAGCGAAATGCTGAACCCTTACCTTGAGCGAATGGAAGAATTAAGCGCTGAGGTTGAAGAATTACGCCGCCGGCAACAGTTGATGATTCGCTTGGGAAAAGTGAGTCAAATAGGCAAAGGCAATCAAACTATCAAAGTGGCTCACGGCGACCTAACGACACCATTTATTAAGTGGTTCTCTCAGTCAGCTGGACGAGTTTCTAGCTATCGCTGCCCCACAGTTGGCGAGCAAGCGTTGATTTTAAATTTTGGTGGCGGCAACACCGGCGCACAAAGCATTGCGTTGGTCGGTATCGACTCTAGCCAGTTCCCTTTTCCCTCAGATAAACCAGAACAGGTGGTAACCATGTTCGGTGACCAGTGCGCTCAAATGTGGGATATGGACGAGGGGACATTAACGCTGAAAGCTGCACAAAAGATCATATTGGATACAAAGCTAGTTCAGGCGACTAAAGATGTCGAAGCAGCTGGTGATGTGAGCGACCACACGCGCAGTATGCAAGGAGATCGAGATATATATAACGGTCATCAACACCCTAACGGCAATCCAAAAACACAGGCTCCGGAGCAAAAACAATGATAGGCATTGACCGGCACTCAGGCCGTAAAATCGACGGAATGGAGCAGCTGGTTAGCCGCATTATTCAAGTCATGACAACGCCGCTTTCTGGTCGAGCCAAACGCCCAAAGTTTGGTAGCAGAGTTCGCGAAACATTGGGTGTCAATATGTCAGATAGCATGCTGATACAGACTCAAAGTTTTGCGATTGAGGCTTTTTATAATCCAGCCAATGGACTCAAGGATTTTGTTCCTAGCCGTTGTATTGCGAGACGCCATGACACAGGACTTCATTTATATTTTGAAGGAAAGTGGAATGGGCGCTCTGTTCAATTTGAGGTGCCAGTCAATGTTTCCGCATGAAAATCCATTACCCAAACCGGACATCATTACTACGCCAGTTTTTGAGACGTTACTGGCCAATGTTAAAGCTGAGGTATTGGCTTATATTGAGCAGAACGCGCCAGGGACCGTGGATGCCGTCAGAGAAACACTCAGTAATGAGGCTGAGGTTTTAACAAAAATAGTAGAAGCATTTGCTGTTATATTGCAAAACGTTACTCGCCGCATAAATGCTCAGGCATTGCAAATGTTTGGCATGTATGCGACTGAAAATGCCATGGTTGATTTGATAGCCAGCCAATTAGGTGTCACTCGTTTAACCATATCAGCTGGTGACGCTAACGCATTCCCACCAGTCGAGCCGGTTATGGAGAGCAACGCCGCATTATTGACACGGTATTATCTCGCGGCCTACGCATTGGCAAGCACCGGCACAAGGTCTGGGTACCGTTTTCATGCAATGACCTTGGGTGGCCGTCCAACTGTTCATGTCGAAAGCCCTACAAAGAATAAAGTGATTGTCACTTATGAGTTTACAGAGCATGAAGATGCTGGAAAAACCAAAGATGCTCAAGCTAGAAAAGTTGCGCCTGGCGAGGTTGATTGCTACATCTTATCTCATGATGCAGAAGGCATTCCGGAGCAATCTCTGATTGATGCCACACAGCAATATTTGCAGCGTGATGATATAGGACAAGAAACTGATTTAATCGTTGTAAAGCAGCCAACAATCCCTAAATGGTCATGTAATGCAGTGTTATACATGCGCTCAGGATTTGACGAAAATATCGTTAAATTAGCTGCAGAAAAAGCTGTGCGTAAATATGGATTAGAGCAACATCGTCTTGGCGGTCAGATTGAACCATCTATGTTGTATAACGTGTTGCTGTTATCTACTAGCGCCAGTCGAGCCGATTTAATACAACCGACACAGCCATTGCGCTGTGAATTTAGTGAGGCGCCTTATCTTGAGTCAGTCAACATTACCGTCCTCGCTGATAACGTATAGCGTTTTACCTGACAACCGCAGTCCTTTAGAGCGTTCTATTGAATTATCACTTAGTGAGCAATTATATAATATCAAAAATCCATATCCTGAGTTATTGAATGCGTACAAAACATCAATAGATGTACTGCCATATTTAGCAGCTGAAAAACAAGTTGCCGATTGGTCATCATCGGATAGTGAAATAGAAAAACGTTCAACGGTTGCAAATCAGTATCAGGTATTCAAACAGGCAGGGACGATTGCAGGTATTCGTCTAGCATTATCCAGTTTAAACAGTGAGACAGAAATACAGCGCTGGTATGAGTATGGTGGCGAACCTTATCACATGCGTATACGAGTTTGGATAACAGCTGCACCAGACGAGGATCGTTTATATCGTCTTAGTCAGCGAATTACCCACGCAAAATCTGAACGTGATGTATTTAGTCTTGGCGTAGGAATTAAGCAAAAAGGCAGCATTTACATCGGTGGCGCCGTTTATTTAGCCCCACGGATGATTTTTGGCCCATGGATACCTCCAGTCATTTCAGCAAAGGGCGCAATTTTTAGCGGTGGCGCCATCGTTTCGGCATTTAAGGTAATAGCAAAATGAATCAAGATCTAATTAATCAGGGTGTGATTATTACCGCTTTGGGTGAATCGCTGATAGAGAACGCCGCCATCTCAGGCGTAAGTTTGAAACTAAAACAGTTTTCAATCGGTGATGGTGGTAGTGATAATTTCAATCCTACGTATGAAACGCTTAAAGCCCTAACGGCCATACCTGGCGAGTGGGATAAGCGGAATTTGATTGATGTATATAACAACCCAGACGGTGCTGGTTATATCGCTGAAGGTTTGGTACCTCATGATGTCGGTGAGGGAAAGTATTGCCGAATTGCAGGGTATTGGACGATTGATAATAAGCTATTCGCTGTCCATTTAATTCCAGCATGGCAGAAGCCAGCTAATAGCGGGAACTTGCTCATTGAGCTGCCACTGAAAGCATATTTTGTTACCAGTGACCAAGTTCAAATCACACTGCATATTGATCCCAGTTTAGTTGCAGCAACGCGGGAGTATGTTGATAAGAAAACGGTTCGTTTCCCTCATAAGTTAACACGAAATCCTGTTGGGCATATCTGCAGCGGTTTATCTCAAAGAGAAGTCGTTATTTTTGACCAAGGTCAGTCAGCCTCTATTACGTTAAATGCCGCAAAATTACAGATAGGCGATGTAATTGAAGTCAGAAAACGCAAAAAATCTGGGCGAATAGATATATTGGGAACAGTCAACATCGATGTCCCTGACGGCGTAGCAGAGCTAAATCATTGGCTACCAGACGGTAAGGCTGGAACGCTAATTTTTGAGTGCGTTGGCGTTAATCAGTTGCAATATGTAGGGGGGTATTAGTATGAATTTGGCACCATTTATAGACGGTACATCACTTATCAAATTAGATAGTTCTGTTACTTGGTCTGTATCAGATTCTAGTGCTGCATGTGTTTTTACTCCTATATCTGTTTCTGAGGTAGATGCCTCAGCCACAAATTTAAAGGATATTATGCGAATAGATATCCCTATGGGTAAAGTTGGCATTTTAAAAAGGGCGAGTATTGGATTTAACTCTACAGGGGGAACGGTAGGCGGCAGTTATCAGACAGCTGCACAGTTAGAGATTGATGGTGTTATTCGTTCCCAATACCCAGCCAGAAGCACTACTGCATCATCATTGCTATTAGCAGGTGGTGATGGTGATTATAATAATATTCAAGAATCAATTATCTCAAATAATATTCTGGTAGAGAGCTATCTTGTTATTCGTGGATATAAAGCAACAGCAAATAGAACATCAGCAAATGTGACGTTAATATTGGTAGATAAATAATGCAAACAATCATAACGCAAGGCGTAAAAGTCACGATACCAACAGAAGGAATATTAGGTTCTGGTATTGCCGAAGTTAATCCATATGCTGGCAATATGTCAGTTGAAAATGAACGAATTATTGGCACAGTAAATACTCCTATTCCTTTTAAAGTTCAATGCTCGCTGCCAATAAATGACTCGTTTGCTGTTCCATTAGAAGGACTGTTTGGCGCAATTGGTCGCACAGTGTCACTAACATTTATCGACGGTGTTGCAGAACGCGATGTTTTATTTGATGTGAGCGGTGAGTGGCGTATCACTGAATCACAAATCAATGCCCATTTGCCGTTTGGCAGTCAATTTAGATTTTCAGGTCTTGCAATTAGCATTACTGAATAACCCTCTCCAAAGGAGCTTAGGCTCCAATTTCGTGAAATTGCCCATCCTAGTGATGGGCATTTTTTTTACTTTTTTATAGGAGGCCGCATGGCTATCCAGAATAAAACGGTTAGCCAGCGCCAGAAATATGCGGTGCTGATTGCTTACCAATGCCCAAATCTAAAGTGCTGGCATCAAATCGGTGAGTCTGTAGAGCTCTTACCGATTGAGGCTCAATTCTTAATCCTGTCAGGCCATTTGTCCCCAGTAAATACTGAGTTAGCAGTGGTCTCTGATAAAGCAAAAAAGGGAGCTAACTAATGCCAGAGAATGCATCGTTTGTTCATAACGGGATCAGCATTGAACGCCATCCCGCGCCGCCGCCAATGGGGCCATTGGGTAGTGTCGTTTTAGGTTTAGTGGGTACGGCGCCAGGTGCAGATCCATTGTTGCCGAAAAACAGCCCCATTCGCGTCACTTATGGTGACATGGGTAAGTTAGATTTAGCCGGCACAGAAATCGGCACCTTGTGGCGCAGCTGCTATGAAATTTTGCGTCTGGTGTCAGTCCCTATCTACGTAGTCATTGTTGATGAAGGAGCTGATGCAGCTGAAACGGTCAATAATGTGATTGGTAAGAAAGATGCGGTTACAGGTCAGCGCACCGGCATTGAGGCTTTGGCTGATTGCCAAGAGAAGCCTACGCATATTGCTGCACCAGGATTTAATACAAAACCAGTTGCTGATGCTCTTGCGGCAATGGGTATGCGTTTGTTTGCGATCCCTGTTGGTGATGGTCCAAATACCAATGACAAGGCAGCAGTTGAATACTCAGCCGGCCTTGGCGGCGCTGGTACTGGATACGAGTCTTTCTATTTAGTCGATCCTCAAGTCTCGGTTTATAGCCAAGCCGCAAAAGGCAATGTGTACTTTTCCGCTGCTGCAATTGCGTTATCGTGTTTTGCCCGAGTTAAAGCGTGGGAAAGCCCTGCAAAGGGTGGCATGGGCGCCCTTATCGAAGGGACTGCCCGTGTTATTGATTACAACATCATGGACAAATCAACAAATGGTGATTTGTTGAACCGGAACGGTATTTCTTACTTTGCCAGAACGTCTATGGGCGGCTTCTCACTGATAGGTAACCGTTGTGTGATGGGGCGTTTCGTTTCTCAGGTCGGACTGGAATACGCCATTGTGCGTAAACTGGCTGCAACAGCGCAAAGAGCTATGGGGCGCAATCTCAGCAAGAGCTTTATGGAGCAAGAGATCACTAAGCTCAATTACTGGCTCAAGACGCTGCAGGCGGACGAAACCATTATGGGCGCGCAGGTTTATTTGCATCCCACGCTTAACACTGTTGATAACTATCGCAATGGCGAATGGCATATTGCGATCAAATACCACGGCTTCGCACCAAACGAGCACATGGTTTACCACTTAATTGAGGATGTTGGCATTGTCAAATCCTTTTTAGAAGGAATGCTGTAATGTCAGGACAACGCTCACGCATTACCCGCGCAGGGATGATTAATGGCCAACCATTAGTCAAGGAACTCGACGAGTTCACGCCGCCAGAAATCAAGAAAACCATGCAAGACACTCGTGGCGGTACTTTTGTTCCTGGACAAATCATGGTCGGTCTAGAAAAAATGAGCGCCAAGTTTAAGGTCAAAGGCGCTAACCAAGAGCTGCTATCAGCGTTTGGTTTATCAGCAGGCGAGATGTGCCAAGTCGATGTAAAAGAATCGCATCAAGACGAAGACGGTATCAAGTTCGCCATCGTTTACAGTCTTACCGGTGAAGTGATTAGTGTTACAGAGTCAGCCAGTAAAATGGGTGAACTCCCTGACCAAGATTTAGAAATGGCCATCAACGCTTATAAGAAAACCGAGAACGGCAAGATCATCTATGAAATTGATCGCAATGCGCAGATTGTGAATTTAGGCAATGGTGATTTGATGGTAGAACACCGCCGCAACATCGGTATGGCATAACACTTTTTAGTGCCGTTACAGCAAGGCCCCTCCTTTGGAGTGGGCCTTTTTTATTTTGGAGCAAGAAATGTTTGAACCTAAAACACATTTGTTAGTTTGGCCGATTAAAGATGACAAAGGGCAGGAATTAACCACGGTCACCATTAGCTTATTAACCATGGGCATGCACCGCCACCTAAGCAAAACCTATAAAGACACAGATCTATTGCGTAACTGTATTGGCGCAAGCACAGGATTAAGCACTAAAGCGCTTAAAAGTCTCGTCACACCAGATTACAACTCTATTCGTGACTTAGTGCTGGAGTTAATGCATGCCAGTGCGGCCACATTCATTGATGGTTTTGACTCGTCAGCAGATCCTGTTTTGCTTAACTCATTCCAAGGTGACGATGGTCAAGATAAAACATCGTATGTTCTGCGCCCACCGACCGTGGCCACGACAGACCTGATGGAAACTCACAAAGATGAATGGGAGCGAACTTTGTTTATCAGTGCGAGTTGTTCAGGTTTTTCTCATACCGAACTTGAACGTTTGAGCCTGCCAGATTGGAACTTATTGCAAGAGCGCTTGATTGATTTTTTGGAAGAATCGGCGGACTTCTTTCGCCAAAAGACGTTGAAGTCTTAACGGATGTGATCCCGCTGGTTTATCACGTATCCCCATCTGAAGTGTTGGGATGGCGCATTGATGAAGCTATGCGCCGTTATCACTTGGCGGCCGCAAAGTTAGGCATAAAAAAGGGGTAGGCCGTGGCAGATAATCAAACTAAAACGTCCATTATTTTATCGGCAGTCAATCAATTTAGTGGCCCCACGGACGATGCCACTAAGAGCGTCGGAAAACTCAGAAGCGCTGCAGTAGAAACAAGCACTCAATTAAAATCTTTGGGTGAAAAACAAAAGTTAGTTGATCGCTTTAAAGCCCTCTCTGCAACGCTTGACGACACCAGTCTAAAACTGGCGGCAGCTAAAGAGCAGACGAAGATTTTACAGAGCACCGAAGTTATTGGTGCCGCTGCGACTAAAAAGCATGCCGCAGAGCTTAAAGCGGCAGAACGGACAACAGCACAGCTAACCACTGCTTACGGAAAACAATCTCAAGAGCTAGGTGGATTGCGCCGAGACTTGGGTAATGCCGGTCTAAAAGTTAATGCGTTAGGTGCTGAAGAACTGCGTTTAGCAAAGCAAACTAACCAGGCTAACAAGGCCCTCGAAAGACAAACAGCGAACTTAAAGCAGGTTCAGACGTTACAAGGCCGCATCGATGCGAGGAATGCCCAAAAGCGTGAGTTAATCGGTGAAACGGCGGGTGTAGCAGCAATGGCTGCACCCATGGTTCTCGCTGGCAAGCGCTCTGTTGAGTACGAAAGCAAATTTGCCGATGTAAAGAAAGTTGTCAACTTTTCAAATGACAAGGAAGAAGCTGATTACCGCCGCCAGATGATGAAGATGGCTGGCACTTTAGGCGTAAAACAAGATGGCATTGCTGACATTGTTACCGCCGCAGGTCAATCAGGTATTGAAAAGGATCAATTATTACAGTTTGCCTCCGACGCCACAAAAATGAGTGTGGCATGGGATGTTTCGGCAGAAGAAGCCGGTTCGACATTAGCGACCTGGCGCGCTGCAATGGGGCTTACCCAGAAAAACGCCCTCGACCTTGCTGACGCAACCAACTACCTCAGCAATAACATGAACGCTAAGGCGAAAGATATTGCCGCTGTGATGGTTCGCCAAGGCTCTACAGCCATGGGTGCGGGTTTTAATTACAACGAGACAGCGGCGCTCTCAGCGAGTTTAATTGCCGGTGGCGCAACAGAAGAAACGGCATCTACAGCCCTTAAAAATATATCGGGCGCGTTAACGGCTGGATATTCGGCAACAGGTGGCCAGAAGCAAGCTCTGGATAAATTAGGGTTTGATCCAGAAGAACTTGCTACGGCCATGCAAGACGATGCTAAAGGGACTTTGCTAGGCGTTTTACGTGAACTGCAAGACGTATCAGCTGATGAACGTGGCGCGGTTATATCACAGCTGTTTGGCTCTGAAATCAAAGGCGCGGTATCTAAACTGGTCACCACTATGGATGACGACAAAAACGGTTTAGTTGCTGCTTTTGGTCGAGTGGCTAAACAGGCTGACCGCGCCGGCAGCGTTAACGATGAATTTACCAACAGATCTAAAACTCGCGAGCATTTACTCTCGCAATTGGGCGCTAAGTTTGACCGTATGACGATCACGTTAGGTGATCGTCTTCTGCCAGTTCTCGATGCAGTCGTTCCGCCACTGATGACAGTGGTTGATGCTGTTTCTGATTTTGCAGAGGCTAACCCAAAACTAACCAGCGGTTTACTTGGCGTTGCTGCTGCTATTGCAGTAGTGAAAGCCGGCGCCATTGCATTCAAGTTAGCGAAACTGACCATGGGAAACGGCCTAGACCGTTTTAAAATGGGCAGGCTTTCTAACTCCACGGATGCAACAACGGTTAGCGCTAATCGCGCGTCAAAAGCCCTTGATAGATTAAATCGCAAGTTAGGCGGCTTAGGAGGCAGTGGTGCAGGCGGTTATGGTCGAGACGGTAGAACGAGCCGCCGTGGTCGTGTCGCTCGACCTAGGGGCCGTCTAGGTCGTTTTGGCTCAGGTGCGAGCCGTTTATTTGGCACTGTTGGAGATTTTGCCAGTGGATTAATGCCCGACTTTGCTATGGCGGGTGCTAGTGACTCAGGAACTCGCCCAAAAAGGCGTGGCCGTTTTGGTGGTCGAGCCGGTCGCATGGCTGGACTGTTTGGCGGTGGTGCAGCGTTGTCTATGGTTTCAGGTGCTGCGTCCGCCGGTGATTTAGCTATGGCGGGTGCGGATATTGCCGGCGCAGCGGGTAGCGTGATGGATATGCTACCCGCCGGTGGCAGTGCATTACTCAAAGGTGCAGGTAAATTGTTCAAACCTGCTGACATCTTGCTTCAAGGCGCAGGATTAGCCTCTGCAGTTGCGGGCGGTGACTCTAAAAAAATAGGGGGTACTGCAGGTGACATGGTTGGTGGGTTAGGTGGTGCAGCAGCTGGTGCTATGGCGGGTGCGGCATTGGGATCAGTTGTTCCAATTATCGGCACTGCAGTGGGTGGCCTCATTGGTTCAATCGTAGGAGGTTTTGGTGGCGGCGCTGTGGGTGAGTGGGCCGGCACTAAAATTGGCGGATGGTTCAGTGAAGATAAGACTGACCAGCCACCGCCAACCGCTATTGCACAACAGACCAAGCAGCTTGAGCAAGTTAATCGCAACATAACCTTTTCACCCGTCATTCAGATCACACCTTCTGGCAATCCAGCCTATGACCAAAATGTTGGCAATGATCTTATGGCCAGAATGAAAGCAGAGCTTAGTCCTATGTTGCTAGGCAATAACGATGTAGCAACCAGGGCAGATAGCAGCTTATCTGATAGGAGTGATTCATGAGGCAAATGCTGGCATTAGGTGGTTTTGTGTTTTCGCTAAGCAAGGGAACGCCTTACGAGGGACTGCAGCGCACCAGCGATGGCGGTTGGGTAACAGTCCCTCGTTATGGTCAAAAACCTATCAGCCAAAATACGGGGCAAGCGTTAGAAAATATCAGCGTGAACGGAACCTGGTTCCGTGGTGATGGTATGGATAACATGGATAAGTTGCGGTCATTACAAGCCAGGCGCGTGCCGTTGGTATTGTCTGACGGTTATGGTCGCAACTTAGGGCTGTGGACTATTAAGCGGTTACAAGAGAAGCAAGAAAAGATTATTGATGACGGCACCGCATTTGTAGTCGGGTTTTCTATTGAGTTGGAGGAATACGCCGGTGATTACAATACGCAGTCGTGATGGTGATTCAGTTGCGCTGATTTTGTGGCAGCAAATGCAAAGGGATGATGATGAAGCCGAAGAAGCACTTTATCGGCTTAATCCTGGTCTTGAGAAATACGGTCCTATTTTACCTGCAGGTATTGTGATCACATTGCCAGAGTTAACAGATAAGGCGCCAGCCAAGGTGGTAAATGTATGGGATTAGGTTTTATTCCTCAAGTCAAAGTGAGTGGTCCAGGAGCGGCAATTATTAATAGCCGGCTAATCTCATGGGTACGAGTAGATGCATCGGGTATTCAATCAGATCAAATTACGTTAACAGTGGATACGGCTGGCCAGACGGGGCTACCGAAAGAGGGTGCCACGCTGCAGTGGTTTGAGGGTTATGACGGTAATTTAGTTGATAAAGGGGCCTATAAGATCACTCGTATTAGGCCAAAACTATATCCGCCGAGCATGACTATTATTGCGACTGCTGCGCCGTTTCAAATTGAAGATAAGACGAGATTTAAAGAACGTCGAACCCGCTCATTTGAAAACATCACGCTTGCCGAGCTGTTTAGGCAAGTGGTTAGTGCTCATGGGTTTAGTCCAAGAGTCGCAGCAGAGTTCGAAAGCGTTACCCTGGCACACATTGACCAAATAGACGAAACGGATAGCGCTTTTTTAACTCGTTTAGCTAAAGAGCGAGATGCAGTGGCCAAGCCGGTGAATGACCTCTATGTTTTGGCTAAGCGTGGGCAAGTTAAAACTATCACCGGCCAGACAATACCGCCGATCGTGATAGGCGTCCCAGGTAATAACGATCCTGCTGATACTGGACAATTTATTAATTGTGAATTAGACAAACCTAGCCGGCCAAACTTCAGTGGAGTTAAGGCAAAATGGACTGATAGCACGACAGGGCAAGAGCATGAAGTGCTTGATGGCCAAGAGCCATTTAAGAAGCTAAGACAAGCCTACGAAAGCGCAGACATAGCGCAACAAGCCTGCCGCGCTGAGTTAGATAAAGTCCATCGTCAGGGCTCTAGTGTCCGATTGGATTTGCCAGGTGATCCTTACTTGGTGGCCGAAGGGATTATGACGCTTAATGATTCGTTCCCTGCCGAAATGGCTGGCGCGTGGTCTATTGATAAAGTCACAGCCAGAGGTGACAGCAAAGGCGGTTACCGATGTTCGGTAATGGCCACACAACCTTCCAAATAAAGTTATTATTCTTGGTATCGGAGATTTATGTTCTATTAAATTGTATTCAGCTATCACTGTGTTATCAAAAATAGTATCCCTAAATTTGGTTGAAATTCATGGTTAAACTAACTGTAACCTATTGATTGCACAAAGCGCACGTTTTGTATTTAATGAAAATTAGGCAAAATTTTCACAGTAATAAATAAGTAATTAATTGAAATATACCTGTTTATTTACAACGTGTTACTGTAAACTCAGTTTGAGTCATGGGGTGTCAGGGGTCGGAGGTTCGAATCCTCTCATACCGACCAAATTCCTCTTTTTATAAGAGTTAAAAAGCCTGCAAACTTAATCGTTTGCAGGCTTTTTTATTTTAGTGCGATTTTTAAATTCATTTTAGTCATACCAAAAGACTGAGGTATATGTATGGTAAAGTGTCTCCAGTTTGAATCATGAAAAAACATAACAAATATGGGCAGGCTGCGCGTAGCTGCGACTTTATCACAGTGTTGAATCACCCCGAGGTTTGATTGATAGGGGGGATGTATAAGTTGTATTGTTAAATAGAAATTTTCTGAAAGCTTTGGGTAGTGCTTTGAAGATTCAGAAGTGGCATTTATTGGGAGCAAAAAATTAGTTGGACACACTTTTGTTCCCATCTTATGGTTGAATAAACTGCATTAAAAAACCCAAATACCACGCCAACAAAGACGCCCAAGTATAACCCCAAACTGCCATCAATAAAGCAGCGGAAGCCAGCCTTGGGTGAAAAGCGCTGGCGATAACTGGTGCAGAAGCCGCACCACCAATATTACACTGACTCGCGATCGCGAAGTACATGATAGGTAATCGAAAAAATACAGTAAAAATAAATAAGATAATAATGTGTATAGAGAACCAAATAAGAGCGATACAAACGTAATAGGGCGCGGCGCTCAATGCGCTAATATCAAAGTTCAACCCCATCAACATTATCATGATATAGATAAAAAAAAGAGCTGCCTGCTGAGTTTCCTTGACTAACACATGTCTTGCATTTGTTAATGAAAATAATAATCCTAAAAAAGTTGCAATTAATACTGACCAAAAAAATTCAGAAGTAAGATTGTATTTAAATAAGTGTGGGAAACTATTAGCGATTCTTGTTGCAAGGAAGGATGATAATTTTTCACTGAAGAAAATTACAATGAAAAAAGTCAAGCTCAATATCAGAATCCAATAATAGCTTGTTTGTTTTCCTATCACTTTACGTTTGATGTCAGTGCAAAATATCGGTCTATAGCTTTTATCAGCTTTCAAGAAATCATCGATTTTATCTTGGCGTTCTGCAATGAAAAGTAATATAACCATCCATATACCGGAAAAAAGAATATTAATAGCCATCATTACCGCAAATACGGCATCACCGACACTGTGGATTTCTTTTACAGCCAATTGATTGGCGGTTCCGCCAAGCCAGTTTGCCATCAGTGTTGACATGCCTTTCCAGGCAGCATTATCTCCCTGCCAGACGAGTTCGTTCGGAAAAAATATAGAGCCTAACCATAGGCTTAATGGACCGCCAATACAGATGCTCACAGCACCTAGCACGTACATACCGAGAAGTTTTTTTCCCACTAAACTGAGAGCAAAGAAATCGGTACCTAAAATCAGCAAAAATAAACAACCGGGCATTAAGTGTGTTTTTGCCATTTCGCTAAGTTGATTATGACTTGCATCAATAATATTTAGCGAGCTAAAGATGGCAGGTAAGGTGTAGCACATTAGCATCAGTGGAAAAATACGATAAAATTGCTTAAAAAGTGTAATAGAGGATGTGTGTGTATAAAATAAACCACATAGTAAAAAGACTAAAAAAAATCCTATTCCAAGATCTGATGATATCAATTAAATTCACCTAGTAAGAATAGCTGGTATACATTATTTTACAGTAGCTTACTAAAGGCTAGGAAACTCATGCTTAATGCAGATAATTCTTCTCCTTCACGCTGAATTGACCAATAAGTTCGTTTATAATCCCACCCATCCACAGGTAATAAAATAAGGTCTTTTCTTGCTAATTCAGCGTCAATCGCTAATAGGGGTAATACACTCAAACCTATACCTGTTCCAATTGCCCTTTTAATAG
This sequence comes from Shewanella sp. SW1, assembly GCF_025653545.1. NCBI lineage: Bacteria > Pseudomonadati > Pseudomonadota > Gammaproteobacteria > Alteromonadales > Shewanellaceae > Shewanella > Shewanella sp. SW1. Next base: position 58,694 of record NZ_JAKKSG010000006.1, on the reverse strand, counting down.
AGCCAATGGTTGACATGCAGATTTCATCACGAACGTGGATATTTAAGCTTTTTAATAACTGAATTGCACGAATTCGAGAGAACGATGATTCATGGTCGAATATCCACAATTGTTCACTAAGCCAAGATTTTGTATTTAAACCATTTGCAGCAGGATGAGTTACGCCACTCACAATGCAAAGATTATCTTGTAACCAATGCTCACAAATGAGATTTTTACTCGCGGGTTTAGCATCAATAAAGCCTAAGTCTAGTTCTTTTTCTGAAACCATTTTTTCAATAACTAAACTATTATCAATGACTAGTTTTATTTTTACATCGGGATATTGGTTCTTAAATAATGGAATTTTTTTAGATAATACATAGTTACCAGCAGTCTTACTGCTCCCAATGGTTAACGTCCCCTTAATGCCATGTTCAGGGAATGAAAATATATTTTCTAACTCTTTTCCCTTGGATAGCATTTCATTAGCATAAGGTAATATTATTTCTCCATGCGCATTTACAACCAAACCTCCCGCCACTCGCTCAAATAATCTGCAGCCTAAAGAACTTTCTAATTCTTTAAGTGCCATACTTACAGCAGGCGTTGACATATGAAGTACTTTTGCCGCTTTTGAGATCTGCCTCTCAGAATGTATGGCTTTAAAGATCATCAATTGTCTTAATGTTATCCGCATCAAATGCTCCGCGAGGGGGAAATCAGTTATACTAACAGTATAATAGTTTAAAACGATAAATAATTAACATGATAAATATCTGATTTTTATAAAGCGGCTATTTAGCCGCTTTATCTATAGAGGTTAAAATAGATATCTTGTAGATACAAAAATGAGAGTGTCATCAAACTCAGTATGTCCTTTGACGTCAGTATAGTCACCATCAAAATAGGAAATACCTACCCCAAAAGTCAAATCCTTTTGAGCCTTAAAATCAACGCCTACTGAATATTGACTTGCATCACTCTCTCTTAGTGTTTTTAGATCTGCTCCGGCATTTTTTGTCACTTTACCCAGCCCAGCATCATCTTTTAAATATTGAAATTTTATATCATATTTATTAATAGGAATAACCATACTTAACAGGTAGGAGTTACCTTTAATATTATCATAAATACTTGACTCAGAGCGCTGGTACATAGCCCCCAATTTTACGGATGAAATAGCAACACCACCCACCAGTCTTGTTGCCTCTAACTGGTTCAATCCATCAGCATAGGCTATTGAAATATAGTGACTATTCTTTTTAAATGCAGCATCGCCTAGGGAAAAACTAATTGCATAATTGTTTTGTTTATCAGAAAGTTCTGGATTTTTTTGATTAAAATCCTTTTCAAAAACATAACTAATACCCATAGTAACACCTGCGACCTTAGCGCTATTTAATGTTACCGAATCGCCTAATCTATCGTTACCTGCAATGATCATATTCATATCGCTTGAGGTAATATTAAATAAATCCACTTTACCTTCAGCACTTTTAAAAACGGTATCATTTCTTCCGAAAACAGCTGAACCATAGTTAGTTTTAAAACCTAAGTATGAGTTTCTCGGTTTGAAAATATTAGAATCATCGTTATCAAAGCTTTCTATCCCTGCTTCAAATTTATATAACAAGCTAAAATTATCATATACACTATACTCACCTTTAACGCCTAAATATGATGCATAATTTTCAAGGGAAAATCCATTAACTTTTTCGTTACCAGAAAGACCATTACTTGAGTTGGCCACACCAAGCCACAGTCTTCCATAAAAATCTAGTGGCTCAGATAAAGCTGGAGTTGAACAAATTAAAATTAAACTAAAACCAATATATTTAGTGTTTTTCATCGACATCACCTTTTTAGAATGTAAAAGCAATGCCATATTAGAGATTTAAGCAAACACATCTCCGCTTTAGATCACATCTAATCAACAAAAATATCGTGTTAAGCATAACTTAAAGTGTGTTAAGTTATATTTAATAATTTCAATTTATTGCTCAATGTCACTATTTAAAAAAATTAAGAAACTATCATCACGCCAAATCTTACCAAAATAAAAACTGGAGAATTGCATGAGGATAAAATACTTGAGTATTATTGTCTGTTCGATTTTAACGGCGTCATCATGGGCTGCTGATAATAAAAATGATTTAGCATCATTCCATAAAGATGTTAATGGTTGTAAAACCTGCCATACAGCACCCAATAAAGTGAGCGATAGCGAGACATTTGAAAATAAACAATGTAAATCCTGCCATGGTGATTATGGAAAACTAGCAAATCCCAAACTAGAAATTGACCCACATTCTTCACACTTAGGTGATATTAATTGTACGTCTTGTCATAAAGGACATGAACAACCAAAGTTATATTGTAATGAATGTCATTCATTTAAAGGGCTCGACATGCCTTTTAATAAAGCCAAATCTAAAGAACCGTGGGACAAAGGTTGGGATAATGAAGCAATAAATAAAGCGATAGCTGCAGGTCCTAAAGAAACAACGGATGTGATTGTTGTTGGAGCCGGTAGTGCTGGATTTAATGCTGCGATTGCAGCTAAAAAGGCTGGGGCTAACGTTATATTGCTTGATAAAGCACCATTTAGTGGTGGTAACTCTATGCTCGCCGCTGGCGGGTATAATGCTGTGGGTACAGTTCAGCAAAAAGATCATAAAGTCGATGATAAAATCGAATGGTATGTCGAAGATACAATGAAAGGCGGTCGATATGCTAACGACCCTAAATTGGTACAAATATTAGCGGAGCAATCGGCTGATGGCATTAAATGGTTAGAATCTTTGGGCGCCAATATGGATGATTTAAAACGCTCTGGCGGCGCTAGAGTCGATAGAACACATCGTCCATCTGGTGGTTTAAGTGTTGGTCCACATATTATTGATGTACTAAGAAAAGCATCGGATAAAGAAGGGGTTGATACAAGACTCAACTCCAAAGTTGTTAAATTGGTTGTTGATGATGAACAAAAAATTGTGGGTGTTGTCATCCACGGTAAGCACTCTGGTCACTATATGGTTGCAGCTAAGTCGGTTGTTTTAGCCACAGGTGGTTATGGGTTTAACAAAGAAATGATTGCTTTTTATCGCCCTACATTTAAAGGCATGACAAGTTCAAATAATATCACTTCAACTGGGGATGGTATTGAACTTGCTAAAGCAGTCGGTGCAAGTATGACTGATATTGATTGGATCCAGACACATCCAACAGTAGGAAAAGATAGCCGTATATTAATTTCAGAAACGGTTCGAGGTGTCGGGGCCATAATGGTTAATAAAGAAGGCAATCGCTTTATCAATGAATTAACAACTCGAGATAAAGCCTCCGATGCCATTCTAAAACAGCCTGAACAATATGCTTGGCTAGTATTTGATAATGAATTATATAAAAAAGCTAAAATGGTTCAGGGGTATGATCATTTAGAAATGCTTGAAAAGGCCAATACTGTTGCAGAGCTTGCAAAAATAACAGGAATGACTCCAAGTGTTTTAGACAAAACTATCACAAACTACAACCATTATTTCAAACAGGGTAAAGATGAGGCATTTAACCGTGAGCAGATGCCACTATCAATAGAAAAATCTCCTTATTATGCCGTAAAAGTTGCTCCTGGCATCCATCATACTATGGGGGGGGTTGCCATTGACACTAAAGCTGAAGTACTCGATATACAAAGCCAACCGCTTAAAGGTTTATTTGCGGCGGGAGAGGTGACTGGTGGTGTTCATGGGTATAATCGACTGGGGGGGAATGCTGTCGCTGATACCGTGATTTTCGGTAAAATCGCAGGGACAAATGCTGCTAAACATGCTCTAAATACAAAGTAACACTAAATCAGTGAGAGACTCGTTACTGTCTCTCACAACATCTCAAGTTTTATTCATCGTAAATATTAGCAATAAAATTATTGCTTGAGTTAAAGTACTCCCCTGCTATTTTTTGAGAGGCTAATGTAGCCTCTCTTTTTTATTTGTCGGCAGCATTAGATATCAGGGATTTTGCTCACTTTTCGATGGCTTCATCTTTTTAAATAGCGCGGGAATATTGGCGAAATGTACTTACTCTTTCCATGAATCGAATAATAGACTGTAGGCGAGTCCAGCATCGCACCACTTCTTAGAGAACCAATTACAGATTTGAACGTCGGAACCTTAAGCCGGATACGCAGTAACGATTACTATCACTGAACCTACATTTCCAGCGTTTAAAATTATTACACATATATTGATCAGCTTTAATGCTCAATAGGATTGTGTTGCTCTGTTTCCTACAGAGCATCAAAGCGGGTGAGGCTATTTGGCAGTATTATGCCGCGCAAGCCAGGCACTCAAGCGCTCTTGGGTGCCGATGACAAAGACAAAAAACGCCGGTACGAAGAATATTGCCAGCAAGGTGCCACTGAGCATGCCACCGAATACGCCAGTACCGATTGCATGCTGAGTTTCGGCGCTGGCACCGCTAGCAAGCATTAAGGGCACCACTCCGAGAGTAAATGCCAATGACGTCATCAGAATGGGACGCAGACGCAAGCGTGCAGCAGTCACTGCTGCATCTATCAGCGTATGGCCCTCGGCGTGCAGTTGGCGGGCGAACTCGACGATGAGGATAGCATTTTTTGCCGATAGACCGATGATGGTGATCATTCCCACCTTGAAGAACACATCGTTAGGCATATCACGCAATATTACTGCCGTTACAGCGCCCAGCAGACCCAGCGGCACGACCAACATCACCGACAGTGGGATCGACCAGCTTTCGTACAACGCAGCGAGTACCAGAAATACTACCAGAGCGGACAGCAACATTAGCAACGGTGCCTGCGCCGCCGATTGGCGCTCTTGCAATGATGCCCCCGTCCACGCTACTGCGAACCCTTGTGGCAACTGCGCCACTAAGCGTTCCATCTCGGTCATCGCTGCGCCGCTGGAAACGCCTGCTGCCGCGCCCCCGGAAATACGCATAGCCGGGAAGCCCTGAAAGCGCATCATTTGCTGTGGCGACTCTTTCCATTCAGCCGTCACTACTTCCCGTAGAGGCACCATGCCACCACTTGAATTACGCACGCGCAGGCTGAGCACGTCGTCCAATTGCATTCGTGCCGTAGCGTCGGCCTGCAGTATGACCTGCTGCATACGTCCATTATTTGGGAAATCATTGACATACAGTGATCCCATGGCCGCCGAAAGTGTGCTGCTTACCGCGGCGAAGGACAGACCCATAGCCTCGGCTTTTGACCGATTGATATTCAGGCTAATGCTCTCACCGGGCGGCAGGCCGTCTGGGTAGACATCGCTGACCACCTCGCTCTGCGCAGCCAGTGCCAGTAATTGTGTCTGTGCAGCTATCAATGCAGCCTCGCCCCGGTTAGCTCTATCCTGCAGGAACAGAGTGAAACCTGAGGATGTGCCCAGCTCGTCGATGGCTGGCGGCATCAGGCTCATCACTGTGCCTTCAACGTTATCAGCCATAGCTTGCTGCGCCAGTGCTGCTTCTTCGGCAGCCGTAGCACCATTACGCTGATCCCAATCTTTAAGCATAGTAAAAGCCATGGCGGCATTGGGGCCGGAGCCTGCAAAGCTAAAGCCCAGCACTACCATATTTGCATCCAGCGTTGGGCGCGATGCGACGTGCGCCTCGTAGGCTTTGACCACATCCAGCGTGCGCTCGCTGGTAGCGCCTGTGGGTAATTGGATGGAGGTCATGAAATAGCCTTGATCCTCTTCTGGCAGGAAGGACGACGGCAATTGCCCAGCAGCGATGACTAGCACCATGCAGAGTACGGCGAATGCTGCCATCATACGTCCACTGCGTCCAACCAATCGTGCTACGCGTTCACTGTAGCCTGCGGTGAGTTGTTCAAATCCACGGTTGAAGGCGCCGAAGAAACCGCCTTTTTGATGGTGTTCAGCACTAACTGGGCGCAGTAGCGTGGCGCATAGTGCTGGCGTTAGGGTCAGTGCGAGGAAGGCCGAAAACAGAATAGACACCGCCATCGACAAAGTGAACTGTTGATAGATCACTCCCACTGAGCCGCTGCCGAAGGCCATGGGGATGAATACGGCGGTCAGCACTAGCGTGATACCGATCACCGCACCGGTAATTTCCTTCATCGCCTGTGAGGTTGCCTCCCGCGGCGACAGTCCTTGGGTAGCCATCAGCCGCTCAACGTTTTCCACCACCACAATAGCGTCGTCAACAATAATGCCAATGGCCAGCACCATGCCGAACATGGTCAGCGAGTTGATTGAGAAGCCTGCCAGTAACATCACCGCGAAGGTACCGAGTAGCGCTATGGGCGCGACGATAGCAGGTATAAGTGTGTAGCGCAGGTTCTGAAGGAACAGGAACATCACGATAAATACCAGCGCCATAGCTTCAAACAGGGTATAGATTACTTTTTCGATAGACACTTTGACGAAGGGAGCTGTATCGAATGGCACTGAATAGTTCATGCCAGCTGGCATCATCGGCGCCAGTTCTGCTAGGCGTTCACGTACCGCAGAAGCTGTGCGTACAGCGTTGGCTCCTGGCGAGAGCTGGATAGCAGCACTGGTCGCCGCCACACCATTCTCACGGTTAGAAAAACCATAGGACTGAGCGCCCAGCTCGACCCGAGCCACATCTGCGAGCACCAATTTTGCGCCATCGGCACCGGCACGTAGGACGATAGCAGAGAACTCCTCGGGCGTGCTGAGTTGTCCTTGCACTGTTAGGGGGACCGTCAGTCGTTGTCCCTGTAAGACAGGTTCATCACCGAGTCGCCCTGGGGCTATTTGTGCGTTTTGCTGCTCAATAGCGATAGCAAGGTCGTTCATTGTCAGGCTATAGGCGGTGAGTTTATTCGGGTCTACCCAGACGCGCATAGCCTGCTCAGCACCGAATAATTGCACGCGACCAACACCGTCGATTCGGCGCAGCTCCTCGACAATATTGCGCGCTAAATAGTCGTTTAGCGCGATTTCGTCGAATTGGCCGTTTGGAGATGTCATACCAATCATCATCAAAAAGCTTGAAGCGGCCGACTCAACCTGCAGACCGCTCTGCCGTACAACTTGAGGTAGGCGTGGTTCGACAGCCTTAATACGATTTTGCACGTCCACTTGGGCCATTTCAGCATTCGTGCCCGGTTTAAAGGTGGCGGTGATTTTTGCACTGCCCGAGCTGTCAACTGATGATTCGAAGTAGAGTAAGTTCTTCACTCCTGACAATTCGCGCTCGACAAGGCTTACTACAGAGTCATTAAGTGTCTGTGGCGTGGCTCCTGGATAAGCGGCATAAATGCTCACCGACACGGGTGCCACTGATGGGTAGCGGGAGATGGGTAATTGTGGAATGGCGATAACGCCAATCAGTACGATAAATAAGGCTATCACCCAAGCAAATACTGGGCGGTTGATGAAAAACTGCGGCATGGCGACTTCTCCAAATTTAGCGCACGACAGCGCTAAGTTGCTGATTAGCAATAGTAGGTTGCCAAGGGCGCGCGACGACCTGCGCAGTTGGGCTTAGGCGTTCGATGCCTTCAACAACTATCTGCTGACCAGCGCTTAGGCCGGATACTACGTGATAGTGACCTGCCACCAATTCATCGATCTTTATTGCCACAGGCTGCACCTTAGCTTGCTCATCAAGCACCCACACTTGGGGTTGACCCGCCTTGCGAGTCACTGCCTGCTGAGGCACGTTCAGCGTCGTAGGATAGTAAGTTTGTGGAATGCGAGCTTTTACGTAAAGACCGGGTAACAGACGATGCTGCGGGTTATCTACCAGTACGCGCAGCAGTACATCGCCAGTACCTGCATCTACCTGAATACCTGAAAATAAGATATGCCCTTGCATGCCAAGAGGCTCGCCACCACTGCTTAGGATCTCAACAGCCAACTCTGGGAGTCTTGAGCTTGCCTGCTGACGCATCGCTTCCAGCATTGATGCTGGAAGACGTACATCAACGTACACTTGGTTGATTTGTTGGATCCTCGCCATGGGTGTGGTATCGGTCGGTGAGACCAATGCACCTTCGCTCACTAAAGCTTCATCTATACGTCCGGAGATGGGGGCTTCGACGCTGGCAAATTTTAGATCTAACTGACGCCGTGCCAGCGTAGCTTTGGTTTGGGCTACATCTGCGGCAGCCTGATCACGCAGGGAAATAGCATCGTCATGCATTTGTTGGCTGACGGCCTTGGTTTGTATCAAAGAGGCTAAGCGATCGGCTTCTTGACGAGCCCGAACCCATACCGCTTCGGCACGCTGTAACGCTGCAGCAGCAATATCGACATCAGCTTTAAATGGCGCTGGATTTATTTGAAACAGCACAGTGCCAGATGTTATCTCGGCGCCCTGTTCGAAGAGACGACCTTGCACTATGCCGCTAATTTGCGCGCGGATCTCAGCGCTGCGAACCGCAGCGACACGACCGGGCAGATCTTTAGTCACCAATAGTTCTTCATTTTTTAATGTCATCACTGACACTTGAACCGGAGCAGTTGTCTCTTCATCCTGTACCGCTGAATCACAACCTACCAATCCCAACACGGCAATTCCTACAACTAACACAAAGCTTAAGTGCCGCTGTTTGATGTACATAATCTACTCTCCTCAATGTACAGCGATCTCACTAATGGCGTTTTATCAAACGCTAGAGAACTAATGCTGAATTATGACGAGTCACTATTGCGAATTATTCGAGACATTGTGGAGAATGTATGGAGGGGATGATAAAGTTCAGCCATTTTAACGTTGGGGCAATCCATGGCTAATCTCAATGCGTCCGTAAGTTCTATGACTTCGGCACTGGTGTTAATTGCAGAGGATGAAGCAGAGATTGCCGATATCCTTATCGCTTATTTGCAGCGCAGTGGGCTGCGAACTCAACATGCTATCGATGGTATCCAAGCGCTAGCTATGCACCAAGCATTTAAGCCCGATCTATTACTGCTCGATGTACAGATGCCGAATCTCGATGGCTGGAATGTACTGAATGAAATTCGCTCCCGTGGTGACACGCCGGTGATCATGCTCACCGCGCTTGATCAGGATATCGATAAATTAATGGGGTTACGCCTCGGTGCTGACGACTACGTGGTTAAACCATTCAATCCCGCCGAAGTGGTGGCTAGGGTGCAGGCGGTACTGCGACGCGCCCGCACTAACACGCCTATAAATACCCAAATGTTGCGCGTCGGCCAGTTCCAAATCGACTTAGACAGCCACGAGGCTAGCGTAATCTGTAACGGTCAGCAGCAGGCACTGGATCTGACCTTGACCGAGTTCAAACTGCTCGCCTGCCTGATGCGTACACCGAAACGTGCTTTTAGCCGTGAGGAGCTGTTAATTAATTGCTTGCCTGAGGGCGATACTCAGGAACGCACTGTAGACAGCCATATCAGTAAGCTGCGTAAAAAGCTTGAAGCCCTCAATATTCAAGGCGTGCCGCTCAGTGTCTGGGGGGTTGGCTATCGCTTTGGTGGTGAAGTATGAGGCAAACACCGGGTTTGCGCAGGCAAATTATCCAGTCCCTAGCGGTAATGACTTTAGGCATCATTTTCCTGTCAGTGTTTGGCTCCTATGTATTCTATGCCATTGCGGTGGCCTACCTGCCAGGCAGTATATCTGAAACCTGGATGCCTTCTCAGATGGAGATGCTATGGATAGTTTGCACTATCATAGCCGCGTTGGGGATAGCGTTATTTGTTGCCATTCGCCTGTCACGGCGCATTCTTACACCACTGAACTCTGTGGCATATAGCCTACGCGAAGTCGCCCAAGGCAAGCTCAACGCGCGTGCGCGAATGGACCAACATGCGATGGGGGAGACGGCGCAATTGGTGAGTGACTTTAATGCTATGGCCGAGCGCCTAGAGTATATGACTCGCGAGCGGGAGTTTTGGAACGCGGCAATCGCTCACGAACTCCGTACCCCAGTCACCATTCTGCGTGGTCGGTTGCAGGGCTTAGCGGAAGGTGTTTTTAGCCCCAGCAGTGAGCTCTTCGAGGGACTGTTACGGCAGGTTGAAGGCCTCAATCACCTTATCGAAGATTTACGAGTGCTGAGCCTCAATGACAGTGGTCATCTAGAATTACAGCGGGATGAGGTCTGTTTAGCAGAGGAGTTAAGTGCAGTGATTGAGACTTTCGCTGTGGTCTTAGACGCTAAGGGACTCATACTGCAGCAGGAACTCGATACAAGACTTAAAGTTTACTGTGATGCTATACGAATATGTCAGGCGCTGATGGCGCTGCTGGAAAATGCGCGCCAGCATGCTGATCCTGGCACTTTGACTGTAAGACTTTACAGCGTGGGAGCAAGTTGTTATCTAACCGTAGAAGATGAAGGCCCTGGTATTCCTGATGAAGCAGCAAGCTACATATTCGAGGCATTTCGCCGAGTTGATCCGTCTCGCTCTCGAAAAAGTGGTGGCAGTGGGCTCGGCCTCGCAGTGGTTAAAACAATTGCTGAAGCTCACGGCGGCCACGTGGTCTGCCAGCCATCGGGCCATGGAGGAACAATATTCGTTCTGTCTTGGCCTGTTAAGGCCTGTTAAGGCTCCCCTTAACTACATCCTGATACTGGAATTATCTATATGAACGGTGACGTGCTTAGTGATTCCTGCACGTATGGTCACCACGCTAGAGTACATTGCTGAATCGGGAAAATGCAGGGATTGTAGGTATTCCCTAGATCCCTTTGGTTGTTATCCGATATTGATTACAACTAATGGGATGTTATTTTGTTTGAATACGCTTAATTTGTTGTACTTGTAGCCTTGATATCGCATTTGCGTGTAAGTGTACATAAATTGTTGAGGTAATTAAAACGTGCAAAATTACATTATTTATGTTTAAATTTAGCAAGTTATGATTAAACGGTTCACTGTTATAGAGTGTCAGGGGGTGGAGGTTAGAATCCTCTCATACCGACCAAATTAGATGCTTAAGTTTAGTTTGTTTTAATCATTAAAATAACCAGCAGTTAAGTTAAACAAAACCCCGTGTTAGCATTGCTATACGGGTTTTGTTTTTTATACCTTTTCGCTGCTGATATGACTAACGCTGCTTGCGACTAAGGTTCAAGTTCGAGTGATTAGGCTGGCTTTGGCACAGCAAAAGGCAAAAGGCAAAAGGCAAAAGGCAAAAATTTTCAAGGCGAAATCGTCAATTTCACAAATTATATGCATCCGCCATTTAGCATTTAAGACATTATTGAGTAGGACATTTACCTATGCGCGCTTTTGTTTTACGAGCAAGATCAGCACCTACTGACAGTCAGTTGTTTTTGGCTTCTGTCGGCCAAGAGGCGCATACCGAGATTTTAGCTCATACCCTGATGAACACTATCTTTGTGGCTCAGTCCCATCGAAACGATGTTGTCGTTTATTTGGTGCTAGAAAGTACCCATGATTTTTCCCGCACTATTTGCTTCGATACTCGAAATATTTGCCATATTGGTGGTTTTCACGAGCAAGCTTTGCTTACTAAAATTGCCAAAGCCTTAGATATTTCTCGGGGCATGACGAAGGAGCAAACCCGTGTTGTTGACGAGGGCATCAGTGTTAGCACTATCAGTTTTGAAAAGCTGGTACAGGACCTCGCGGTGGATTATCAATTGTTTATGATGGATAAGAAGGGTACATCAATCCGTGAGCAAGAATTTGTGGGTAATCCGTGCTTTTTACTGACCGATCATATTCCTATGCCGAAGAAAAGTTTTAATACCTTGAAACGACTCGGCGCGCAGAAGATTAGCCTAGGGCCTAAGATGTTGTTTGCTTCTCAGTGCGTGGTATTGATCCATAATGAATTGGATATTAATCAATAGCCTCTGAGTCTTATGTATCCGTTGCTAACGCTGACTATTCCTGTGGTAACATGTGTGTCGAGCCCCATTTTTTAATGGGGTTTTATATTTTCCCCTTTAAAAATGTAATCGCTTTTTGGGCTCTGCGTGACAAGGGCCATTCCGCGCGGTGGATAAGCCAAATGGTGTCTACAACTTGGCTGCCACATTCCACAACATAGATATCTTCTTGTCGTTCAAAGGCTTTGCGGGCGTATTGCGGGATAACCGTAAATCCTAGCCCTTTTGCTACAGGTTCGAGAATGAGGCTGATTTGGTTGGTAAATCCCTTGCAGGGGATCTCTTGAATGCCGGGGTGAGTTGGATATTTACGGCTAAGCAGCCGAGTCGCCATAGCCTCACCATCGGGATGGGAGATAAACCCTAGCCGTTGTAAATCAGTCCATTCATGTTGTTTATGGCTCGCCGGTACCACAAGTTCAAGTGGCTCTTCGGTAAAATGTGTGCTGTGAATACGAGGATCGGAAGGTTTTAAGGTGACCATGCCGATTTCATGTTCATTGGCCAACACTGAGGCCACTATCTCACTGTCAGGTGCAAAACGGTGGCGAATGCTTAACGCCGGAAAGGCTTGTTGTAATTCGATTAATAGCGGAAAGAGCGTTAAACCAATGCTACCTGGAGTGATAAGGCTAATATCACCGACATTGGCATCATCATGGATCAGTTTTTGCTGTAAGCGCTTTTGCGCACATTCAACTTCTTTGACGTAGGTCAGCAGGTTTTCCCCAATGGGAGTGATTTCAAGCTGGCGGGTGCGTCGTAAAAACAGTGTGCCGTAGGTTTCTTCTAAGCGACTGATATGCTGACTCACGGCCGCTTGGGTGATACCTATGGCTTCGGCGGTGCGGGTGAAATTCCCTTTCTCGACTAGCACGCTAAAGGTGTGTAACCACTGTGGATTTATCATAAGTAAAATTTATCAAATCTATAATCTGTATGTGCTTTTAATTATGGCACGATAAGACTAGTCTGTCGTCATTCAGTATTCAAATACCTTTTGATCTTAATAGACACAGGAAACACCATGGCCGATCTATTTTCATCCTTTAAACTTAAAGACATTACTCTCAAAAATCGTATTGCCGTTGCGCCCATGTGCCAATATCAAGCCACTGATGGACTTATCAACGACTGGCATCAGGTGCATTACACTAGCCTTGCCCGTGGCGGTGCCGGTCTTGTTGTGGTTGAAGCCACTGCAGTTTCTCCTGAAGGACGTATTACCCCCAAATGCCTTGGGTTATGGAATGACGAACAAGCACAAGGCTTAGCAAAAGTGGCTAGTGCGATTAAAAATGCGGGTGCTGTTGCAGGCATTCAGATTGGTCATGCAGGCCGTAAAGCGAGTGCCAATATCCCGTGGGAAGGGGATGACCATATTGCCGATGATGATGCGCGAGGTTGGCAACCGATTGCACCATCAGCCGTCGCCTTTGGGGCAAATTTACCTAAAGTGCCTACCGCTATGACAATTGAAGATATTGAGCGGGTTAAAGCCGACTTTGTGGCTGCGGCAAAGCGTGCTTTAGCGGCAGGATTTGAATGGTTAGAACTGCATTTCGCCCACGGTTATTTAGCCCAAAGCTTCTTTTCAACCTATGCTAATCAACGCACCGACCAATACGGTGGCAGTGCGGAAGGACGCGGACGCTTTTTGTTAGAAACCATTGCCGCGGTAAGAGACGTTTGGCCATCGCATTTACCCTTAACGGCGCGATTTGGTGTGATTGAATTCGACCATAAAGATGAAGAAACACTGACGGAATCGATAGCCTTGGTGAAGCAATTTAAGCAAGCGGGGCTCGATATGCTGAACGTCAGCATTTGCTTCTCGACCCCAACGGCAAATATTCCATGGAGTCCTGCATTTTTGGCGCCTATTGCAGCGCGGGTTCGTCAAGAAGTGGGGTTCCCCGTTGCGACTTCTTGGGGTATGGATGATCCACATCAAGCCAATGCGGCCATTGAAGATGAACAAATGGATTTAGTGATGATAGGTAAAGCGTTTTTAGCGAATCCACATTGGCCATATCAAGCGGCGCAAACCTTGAAAATTGCGCGCCCATCTTGGGTATTACCCGCTTCCTACGCCCATTGGTTAGCACGCTACTCTACGGTTAAAGCCGATTGATTGTAGAGTGACTTGAGTTGATTCAAGCCTAAGCCTTAAAAAGCCGTTATCTAAAGATAGTGGCTTTTGGCTTTAGTGGCAGGTAAGGTCCATCATAAGAGACTAGCTACAAGAGACTAGCTACAAGAGACTAGCTTAGCTACAAGAGACTCGCCACGCAGCTCTTCAACCCAAGCAGTTAAATCCAAGCTTCGTGCATTTCGTATTCACCCAGTCGCCAGAGAATAAAAAAAGCCCTAATCCTGCGGGAATGGGGCTGCTTTAACTAAGATGATGAAGCTCAGTGGTTATAGAAACGTCGACCTTCACGCATCACTTCAATCAATTCAGGCGCGCTCATTTTTTTATTGAGCCTATGTTCATAGTTTTCATCGTAAATACGATATTTACCGTGGCGGTCAATCACTGTTACTTCTGCTTCTTGATAGATAGCAAAAATACGGCTATCACCTATATAGATCCACGTTTCTTTGTCAGGTTGTAATAGGCTGCGGCCAGCGCTGTAATCTGTCGTGTTATTGGTGCAACCTAGCACGTGGGTCATTAAAGTCGGCGCAATGCCGTAATGGCTGGTGCGGTATTTGACCTTAGAAGCGCCAGTATTCGGCCAGTGGATCACTAATGGCACTTTGACACTCTGTGGTGACAGGTTGCGATTAGCTTCATCACTATTGCTGGTGAACATTTTGCCATTGACCCCAGTGATAATCACTAAGGTGTCGTTGGGCACATTGGCCAGTATTGCCTTGAGTTGTTGATCGACAAAATACAGAGATTGGCGATATTGATTAAACAGTACTTTTTGCGCTGGCATCAGGTCGGTATTGGCTTTCACTGTTTCGATACCCAGAAAACCCACGGGAGTATCAAAATTTTCTGGCGCTTTTAAGTTAACGAGCGCCAACCAAGGTTTATGTTGGATGCTGTGCCACTCGTTAAAACTGGCCACTGTGTGCAAATCGGCATCGGCACTGCCATTGGTTTCTTTGGCTATGACAGGATTAAAGTCATTAAACATCGCCTGTGATGAACGCAAATTGAGATTGGTTTCAGGGAGGAAAAGCCCCAATTCATAGCCTGCTTGTTGAAAGCTTCTGGTCAGTAAAGGACTGGTGCTATTAAAAATTCGCGCATCGCCATAACTGCCTTGCAGGCCATAGAGTAGCGAAAACATGCCCGTTCTAAATTGGTTGCCGCCGCTGAAATGCTGGGTAAAAGATTGATTATTTTCAGTGTATTGGTGTAGGAATGGCATGCTTTTGCCATCGACCATATCCGCCCGTAAACTGTCGATGGTAATCATCAACACGTTGATTTTCGTATCGGCCTGGCAGGTGAGTGGCTGCTCTGGATAACTGAGTACACTGGTGTTGTGATTGACGTCATCGCCTTGGTATGAACCATCGATACCGTGACTTTCCATAAAGGAGCGAGCAGTCGCGGGATAAGATAAAGGATAAGTATCGTCGAAACGGGTAATTTCTGTGATATCGGCGGCATCTGCCCAAATGTGGATCAAGTGGCTGCTGATAAAACATACACACACTAGGGTGATAACTTTATTGCCTAAATTGAGTTTTTGGATCTTCTCTATGCGTTTCCACAAAAAATTGGCCATGGTCAGTTCAATGGCGATGATGGCCAGTGGTGTGACGATATAAGAAGTACCACGGAGCAGGGCATTGAGATCCGCCCAAGCTAAATCGAAGGCAAAGGGGCTCAAGTGCATGCCGTAATCGGCGTAAACAATGGTATCGTACAATAAGATACAAAGACTTAGGGTCGCGATCACCGCCGCGACACCTCTTAATATCTTTGAATAGGGCAATATCAAGGTTAGTGGAAATAGGCAGATCAAATAGACGATAAAGGCGAGAAAGCTAAACTGACCAATAGTGCTGACGCTCAGATAAAACCAGCCATACCAAGTTTCTGGATAACCTACGCTGCCAAGGTATCGGCTGCCGACTATCATGGCTAATAAGCCATTGAAGAAGGCGAACCAATGTCCCCAGTTGATGAGCCGGGAAACCCGATCGCGGCTCATTTGCTTTTTTCGCTCGACCATAGTGATCCGCTTATTCCTAAAAGGCCTTGTATCTTATATTCTTTTGATGATTATTACCCAGTTAACTTACTGGGATTTAACCGATTGTGCGAGTGCTTTTGCAAATTGTTCGGCCACGGCTTGGCGCGATTCGCTGGGCACTTTACGTTCTAGCAGGTTAGTCACGCAGTTACCCAATGCCATCAGGCTCAGGTCAGTCGGTGCTTTATGCTTTTCTAACACAGCCAATATTTCGGCGATTAATGATTCAACTTGGGTGTTTGAGTATTTCGATTGGATTGCCATAATCAAAAAATGTTTCACTTTGGAATGGATTAGCGGCATATAATAGCGGATTTATCCCAGTATCACTATCAGGGCTTATGAGTATTAACATCGAACACGCAATTATTCACGAGATTTCTCAGGACAGTCAGGGGCAATTACGCTGCCGTTTGCGTCCTCAACCTCTGCTGAACGGTCAGGCGGTCGAGGTGATGCTCGACGAGTTGCATCAGACATATACGGGAAAGGCCGGTAAAGGTTTTGGCTATTTTGGTATCCATGGTGACGACGGTGAGGCGAACCCCGCCTTTGCCAATGCGCTAACTCAATACCGTGGTGGCGAGCTAGGGTTTGTGGAGTTTTCCGGTCAAGCCAGTAAATTACTGCAAGAAGAATTGTCGAAATACGATTTCAGCCAAGGCGGTTTCCTGTTGATGTCTTGCTACACCAGCATCACCAGCGATTATTTGTTTGTGGCTTTATTAAGTGCTAAGTCGTCAATGACAGTATTAGACGATATGGAACTGTCGCAAAATAACCATTTGGATTTAAATAACATCCAACTCGCGGCACGTATCGATTTAACGGAGTGGCAAGCCGATAAGGATTCTCGCAAGTATATCTCCTTTATCCGTGGCCGTGCGGGACGTAAAGTCGCTGACTTTTTCCTCGACTTTATGGGTTGCGTAGAAGGCGTCAATACTAAGGCGCAAAACAAAACCTTAATGAATGCGGTTGAAGATTTTGTTGCCAGCAGTGAGTTGACGAAAGACGAGCGTCAGCAGTGCCGCAATAAAGTGTTTGAATACTGTAGTGAGCGTTTCGATGAAGGTGCTGACATTGAGATTAAAGACTTGGCCGATGAGTTAGCCGATCAAGGCATGGACTCCTTCTATGATTTTGCCCGTGGCGGCAGTTATGATCTTGATGAAGAGTTTCCGGCCGACAAATCAACCCTGCGCCAATTGAAGAAGTTTTCTGGTACGGGTGGCGGCGTAACGTTAAGTTTTGATGGCGGCCACTTAGGTCAACGGGTGATTTACGATCCCATCTCGGACACGATTTTAATCAAAGGTGTGCCAGCAAACTTAAAAGATCAGCTTGATCGTCGTCTTAAAGGCGAATAGCACTTAATTAATCTATCGTTTTTAAGCGAAAGAATAACCAAAGGCCGAGAGTTTTTACTCTCGGCCTTTTTGCTAACTAAGTCGCGCTGACTTAGTGTCTATGCTAAGTGAGTACAGCTAAGTGAGTACTTCTTAGTCAGTGACTCGTCGCCTATGTTAATTATTGGAGCTAAATGGCACTGGACGTGGCGTATCTTTATTCGATGGTGGCAAAATAGGTAGCGTGATTTGCGGCTGATCGCCCGTTAAGGACTCAAGGAAGGCGACCATTTCTTTCACTTCTTGGTCAGAGAGTTTTTGCCCTAATTGAATGTCTGCCATGGTATTCACCGCTTCTTCCAAGGTCCAGACGCTGCCATCATGGAAGTAGGGGTAGGTGAGTTCAATATTACGTAGTGTCGGCACTTTAAACACATATTTATCAGCTTCTTTACCTGTGACGCCCTTACGACCTTCTGCTGGGTTATTGGTGTGGAACGGTTTGATGAGTCCCATTTTCATATACATGGTTCCACCGACAGCGGGGCCGTTATGGCAACTCATGCAACCTTTATCCTTGAAGAGTTGGTAACCCGCTTTGGCATTCGCGCTGATGGCATCTTGCTTGCCCAGAAGATATTGATCGAAGGGGCTATTAGGGGTAACTAAGGTTTTTTCAAAGGTGGCAATCGCATCGGTTAAACGGTCAATTGTGACTTTTTCATCGCCATAGACCTTGGCGAAGTGCGATCGGTAGGCGGGCATAGAGGCGATAGTTTCAGTTGCGAGTTCATGGGTAAAGCCCATCTCTTTCGGGTTGGCGATAGGGCCCGCGGCTTGTTCTTTTAAATCACTGGCACGACCATCCCAAAATTGAGCCAGCATAAAGTCGGCATTAAGCACTGTGGGCGAGTTAATTGGGCCTTCCTGCCAATGGTGACCAATGGACGTTGGCAGTGCATCGACACCACCAGTGGATAAATTATGGCAAGAGTTACAAGAGATAAAGCCAGATTTAGACAGTCTGGGTTCGAAGAACAGCATTTTACCTAATTCAACTTTTTCAGGCTCAGTGATCTTGGCTGCTGTAATGACTTCGATGGGTTCTGCACTGATAGCATGGGTACTTGCTAACATACCTGCGATGAAGATTGCGATAGATGTAAGTTTGGTCATCTTATTTCTCCCTATATAACCTTGGTTTTTGTATGGTTTAACAGGGATGCTAGCGGTTAATAATGCTGAGTGATAATGCTTTGTTTCGATTGGGTCTATCGTTGTTGCGGATTAAGCTTTTGCGATCTAATTCGCTGTTTTTACGTTGTTATTTTGCTAGGTTGAGTGGTATTTCTGTTAAGGCTTTATCTGTTAATCGAC
Source organism: Shewanella sp. SW1 (assembly GCF_025653545.1). NCBI lineage: Bacteria > Pseudomonadati > Pseudomonadota > Gammaproteobacteria > Alteromonadales > Shewanellaceae > Shewanella > Shewanella sp. SW1. The sequence goes on along the minus strand of NZ_JAKKSG010000006.1, from coordinate 39,888 downwards.
AAGGTCGATGCATTGTTGCTTTCTGCCTATCGGTACCTGATGGTTGCAATGAGTTGCATTGCTGGATTTTCGACTACCTGATACAAACATCTGATACAAAATATTAGGCCGAGTGGATTCATTTGTCGCGACAACAGACGGAATTGATTAGAATCTCTGTTCATGTTGAGTTAACTCGTGTTGAGTGCCTCAAGTTAGCATGCTCGGCCATCGCCAAGCGGTGCTATAAAATTACATAGGCGGACTGTTTTTCTGCCGAGGAGCGTTAATGCAATTGTTTGTCAAAGATTTAACTGTGATCGATTTTTCCTATTTGTGCCCAAAGCGCGGCATGGTGGGGGAGAGTTGGATTGTTGATGTTCTGCTAGAGGGCGGATTAGACGAGCAAAACATGGTACTCGATTTTGCTAAAGTCAAACGTACGATCAAGCAAACCATAGATGCGGTGGCCGATCATCGTTTATTAGTGCCTACGGCCTGCAGCAGTGTGCGATGGCAACAGCAGGGCGATAGAGTATGGATGGATTTTGATAGTCAGTTAGGTGAAATTCATTTGGCCTGTCCTTCACAAGCCTTTGCCTTAGTGCCGACCGAAGAGATTGATATTCCCAGTGTGAATGCCTTTTTACAGAAAGCATTGCGCGAAGCTTTACCTAAGAATGTCGAAGGGATCACGCTCACCTTGAGACACGAAATCCTCGATACGCCTTATTACCATTACAGCCATGGTTTACGTAAACACGATGGTAATTGTCAGCGTATCGCCCATGGGCATCGTAGTCCTATTCATGTTTATGAAAATGGCAGCCCAGCACCAAAGTGGGATGAGTATTGGGCCAAACGTTGGCACGATATTTATTTAGGCAGTGAAGAGGACTTGGTTTCAGTTAAGACCCTTAATCTTTCGCCGCAAACGCGGATAACCGATGACAGCCACTATGGCTTTCATTACCAAGCCCCCCAAGGGGATTTCCAATTGGCAATGCCAAAGGAATGCTGTGATTTAATTCCCCACGACACGACGGTTGAGTTGTTAGCCGATTATATTGCCACGACATTAGTCGCTAAAGTGCCAGGAAGTCAGTTTAAAGTGGTGGCGTTTGAAGGTGTTGGCAAGGGCGCGATTGTCGTTAAGGGATAGGCACTACGAGCTGATATAAGTGAATGGACTTAAACTATTCACCTTTTAATCACGGATTTAATAGGCCTCGGTAGATTATCGGGGCTTTTTTGTTTGTTTTTATCATAGGCTGAACTGAGATTACGACAGGGATGTGGGTTTGCAGAATCGATTTTTATGGTGCGTTAGGTTAACGTGGCATTGATTGAATTCGGCTGCGTTTTGTGTCGCGATGAATGTATTGAGTGGGTCTTGATCCCTATTGCCCATCGATAAGGATTTTTTGAAGATGTTGGAAACTAGGATATTGGAAACTAAGATGCTGGAAAATAATAAGATGTTGGGAAATAAAGTATCGCAATTTTTATCTCACGGTGGAGCCCCCCTAAGTTCAAATCCAATGCGCTGCTTATCGGCATTATTCACTTTGGGCCTAGTGCTCATTGCGCCTCAGGTACAAGCTGAGGTGAGTTTACAGGGTAAGTTAGAGCAAGGCGCATTAATGCGGGGTCAAGCGCCAGCGGGCACTCAGATTAGCTTAAATGGTGAAGCCATCAAGGTCACGCCAGACGGCCATTTTGCCTTTGGTTTTGATCGCGACGGTGAACTGAGCCAGCAGCTAACCTTGGTTTATCCCGATGGTTTGACTGAGGTTAAGCCTTTAACCTTAACCAAGCGAGAGTACGATATTCAAAGTGTAAAGGGCATTAGCTCGAAGATTATGAAGCCCGATCCTGTCGCGCAGGAAAGAGCGGCGAAAGACACGGCGCAAGTAAAAGCGGCGCGGGCAACATTTAGTGAGCAAACTGCATTTTTACAGGCGTTTATTTGGCCTCTGACGGGGCGTATTTCAGGCGTTTACGGTAGCCAGCGTATTTATAACGATGTACCCGGTAATCCACACTTTGGGGTGGATGTGGCGGCGAAAACCGGCACTATAGTGGTCGCCCCCGCCGATGGTGTTATTAGTCTTTCTGTGCCTGACATGTTTTATTCGGGCGGGACTATGGTGATCGACCATGGTTATGGCGTGAGTTCGAGTTTTTTGCACTTGAGTAAGCTGTACGTCAACGCGGGTGAAGCGGTTAAGCAAGGCCAAGCTGTTGCAGAGGTGGGCGCAACAGGCCGTGCAAATGGCCCACACTTAGATTGGCGAGTGAACTGGTATCAAATGCGCCTCGACCCTACAACCATAGTGCCGCCAATGGCAACAGTGCTAGCGAATGAGAAAGCCAACAAAGCGGCCAAAAAGGGCTAGGTTCGATATTCAACTCTGGCTCACTTAAATGGCGCAATAATGCGCCATTTAATGGTGATCCTTATCGTGAACACATAGTGAGTTGGCTTCTTTCTAGGCTAGCTTCAAATGTCCGCTTGCCAATAATCATTTTTAACCGAGTCGCCTAAAAAGATTACTTCAACAGTGGATGATCAGCAGGCAGTTGGCGGGTGATCCATAAAATCAGTTTATGTTTCATGTTTGGCCCATCTTCTTTATCTTTGGCCAGTGGCTGAATCAAGTTGTCAGTGACCAATAAACGGTAAATACATTCCACTTTGTCTTTGGCTGAGATGCCTTTGTCGAAGTCTGCATATCCGCGTTTTTTGGCATAGCCCACGCCGATTTCCATGGCGAACTTCAATATTTGTGCTTCGTTCTTGTGTGGCTTCATTGGCGATCCTCTGTTTGCACATAGCATCCATCTACTGGACACGATAATTTGTGCCTGATGGTATCTGCGAGTTATATGTCCTAAGTTACGCTAAATATGCTGTTTTTTAGATTTAATTTTGGCGATTTTTGACAAAACCACAAAAAAACTGACCTAAAAATAACGAGAATATTGAATCTGATTAAATTGTCATCAACTCAGATGTTAACTCAGGTACTGTCGTAGGTTTTAGCTAAGGCAAGTGCAGATGAAAATCTAAGCTCAGTTTTATCTGCTTGAGTTTAAGTCTGACTTAACATTCAGATACTTGTTCGCTCGCGATGACCGCTTTTATGCCATGGGGATGCACTTTAATGCACACATTGCCGCGTTTAAAGGCGATAGTTGGATTGGCTAAACGTTCTTTATCGCCTTTGGGCGAGCTCATCTTGACCTTAATCTCAGCAAGGGATGGCAAGTCTGGTAATCTTGACTGCTCTGATTCAGCTGTCTGCTCAGATTGCGGCAATGGACTCAGTCCTAGGTTGAGTAAAGAGCGGAGTGTTGGACATAAGACCAGTAAATCTTGGCTCAAGGTATCGCAATCTTTGGCTTTAGAATCAATAACTAACTCTATGTGCTCCCAGCCTTCCTGTGGATAAACTTTATCACTAGGATAGGGAAGCTCGACGCAGGCAATGCTAAATTGACCGAGTGTGAGTGGCGTGTCTAGCTCGATGATCAGAATCGTACGGCCATTGATGATGTTGTCTGAAATGATTTTACCTATGCGGCTAAAGGCGTCTTTCAGTGCATTGGCACTGGCGATAGAGTTAACGCGTAATGCCACGTGATCGCAAAACAGTGCTTTATCTGTTAAATCTAAGGTCTTAAGGAAAGCGACAATTTGTGCTTCAAAGGCTGGCCAGTATTGGATTAATTGCTCATAGCTGAGGTTTGCACTGTGCGGCGCAACAGGCTCGTTGAATTTAGGCATAAATACTCCAAGGCATTTCTATTGGCGTTAGTTTTATCCCTTAAGTAAATGACTGAGACTATTACAACTAACATCATGCTTTTAATGGTTAAATAAAAACGCCCATTAAGCTGGGCGTGTTTGATATCGTTCAATGATCTATTTGGCATTTTGCCATTAGGAAGCGGGCTAAGATTAAGGCCAAATCTCAATCGGCGTTCCTTCATCGACCACTTTCCACACTTCATCCATTTCGGCGTTGGTAATCGCGATACAGCCGTCAGTCCAGTTGTATTGCTGGGCTTGTTCTGGCGGCAGTGACGACTTAGGGTTTTGGCCGTGGATCATGATCATGCCTCCGGGTCTAATGCCTAAGGCTTTGGCTCTGAGTTTATCCTCTTCATTAGGATAGGAAATATGGATCGATTTATAATAAGCACTATCTGGCTTTTTGTAATCTAGGGTATAACGCCCCTGTGGTGTGCGTTGATCGCCTTCCTTTAATTTGTGTCCAGCGGGTAGGTCACCCATGGCGATGCGATATTGTTTGAGCACTTTGCCATCGCGCAATAAAGCCATACTGGATTCGGATTTAGTGATCACCACCAGATCCACTTTACCCATGCCAGAGGCATGTAATTCGGGTGAAACGAGAGCCGCGATAGTCACAGTGAGAGATGTCAATGTGGAAAGTAGGGTGGCGCGCATGAAGTCCTCGAAAATAAACACAGGTTGTTGGCTTTTTTCGGCATCATACCGCAATTTTATCCTACTGTGAGTAGATAATTTTGAGCTAGGTGCAATTGCATGGCAGACTCGTGGCATATTTATGCTGTAATCCCTGTGTTAGTCAGTTTGTTGCAAGGAAGTAAAAGCTTTTATGTCTGAGAATATCGAATCCGAAAGTCCGTTAAAACGTCAATTACGTACCATTATTTTTGGCACTGATACTCCCGCTGGCCGCTATTTTGATATCGCCCTCATGGTGTGTATTGTGTTGAGTGTCGGCTTAGTGTTCCTCGACACAGTAGAGATATTCCATCGCGAATACGGCCAGCTTATTTCTGTGTTGGAATGGGTATTTACCATTATTTTTACGATTGAATATGGCCTACGTTTGTACTGCGCGACTCATCCTGTGTTATATGCTCGCAGCTTTTATGGTTTAGTGGATTTGTTATCGGTATTGCCAAGTTATCTGGCGTTGCTGATCCCTGGTGCTAACTTTACCTTAGTTATCCGGATACTTAGGCTGTTTAGGATTTTCCGCGTACTCAAATTACTGCGTTATTTGAGTGAAGGAAATGTTCTACTTAGGGCGATGATGCAGTCGAGTCGTAAGGTTTTTTTGTTTTTCTTCTCGGTCAGTTTGATCGTTATGGTACTGAGTTCAGTAATGTATGTGGTTGAAGGGCCTGATAATGGTTTCAGTTCAATCCCTAAATCTGTGTACTGGACAATTGTGACTATTACTACAGTCGGTTACGGCGACATTACCCCGAAAACCGGATTAGGTCAGGCGATTGCGGCTTTTACTATGCTGATTGGTTACTCGATTATTGCAATCCCAACGGGGATTTTAACCGCCGAGATATCCCAAGAAGTAGGGCGCCATCGAGATTTACGCTCGTGCAATCAATGCCATAAGACAGGTCATGATATTGATGCCATGTATTGTAGTCGTTGTGGATGTGAGTTATATAGCCTAGATGTGCCCGTCGATAAAGGCGTTTCATGATGACTTCGGCGAACACTTTTTATTTTTTGTAGGTAAAAGACACGTATGACGCAAGCCAAGTTTGTTGAAGGCCCCATATTACGCCATATCTTAGTGATGAGTTCGACCGCCGCGGTAGGTATTTCTGCCTTATTTGTCGTGGATTTACTGGATATCTTTTTCCTGAGCCTATTGGGAGAGCATGAACTCGCCGCGGCTGTGGGCTATGCGGGGAGTATTTCGTTTTTTACCACATCGATTGGAATTGGTTTATCGATTGCACTAGGCGCTTTAGTGTCTCGCTCGATTGGCGCAAAAGATGTGGTGTTGGCAAAGCGCTTATTACTCAATAGCGCGGTTGTGACGACACTGATTAGTGTGCTGGTGGCAGCGGTGGTCACCACCTTCATTCCTGAGCTAGTTGCCTTAGTAGGCGCGAGTGGTCATACGGCAGAACTTGCTGCGAGCTATTTGTATATTCTCGTGCCTTCCTTGCCTTTTATCTGTCTTGCAATGGCGCTCGGCGGGGCTTTGCGCGCCGTGGGTGATGCAAAGTTATCTATGATGTCGACCTTAGCGGGGGGCGGCGTTAATGCTGTACTCGATCCGATTTTTATCTTCATGTTCGCCATGGGGATTGAAGGTGCTGCATTGGCATCCGTTTTAGCGCGGGTGGCGGTATTTGTGATTGCCGCTCGCGGTGTGGTGGTTAAGCATAAGTTGTTAGGCCATTTTGATAAGGCACATTTTGTCGCCGATCTTAAGCCCATCTTTGCCATTGCAGGCCCTGCGATGTTAACCAATGTGGCAACTCCCATCGGAAATGCCTTTGTGACCCGAGCGATCGCCGATTTCGGTGACGCTTATGTGGCAGGTTGGGCAGTATTAGGGCGTTTAATCCCTGTGGCCTTTGGGATGATCTTTGCACTCTCTGGCGCGATTGGACCTATTGTTGGGCAAAACTTTGGCGCAGGTCAGTTTGACCGAGTACGTGAGAGTTTAACGCGGGCGATTCAGTTTTGTACTGTGTATGTGCTGGTAATGTCTTTGCTGCTGTTTATGCTTAAGTCACATTTGGTCAGTGTGTTTGATATGAAGGGCGACAGCGCTGATCTTATTCACTTTTTCTGCAGTTATATCGCAGTATTCTTTATCTTTTCGGGGATTTTATTCGTGGCGAATGCGTCCTTTAATAACCTTGGCAAGGCCAAATATTCCACACTGTTTAACGTAGGTAAAGCCACTTTAGGCACTGTGCCCTTTGTGTATTTTGGTGCACTTTGGGGCGGGGTTTACGGTGTATTGATTGGGCAAATTTTAGGGTCTATTTTGTTTGGCACATTAGGTGTATGGGTTGCCTATCGTTTAGTGGATAAAGTGGCGGCGCAGGCACAGTTTTCAGCTGCGCCTAATCTTGATGCTGCGAATGCTATCCCCCGCAATGTCGTACTGAGTGAGGAAGAGGAAATCGCTAATTGTGTTGCACAGAACTTACCTAGTGCGACCAATCCGCTTTCATCCTCTTGCGTGCAGATGGCGCAATTAACGGAGGAGCAAGAGAATGAGCCCGTATTGCCCTTAGACGAGGGTAAAAAGCCTAATTGACGTTATGTGGCTTAGCTGCGCCGTGTAGAAGCTGTGGGCAAGAACGCAGATAAAGATGAGATCATTAATAATGAGGAGCAGTCAGAAAGCTGCTAATGATAGGTATGCTGAAAAACAAAATGCCACAAGATTGCTTGTGGCATTTTGTTTGAAACGGCGTTTGCACTTCATTTAGTTAAGCTAACAATGCCAAAATACGCCGCTAAAAAACTATTCTGCTGAGCTTCTTATTCTTCGGTACTGCTTATTCTTCAATACTTGGCGTGTCTTGTTGGCCTTCGACTTGTTCAGTCGCGGCTTCTGATGCCGCCATTTTTGCGCGATCAGCCTTAGAGATGTAACCTGATTTTGCAGGTGAGCCGATAGTCACTGGGTCGACTTTATTCAGTCTGGCCTTAGCGCGTTTAGCTATTTTCTTGATGATCTTTTGTTTCTTGTTCATGACGTCTCTAATTTCGTTTCGCACCCGCTACGCGCAGGAATATGAGGCCAAGGGCTCAATTGAGGCGGGATTCTAACTCAATCTGAGCGAACTGACCATGTTTTGCTGAATTTTGTCGAAAACAACGGCTACTCTTTGGGAACTAGTTTTGCTAAATGGCGTTAGCATAACAATTTGACTTAAACGGCGCTGTTAGTATTTCACACGACAAATGCTGCAAATTCTGCGGTGTATGCTGTCAGTGTGGATCAAAAGCCATTATATTGCCTAGCATTATGAGTTTGAAAAATTGACTCTACTGTTATTTTATTGCTCATATCCTGAGCCGAGGAAGATGTGTGTTATTAACTAAAATCACTTTTTTTGAGCGCTTTGAGCACGATATATTAAGTGGCACTAAAACCATTACATTGCGTGATGAAACGGAATCCCATGTGATTGCAGGTCAAACGCTTCCCGTTTCAACCTTCGAAACCGACCGCTGGTTTTGTGATATCCATATTATTGATGTCGTGCCAGTGACCTTAACTGAGCTCTCAGACATTCATGCTAAGCAAGAGAATATGACGTTGCCGCAGCTACGTGATGTGATTGCAGAAATTTATCCCGGTCTTGAGCAATTGTTTATGATCCAGTTTAGGGTTTTACCGCAGTAAAAGTATAGAGCGTAATTTTGTAAAACAAAAAAGGCCGCACAGCAGCCTTTTTATTACAAATTCAATGGCATATTAAGTTGTCGAAGATTGCTGAACTGTTCAAGAACATCAGCTATCCAAGACAACTAAACCGTCCAAGGTAACAGTTTTTTGGCAAAGTGATCGGCTTGGCCTAAGCGAATCGCTGCGCGGTGACGCATCCGATAAAATGCTTGATAGCACAGGGGGACTAAGTACAAACTAGTCACTGTCGAGAACGATAAGCCACCGATAATGGCGATTGCCATGGGGTAATATGGCGGGCCGCCGCCACCGATTTGGGTATCACCCATTGCCAGTGGGACTAATCCCAGTACTGTTGTACCTACTGTCATTAACACTGGCCGCAAACGGGTGATACATACCTCCCGAATGGTGTCAGACAATTTGTCGAGATCCGGTGTCATCTGATTGATTTGATCCACCAGAACGATACCGTTGTTCACCACTATCCCCATTAAAATCAAGATACCTATCATTGCCATCACAGAAATAGGGGTGCCTGTGATAAACAGCGCCCAGAATACACCTGTGATGGAAAATAGGATCGAGGTAATAATCGCCGTTGGTAATAGTAGAGATTCAAACAACGCCGCCATAACAATATAAATCATCGCGACAGCCAAGAGCATATTAGTCACCATCACGTTCTGATCTTCATCTTGGCGCTCGAAGCCACCACGGAGTGAATAGTCGTAACCATCGGGGAAACGGATATTTTCCATCACTTGCTTGATCTTAGTTTGCGCCTCTTCTGTGGTGAGGTTTTCTAAGTTAGCCCCAATCGACAGCGAGGTTTGGCGATTGAAGTGTTTGATAGTATCGAAGCGGGGTTGGATCTCAATCTTCGCCAGATTATCTAAGGTGTACACTCTTTGGTCGAGGCGTACTATGGGTAACTGTTTGAGTTTCTCAAGTGACTTTTGCCATTCTTTCTCGTAGGCCATTTCGATGCGCAGCTCGCCATTAGGATCGTGGCGGAAGGATCGCAGCGGTGAACCGCGCAGTGCCATGGAGATACTTGAGGCAATTTCATTGAGTTTTAAATCTAACCGCGCCGCCATTTGTCTATCAATGCGGATAATCACTTCTTGCTGAGTGCCATTAAGCTCGGAGCGAACATCTTGCAATCCTTTGATATTTTGCAACAAAGGAATAACTTGCTCGCTCAAGTTAATCAGCTCAGAGGTTGAACGTCCTGTCAGTGTGACTCGCACGCCAGAGTTGTCATTGCCCCAGCCAAATTGCGGTTTGGCGATGGAATACTTAGGGAAGCCGCTACGGATTTTCTTTTTTAACTCATCCACTGATATAGGCAAATCTTTCTTTAGGAGGATCACCGATGAGCCATCGTCAGAGGCATAATAGCTGTAGACAGAATCAATATGGAATTCCTCTTTATTGTTATAAAGATACTCTTCCATTTGGTTGATCATTGCCTCAGTAACATTGAGATTATGTCGACCTTCTACTTGGTAGTTAATGTAGATTCGTTCATTGCTCTCGCTGTCTTCTTGATCCTGTTTAACCATAGATAGCGGCAGGGCGGTGGATGCGAGGATCGCTACAGCAATCACGCCTGAACGCCAAGGTCTGAGCAATACCCAATCTAAGGTATTATTGTAAAAACGTTGTAATTTACCCGCATCCTTTTCGGGGGCGATGTCGAAGTGGAACTTAGTCAACATCAAAGGGATTAAGGTTTTTGCGACCAATAGCGACGCGGCGAGTGAGATACAAATCGCAATAGCAACATGCTCTAGAAAAATAGTGATCTCGACTTTTACGCCAAAAATATTAGGTAAAAATACAATGGCGGTTGTCATTGTGCCTGCCAATACCGCCAGAGACACTTTATCGACCCCCGTCATGACTGACTCTTCATTGTCTTTAGGGTGTTTACCTTGTTTTTCCTGCAGTACGCTCTCAGTGACAACCACAGCGTTATCAATCAACATACCGACGGCGAGCAGGAGCCCCATCATAGACAGAATATTCAAGCTGTAACCGAGTAGATACATAGCGGCGAGCGTCATACCAATTGAAATAGGTACGGATGACACAACCACTAAAGTCATTTTCAAATTACGCAGGAATAAGTACAGCACGACAAAGGACAGCAGTGCACCGATTAACCCTGAAAGCAGCAAATCCATTAGTGAAGATTTTACTCCAGAGGCTTGATCTTCCATGATAAATAGGCGAATACCTTGGAACTGTTGGTCTTGCTTAGCAAGTTCAATCACCTTCATGACACGGTCTGACACTTCGACTAAGTTAGCGCCAGATTCCTTAAACACATCCAAACCCACGGCATAGTGCTTATCTAAATGTCGACCTTCGATACGTTCAGGTAGGGCAAATTGCACATCGGCGATATCGCCTAAGGTCAATCCGGGGATCAGTACTAGTGCTTTGATATCTTCAAGGTTTCTAAACTCACCCTTAGGTGAAACTTGGTAAACGATATTACTGGCCCTGAGTGTACCTGCGCTCAGCACAAAGTTCTCTCTGCCGAGACGTTGTTGCAAATCTGTGGTTGAAAATCTACTGGCGGCAAGGCGGTCGGCATTGATGCGTACCTCAATTTGCTTTTGCTCAACGCCGTACAGGCTGACCTTAGAGACACCTTCAACACGTTCAAGCGGACGCTTGAGCTGTTTATCGAGTAGATCGAATGCACCTGAAAGCTCACGATCACTTGAGATGCGTATGGTGAGCACAGGCATGTCGGCGGTGGAGAATTGGCGGATAAAGACCCGCTCCACATCCTTGGGCAGTAAATGCCGCACTGCATCGATTTTTTCCCGCGCTTCTAAGCTCTTAGTGGCAACGTTTTCCCCCCACTTCATGTTGATTTCGATTTCGGAGCCTTCTTGGGAGGATTCTGATTCAAGCTCATCAATCCCCCCCATAGTAGCGAGGGATTCCTCCAGCACTTTGGTAATATCGCGCTCCACTTCAGCAGGGGTCGAGCCTTTGTAAGGCACTTCCACCACTATCTGTGGGATATCAATACCGGGGAACATTTCCAGCGGTAATAGGCGACTCGAGGCGAGACCAAACAGCAAGATAGCAAAGAAGAACATGCTGGTGGTTACGGGGCGCTTAATGGCTAAACGGGTGAGGTTCATGGGCGAGCCTCCTCTACGTTTACATGTGAGCCTGTTGCTGGGTATTCTTTACGGTCGAACAGGGCATAGAGCACTGGGAGCACAATTAAGGTCAGTAGTGTTGATAAACTCAGACCAAAGATCACCGTAATCGCCATCGGTGCGCGCACCTCTGAGCCATCACCTAGACCTAGCGCCATCGGCAATAAGCCTAAGGTCGTGGTGAGGGTTGTCATCATAATCGGGCGTAGGCGCGATTTAGCTGCATCGCGAATGGCATCAAGTTTTTGAGCACCTTCGCTACGCAGTTGATTGATCCGATCCACAAGCACAATCGCGTTGTTCACGACGATCCCCGCCAACATGATAAGGCCAATAAATACCACCACACTCAAGTGAGTTTGGGTGATATAAAGCCCAAGTACACTGCCACCTAATGCCATAGGTACGGCAAAAAGGATAAGCAAGGGGTGCAGTAGTGATTCAAACTGACTCGCCATGACTAAATACACTAAGAAAATCGCTAAGATAAGGGCAATTTTGAGTGATTGGAATGAGTGCTCCATTTCCTCATTTTGACCACCAAAACGGGCCTGAACCGATGCGGGTAACACTTGTTGCGATAGTATCTGCTGCGCCTGTGCAACCGCATCGCTTAAATCACCATAGGCGAGGTTAGCTGATACGAGAGCCACACGTTGTTGGCTGATGCGGTTAATCGCAGATGGGCCTAATTGCAATGAAACTTCTGCAACTGCGCTTAATGCAATAGGCTGACTGCTATTCGGATTGATGATTAAGGCATCGATATCGCTGATTTGATCCCGCTCCGCGAGTTCACTTCGCACCAGAATATCAATCTTACGGTCACGCACTGTGTATTGACTGGCAACAGTACCGCCAACACGTTGGGCAATACGGTTTGCAACCGTTGGTGCATCCATTCCTAGAGCCGCTAACCTTGCATGATCGAAACGGATACTTAGCTCAGGTTGACCATCACGTAGACTGGTATTCACGTCGGCAAAACGCTCCGATGCGGATAATGCTTTGACGAGACTATCTGCGCTGCGTTTGAGTAAGTTTAAATCGTAACCTGTGAGCTCAATCTCCAGTGGCGTTTTAAAGCTGAATAACTCAGGTTGCTCAATTTTCGCTTCAAGTTCAGGAATACGGCGCGCAGTATCACGTAATACTTGAGTGACTACGTTATAGGCACTGTGGTCGTTAAGCACCACTTGCAAGCGGCCCCAGTTTTCACCCCCGCGGGCAGTATCCGAAGTCATCAAACCGCCGCTACCTGCTTGGCTATAAGCATGTTTAACTTCAGCTCTGTCTTTAATGGACAGTGCAAGTTGCTGTAATATCTTGTCGGTTTCGCTCACTGCCGTACCCGGCGGTAGCAAGATCTCCACATAAAACTCACCCTGATTCATTGGCGGAATAAGCTCCATACCAAGTCGCGGTAACAAGCTAATACAAGCGCCTGTTATTGCAATCGTGAGTAACAGCGTTGCTTTTTGTTGGCGCAGCGCCGAGGCCAGAAGTTTGTAATAAACCTTCTCAATACTGTGGTAGACAAAGTTAAATACTGAGCTTAACGGGCGCATCACTAGACCAATAAGCCATGAGAAGAAGCGGCCTAAAATCAACACTAAGGTCAGTAGTGCACTAGGTAAGTAACTAACAATTAATAGAATAGGAAAGGAAAACACAGTCGCGCTATAGTGTTTAAGCTTACCCATTTTAGTGGTGGGTTTATCCTTAGGTGTCGTTTTTATCAGCGCGGGTAAGGTTTTAAAGCCTTCACGTGATGCCAGCATTGGAATGGATGTTAACGCGACTAATAGCGATGCTAACAGCGCAAAAGTGACCGTTAGCGCTTGATCTGAGAAGAGGGCGCCGGCAATCCCATCCACGAATACTAGCGGCACAAACACCGCAAGAGTGGTGAGTGTTGAGGCAAAAATTGCGCCTGCCACTTCTTTAGTCCCCGTCACTGCAGCTTCTAATTTACTCATGCCTTCGCTACGGCAGCGGTCTATGTTCTCTAATACCACAATGGCGTTATCGACCAAGAGACCGATGGCAAGGGCAATACCACCTAATGACATGATGTTTAAGCTGATATCGGCAAAATACATCATGTTAAAGGTGGCGATGACTGAGAAGGGAATCGAGATAGAAATAATCAGTGTCGGGATGATATTACGCAAGAACAGGTAAATCACTAGCATAGATAACAAGCTGCCCATCAGCGCAGAAGAGGTGACTTCGCTGACCGCACTTTCGATAAACTCAGACTGATCGTAAATCACTTCGAGCTTATTTTGCTTAGGATCTTGATTGATTTTGACGAGTTCATCGCGCAGTTTTTTGGCGACAGCGACAGTATTTGCATCACCTTCTTTATAAATGGCCAGTTCAATCGATTCTTGACTGCCGATGCGGGTGATGTCACTACGCTCCTTGTAGGCATCTGTGATGGTAGCAACTTCGAATAAACGGACTAAAGCTTGCTCATCGCGATAGACGATCACTTGGCCGAGTTCATCTAATGAGTTGAATTGGTTTAGCGTTCGTACTAAGTATTCGCGATCACCTTGGATCACTTTACCCGCAGAGAGGTTGATGTTTTCCTCATTAATACGACGTTTAATATCATCGGCATTAAGATTGAGCTGCGACAGTTTTTCTTGATTGAGCTGAATATGCACTTCTTGCTCTAGGCCGCCAGATAAACGCACGGCGGCGACCCCAGATAGCGCCTCTAAACGACGCTTAAGCTCTTCCTCTGCATAGGTGCGCATTTGTTTGAGATCGGCTTCAGAGGCATTGGGCACAGACAGCGCAAGACGCATAATGGGGTCGAGATTGGGGTTAAAACGCAGCAATAAGGGCTTTTTAACATCGAGCGGCAGAGCGATAGTGTCGAGTTTTTCACGTACATCTAAACTCGCCATATCCATTGTTGTGCCCCATTCAAACTCAAGCACCACATCTGACATGCCGGAGCGCGAAATAGAACTGATTTTACGTAAGCCTTTGACCACGCCAACGGCTTCTTCAATTGGTTTAGAGACGAGCTGTTCGACTTCAACTGGCGCCGCGCCGTCATACATGGTGCGAATGGTTAATGTGGGATAGCTTAAATCTGGCAGTAACTTCACCGCTAGGCGGGAAAATCCCACCATACCGAATAAAATCACCGCCAGCATGAACATCCATACCGTGACTGGCCGTTTAACGGAAGTGCTGATAATTGACATGAAAGGCTCCTATCAGTTCTTAGCGGAAGCAAGATCGAGTGGGGTGATCACTTCGACTAAGGATTGGTCTTTCAAGTTTTGCTGGCCACGGGTAACGACTTGCTCACCGGGGTTAATACCTGTAATCACTTCTACCGAATCACCTTCACGGTAGCCAATTTCGACTTCACGACGGTTCGCATTGGTACCATCAATAACATAAAGCGCTTGTTTGTTGTCTTGGTTAATCAAGGCACTGTAGGGAACAGTAATCACGTTCTCGTGGGTATCGTATTTGAGCTCAACCCGGGTAAACATGCCAGCCTTAAGGCGCGCCTCTTGATTCGGCACAGCAAGTGTCACCTTAAAGGTGCCACTTTGTGGGTCCACAATCGGGCTTATGCGCAACACTTTGGCGTGGATAGCATTCTTGCTATGTTGATTACTAAACACTTGTGCTTCTTGGCCGAGTTTTAAGCTGGCAAGCTGTTGCTCTGGGAGATGAACAATACCGTGGAGTTCATCTTGGTTGACTATATAAAACAAATCGCCAAATTCCTTCGCCATGTTGCCTGCTTTCACATAACGTTTAGCGACGACGCCGCTAATAGGGGACAGTACGCGGCTTTCTTTTACTTGCAGTTCGGCGAGATCTTTCTTAGCGATAGCGGCTTGCAAGTTATATTCAAGTTTGGCCATTGAATCTGCGCTGATAAATTCTCTGTTGCTCATTTTCTTCAGACGATTCAATTCCTGCTCGATGATTTTGACTTCGGCTTCTGAGCGGTCTAAATCATATTGCTGCCTCTTGGCATCAATAACAGCCAGCACTTGGCCCTTTTGAACGCGGTCACCTTCTTCAACAGCGAGAGATTCAATGAGCCCTGATATACGACTCACTACATTGGCTTCCTGTGGCGCTTCTAAGGTGGCAGTTGTACTGTAAAAAGATGAAACGTTTCCTTGCATCACTGTGGTGGTTTCGACGGGAATGGCATATTTTTCTTCTTTTTTGACCACTTCTTCCTCACCGCAGGCTGCTAGCATCGAAATCATTAGCAGTGGCAGGGCGAATTGAGCAATTTTTGACTTTTCCATAAGAATGTTACCTATTGTCTTTATTGTGATGTCAGTTGATAGCAGAAACCATGCCAATGTTTAAATTTGTTTAATTTCAGTCTATTAGTCGTATTTTGGGCTGAGTGTGATTTGTGATTCTTACCAAATGTAGCCAAAAGGTTTAAAAAGTGATGAGAATAACTAAACGCGGTTAATTAAGATTACACAAGTGCGCAATTGCAACAATGTATTTTGTCAGGAGAGGTAAGTTTAAAAGAGGATTATTTGAAATGAAAAAAGCGCCCTTAGGCGCTTTTTAATGCGTAAGTCGTGGGACTTAGCGTTTGTCTTGTGCGACGAAATCACGCGCAGTTTCACCAGTATATAACTGACGTGGACGGCTGATTTTGTGGCCTGGTTGATCTAACATTTCTTTCCAGTGAGCAATCCAGCCTACAGTACGTGCCAGTGCGAACAGCACAGTGAACATACTGGTTGGAATACCAATGGCTTTCATAATGATGCCAGAGTAGAAGTCGACGTTTGGATACAGCTTTTTAGAAATGAAGTATTCGTCTTCAAGTGCAATGCGCTCAAGCTCCATTGCCACATCCAAGAGTGGATCTTGTACTTTCAGTTCTTTCAGCACTTCATGACAGGTTTCACGCATCACTTTGGCTCGTGGGTCAAAGTTTTTGTAAACACGGTGTCCAAAGCCCATCAGACGGAAAGGATCATTTTTATCTTTAGCGCGTTCAATGAATTCAGGAATACGGTCTACTGAACCGATTTCTTCTAACATTTGCAAACAGGCTTCGTTAGCGCCGCCGTGTGCAGGGCCCCAAAGAGATGCGATACCCGCTGCGATACACGCAAATGGGTTTGCACCTGAAGAACCGGCTAAACGTACTGTTGAAGTCGATGCGTTTTGTTCATGATCTGCATGTAAAATGAAGATCCTGTCCATTGCACGTTCAACAATAGGGTTCACGACGTATTCTTCGCACGGTACAGCAAACATCATGCTTAAGAAGTTGCCTGCATAGCTTAAGTCATTACGTGGGTACACGAATGGCTGGCCTGAAGAATACTTGTAGCACATGGCTGCTATCGTAGGCATTTTTGAGACTAAGCGATAAGCGGCGATTTCGCGGTGACGTGGATCGTTAACATCCAGAGAGTCTTGGTAAAATGCAGATAATGCACCCGTCACACCACATAACATGGCCATAGGATGTGCATCACGACGGAAACCTCTAAAGAAGAAGGCTAGCTGCTCGTGAACCATAGTGTGGGTTTTAACTGTATGTACAAACTCAGTATATTGCGCTTTGGTCGGTAGTTCACCGTAAAGCAGCAAATAACACAGGTCTAGGTAATCGGAGTCAACGGCAAGTTGATCGATTGGATAGCCACGGTGTAACAATATACCTAGATCACCATCAATATAGGTAATTGCAGATTCACAGGAGGCAGTCGCAAGAAAACCTGGATCAAAAGTAAAGTAACCTTTGCTGCCAAGTTTACTGATATCGATTACGTCAAAACCAGCGGTTCCCTGCTTTACTGGCAATTCTATCGAGTCGTTCCCTGGTAATTCTAATTTGGCTTTTAAATCAGCCATACCCCGTTCTCCTTACTTAGTTCTTATCTGTGAGTGCGGCATGTCAAACCGCCATTACTTTACAGCCATTCTAGATCACATTTCAATTTAAATAAGCGTTTAAATTTGTTAGACCATGGTATAAAAGCCTTTACTTTTCTATTTGTAACTGGCACTTACAGTAAAAAATAGTCAAAAAAACATAATTTGCATTCTGTGATGTTTGTATTTGACATTTGCCGCGAGTATACTTGCCTCGCCCAATAAGGGCCGCAAACAACGATTATAAAGCACCCTTTGTTTACATGTTAAATGAGTGCGTGCTCAGATAGTTAACTGTTTGTTTAAACTTTGCTTTTGTGTTTACTTTTGCAGTGATCAACCTCCTGTTTAAAGTTTGTACAAAAGCGGTTCACATAACAAAAAAAATGCTCAATGGAGCTGAGTGAGCAGAACGTGAAAAAGCAAAGACCTGTCCATTTAGATCTGCAGACCATTCGCTTTCCTGCAACAGCGATTGTGTCAATTCTTCACCGTGTTTCCGGTGTCATCATGCTGTTCGCAGTTGGCATTCTCATTTGGTTGCTAAATTCATCTTTAGCATCAGCTGAAAGTTTCGCTGGCGTACAGTCTCTATTCGATAACTTCGTGATGAAGTTTATCCTGTGGGGCATTATGACTGCACTGGCGTATCACTTGTTTGGTGGCCTGCGCCACTTAGTAATGGATACCGGTCGTTGGGAAGAATTGTCATCGGGTGCCGCATCAGCGAAAGCTGTATTTGCCTTAACGGTAGCCTTTTCAATCATAGCGGGGATCTGGGTATGGTAACCAATGCAGCAAGTTTTGGACGCAGTGGTGTTCATGACTATATTCTACTACGCGCTAGTGCAGTGATCCTCGCCTGTTACACCATTTTCTTGGTTGGCTTTATTGCATGTAGTTCCCCTCTCACCTACGACGTCTGGCATGGCCTATTTAGTGCTCTGCCAATGAAAGTGTTTACACTTCTGACGCTGGTAGCCTTATTAGTACATGCTTGGATTGGTGTATGGCAAGTGCTGACAGATTACGTTAAGTGCACGTCGTTACGTGGTGTTTTACAGTTCACCTTTGTCGTTACCGTATTTTGTTATTTAGCGGCCGGCATTGTTATTGTGTGGGGTGTCTAAGTGAGTATTCCAGTACGCGAATTTGATGCTGTAGTGATCGGTGCCGGTGGCGCTGGTATGCGTGCAGCGCTGCAGATTTCCAAAGAAGGTAAAAGCTGTGCGCTTTTATCAAAAGTATTCCCAACCCGTTCTCATACCGTATCTGCGCAGGGTGGTATCACTGTTGCGTTAGGTAACGCCCATGAAGATCATTGGGAACAACACATGTACGATACCGTGAAAGGTTCCGATTTTATCGGTGACCAAGAAGCGATCGAGTTCATGTGTAAAACCGGTCCTGAAGCCGTGATTGAACTTGAGCAAATGGGTTTGCCTTTCTCTCGTTTCGAAAATGGTACGATTTACCAACGTCCATTTGGTGGTCAATCTAAGAACTTTGGTGGCGAGCAGGCTGCGCGTACTGCGGCAGCTGCCGACCGTACTGGTCATGCTTTGCTTCACTGTTTATACCAACAAAACGTTAAGCATAAGACGCAAGTCTTCTCAGAATGGTATGCATTAGATCTCGTTAAAAACGATGATGGCGCCGTTGTGGGTTGTACTGCGATTGAAATTGAAACGGGCGATATCGTTTATTTCAAAGCTAAGGCAACGATTCTAGCGACAGGTGGTGCAGGGCGTATTTACGCTTCGACGACTAACGCGCATATCAACACCGGTGACGGCGTAGGTATGGCAATGCGTGCTGGCGTGCAAATGCAAGACATGGAAATGTGGCAATTCCACCCAACTGGCATCGCCGGCGCGGGCGTACTTGTGACTGAAGGTTGTCGTGGTGAAGGTGGTTATCTGCTGAACAAAGACGGCGAGCGTTTCATGGAGCGTTATGCCCCTAACGCGAAAGATTTGGCATCACGCGACGTGGTAGCACGTTCAATGATGACTGAAATCCGCGAAGGTCGTGGTTTAGACGGCCCATTAGGCCCACACTGTTTACTGAAGCTTGATCACTTAGGTAAAGAAACATTAGAAGCACGTTTACCAGGCGTGTGTGAATTGTCTCGTACCTTTGCCCATATCGATCCGGCCGATGGTCCAATCCCAGTATTACCAACTTGTCACTACATGATGGGCGGTCTGCCAACTAAGGTCAGTGGTCAAGTTATTCGTAAGAATGAAGACGGCACTGAACAAGATGTTATTGGTCTGTTCGCTGTGGGTGAGATTGCCTGTGTATCTGTACATGGTGCAAACCGTTTAGGTGGTAACTCACTGCTTGACTTAGTGGTCTTTGGTCGCGCAGCGGGTCAGCATTTAGGTAAAGCTTTGGATGAGACTGACGATCCAAAAGATGCTAGCGATGCGGATATTCAAGCCTCTCTGGCTCGTCTGAATCGTTGGGAAAGCAACAAAGATGGCGAAGATCCAGCGCAAATCCGTAAGGATTTGCAACTGTGTATGCAATTAAACTTCTCTGTATTCCGTCGTGGCGATGCTATGGCTGAAGGGTTAGAGCAGTTGAAAGTGATTCGTGAACGTCTTGCAAATGCTAAATTGTCTGATAACTCTCGTGAATTCAATACTCAACGTATTGAATGTTTAGAGTTAGATAACTTGATGGCAACGGCAATCGCCACGGCTTATGCGGCTAACTTCCGTACCGAAAGTCGCGGTGCTCACTCACGTGAAGATTATTTAGAGCGTGATGATGAGAACTGGTTATGCCACAGCTTATTTGACCCAATCACTGAAACGATGGATCGTCGTGCAGTGAACATGGCACCTAAGTTACGTGAAGCATTCCCACCGAAGAAACGTACCTACTAGGAGTTGCAAAGATGAAATTGACATTTGCAGTTTATCGCTACAATCCTGACGTAGATACTAAACCGTATATGCAGGATTACAGCTTAGAAGTGGCTGAAGGCTCTGACATGATGGTGCTCGATGCACTGATCAAGTTGAAAGAGCAAGATCCGACTTTGTCATTCCGTCGCTCATGCCGTGAAGGCGTGTGTGGTTCAGACGGCGTGAACATGAATGGTAAGAATGGTCTGGCGTGTATTACCCCAATTTCAACCTTTAAAGGTAAGAAATTAGAAATACGTCCATTACCAGGTATGCCAGTTGTTCGTGACTTAGTTGTTGATTTAACTCAGTTCTATAAGCAGTATGAGAAGATCAAGCCTTACCTCATCAATGATGAGAAACAACCTGCTCGTGAACACTTACAATCCCCTGAAGAGCGTGCTCATTTAGATGGTTTGTACGAATGTATCATGTGTGCCTGTTGTTCTACGGCTTGCCCATCATTCTGGTGGAATCCTGATAAGTTTATCGGTCCAAGCGGTCTGCTTCATGCATATCGTTTCTTGATCGACAGTCGCGATACAGCTACAGAAGAACGTTTATCTGAGCTGGACGACGCCTATAGCGTGTTCCGTTGCCATGGCATCATGAACTGCGTTGACGTGTGTCCAAAAGGTCTTAATCCGACTAAAGCAATTGGTCATATTAAGTCCATGCTGTTGAAGCGAGCAGTGTAATGCGAGAACCCGAGCTGAAACCAATAATAATATAGCTCTTGAAGAGTCACTTTCTGGTAGCAGAAGGTGACTCTTTTGCGTATGTAATGGAAGACAACGCGCCGTATATCTGGACATCTAGGGGCGGCAGAAATTATGCGTCGAAGGTAATCTCTACAGACTGCATATTTAATACTATGGCTAAGCACGTGTATAAAGTTTGAAAGGAATAGAAATGCACCAAGGCATCATGAAAGCCTGGCTCGAATCATCTCACTTAAGTGGTGCAAATTCGACCTACGTAGAAGAGATGTATGAAGCCTATCAAGAAAACCCACAGTCAGTCGCTGATGATTGGCGTGCGGTATTTGATAATCTCCCTCCTGTGAACGGTGCCTCTGTTGATGCGCCTGAAGCTGCTCACTCAAAAGTACGTGATTATTTTCGCAGTTTAGCGTTAGAAGGACGCCATAAGAGCTCTGCTCGTGTGACGGATCCTGAACTGGATGCTAAGCAAGTTAAAGTCCTGCAGTTAATTAACGCCCATCGTTTCCGTGGTCATCAAGGTGCTAACCTTGACCCCCTAGAACTGTGGAAACGCGAACCTGTGGCCGATTTAGATCCTGCCTTCCACGGCCTGACTAAAGAAGACATGGATCGTGAGTTTAATACTGGTTCTTTTGCTCATGGTGGCGAAACCATGAAGCTTGCGGATTTGGTAAAAGCACTGAAAGCCACTTATTGTGGTTCTATCGGTGCTGAATATATGCACATTACCGATACCGATGAGAAACGCTGGATCCAACAACGTCTCGAACCTTCCTTAGGTAAAGCTAACTACGATAAAAGTGTTAAGACACGCATTCTTGAAGGCTTAAACGCCGCAGAAGGCATTGAAAAATACTTAGGTGCTAAATTCCCTGGTGCGAAACGTTTCTCGTTAGAAGGCGGCGATGCGTTAGTGCCTATGATGCGCGAAATTATTTATCGTGCAGGTGAAGCGGGTACTAAAGAAATCGTCGTTGGTATGGCTCACCGTGGTCGTCTAAACGTACTGGTTAACGTATTAGGTAAGCGTCCTGCTGAACTGTTTGATGAGTTCGCGGGTAAGCATGCTGATACCCACGGTTCGGGTGACGTTAAGTACCACCAAGGTTTCTCCTCTGATTTCGAAACGCCGGGCGGCAATGTGCATTTAGCACTAGCCTTTAACCCATCGCACCTTGAAATCGTTAACCCTGTGGTCATTGGTTCGGTACGTGCCCGCCAAGACCGTCGCGGTTGTAAGGATGGCTTACAAGTCATGCCTATTACTATTCACGGTGACTCAGCCATTGCGGGTCAAGGGATAGTACAAGAGACATTCAACATGTCTCAAACCCGCGGTTTTAAAGTGGGCGGCAGTATTCGCATCGTAGTGAACAACCAAGTGGGTTTCACTACGTCTAACCATGCGGACGTGCGTTCAACTGAATATTGTACTGACATCGCTAAGATGGTTCAGGCGCCGATTTTCCACGTTAACTCTGACGATCCAGAAGCGGTTGCATTTGTATCGCAGTTAGCCGTTGATTATCGTAACGAGTTCAAACGTGATGTGGTGGTTGAATTAGTCTGTTATCGCCGTCATGGCCATAACGAAGCCGATGAGCCAAGTGCAACTCAACCGCTGATGTATGCCAAGATCAAGAAACACCCAACGCCACGTAAGATTTATGCAGACAAGTTAATTGCTGAAAACGTGATTGCTGCCGATGAGGTGACTGGTCTTATCAATAATTACCGTGACGCATTAGATCAGGGTGATTGTGTGGTGAAAGAATGGCGTCCAATGACGCTGCATTCTGTTGACTGGACACCTTATATTGGTCGTGAGTGGGACGAAGCGTTCGAATCTGCGATGTCGGCAGAACGTTTACAAAACCTTGCGGACAAATTGAGCTACGTTCCTGAAAGCCATCCATTACAATCCCGTGTTGCTAAGATTTATGGCGACCGTGTTGCTATGGCAAAGGGTGAGAAACCACTCGATTGGGGCTTTGCAGAAACCTTGGCTTATGCCTCGATTCTGGAAGACAACAAGCGCGTTCGTATCACAGGTCAAGATTCTGGCCGTGGCACTTTCTTCCATCGTCATGCTGTGTTGCACAATCAAAACGATGGCACGACTTACATGCCACTACGCAACATTGCCGATGAGCAAGGTCCGATTGATATTACTGACTCAGTGTTATCTGAAGCCTCAGTATTGGCATTTGAATACGGCTATGCGACGGCAGAACCTGGCGGCCTGACCATTTGGGAAGCCCAGTTTGGTGACTTTGCCAACTGTGCCCAAGTGGTTATTGACCAGTTCTTGTCATCGGGTGAACAAAAGTGGGGCCGTTTATGTGGTCTGACTATGTTGTTGCCCCATGGTTATGAAGGCCAAGGTCCAGAGCACTCAAGCGCCCGTTTAGAGCGTTTCTTGCAAATGTGTGCTAACCACAACATGCAAGTGTGTGTGCCTTCAACACCTGCACAGGTTTACCATATGTTGCGCCGTCAAGTGGTGCGCCCAATGCGTCGACCGCTTATCGTGATGTCGCCTAAATCATTGCTGCGTCATCCATTAGCCGTGTCGAGTTTGGAAGAATTGGCCAGTGGTAGTTTCCAAAATGTGATCGGTGAAATCGATACCTTGGAAGCAAGCAAAGTGGATCGCGTTGTTTTCTGTAGTGGTAAAGTTTACTTCGAACTACTGGAAAAACGTCGTAAAGAAAACATCACTAACGTAGCGTTAATTCGTGTTGAACAGTTATATCCGTTCCCACATGATGAAATGATCGTTGCTTTGGCTGATTACCAACATGTTAAAGATTTTGTTTGGTGTCAGGAAGAGCCACAGAACCAAGGTGCTTGGTACTCGAGTCAACACCATTTCTGGGCCGCGATTCCTGCAGGTGCACAGTTAACTTATGCCGGCCGTGAAGCGTCAGCTGCGCCAGCATGTGGTTACCCTGAGTTACATACACATCAGCAAGAATCTTTAGTGAACAGTGCCCTGAAACTTACAATCACACTGTAGTAATAGACATTTTATAAAAGGATAGTTTTTCATGAGTATCGAAATCAAGGTACCTGTACTACCAGAATCTGTTGCCGATGCCACGATTGCCACTTGGCATGTGAAAGTGGGCGAGCAAGTTTCTCGTGATCAAAACCTGGTTGATATTGAAACCGATAAAGTGGTTCTTGAAGTGGTTGCGCCAGAAGATGGCCACATTGGCGAGTTTTTATTTGAAGAAGGAGCCACTGTTTTAGGTGAACAAGTGATCGCTAAGTTCATCGCTGGTGCAGTTTCTGGCCAAGAAGTGACTAAAGCTGAAGCAGAAGCGGCAACGCCAGCAGCTGCGACAAGTGACGAATCTAACGATGCGTTAAGCCCATCAGTACGCCGTTTACTTGCCGAGCACAATGTTGATGCTAGCAAAGTAAAAGGCACGGGTGTGGGTGGTCGTATTACGAAAGAAGACGTTGAAGCTTTTGTTAAGTCTGCCCCTAAAGCAGCGGCGCCAGCAGCACCTGCTGTGGCTCCGTTAGCGGCTGGCCGTAGCGAGAAGCGCGTGCCAATGACACGTCTGCGTAAGACAATCGCTAACCGCTTGTTAGAAGCGAAAAACTCTACCGCTATGCTCACGACATTTAACGAAGTGAACATGAAGCCCATCATGGATATCCGTAAGCAATACCAAGATATCTTTGAAAAGCGCCACGGTATCCGTTTAGGCTTTATGTCTTTCTACATCAAAGCTGTGACAGAAGCACTGAAACGTTTCCCAGAAGTCAACGCGTCTATTGATGGCGATGATATCGTTTATCACAACTACTTCGACATCAGCATCGCAGTATCAACACCACGTGGTCTGGTAACACCAGTGTTACGTGACACAGATACCATGAACTTAGCTGAAATCGAAAAAGCGGTTCGTGATTTAGCCATCAAAGGCCGTGATGGTAAGCTGACTGTGGCAGATATGACTGGCGGTAACTTCACTGTGACTAACGGTGGTGTTTTCGGTTCACTGATGTCTACCCCAATCCTTAACCTGCCACAAAGCGCGATTTTAGGCATGCATGCCATTAAAGACCGCCCAATGGCAGTTAATGGTCAGGTTGAAATCCTGCCCATGATGTACCTAGCACTCTCATATGACCATCGTATTGTTGATGGCCGTGAGTCTGTTGGTTTCTTGGTTGCGATTAAAGACTTCCTAGAAGACCCAACTCGTCTGCTGCTTGATCTGTAAGACAACTCGCTAAGAGTTTGCGCTTAAAGAAATAGCCAGACATACCCTCGTGACTGGCCCAAACGGGCCAGTTGGATTTGATTAGAAGTATACGGATAGATCATCATGAATTTGCATGAGTATCAGGCAAAATCCTTATTTGCCGAATATGGTTTACCAGTGTCAGAAGGTTTTGCATGTGATACAGCCCAAGAAGCTGTAGAAGCGGCAGGCCATATTGGCGGAAATTTATGGGTTGTTAAGTGTCAAGTGCACGCAGGCGGCCGCGGTAAAGCGGGTGGCGTTAAAGTCACTGGCGATAAAGAAGAAATCAGAGCCTTTGCCGAACACTGGTTAGGCAAAAATCTGGTGACTTATCAAACTGATGAGAAAGGTCAGCCAGTTGCTAAAATTTTAGTAGAAAGCTGTACCGACATCGCTAACGAACTGTACCTTGGTGCCGTTGTTGACCGCGCGACTCGTCGCGTTGTGTTCATGGCGTCGACTGAAGGTGGTGTTGAAATTGAGAAAGTGGCAGAAGAAACGCCAGAACTCATCCACACTGCAATCATAGATCCTTTGACTGGCCCACAAGGTTATCAAGCTCGCGATCTTGGCTTCAAGTTAGGTTTAAACCCAACGCAAATGAAGCAGTTCACTAAGATCTTTATGGGTCTGGCAACTATGTTCGTTGATCATGATTTCGCACTATTAGAAATCAACCCACTGGTTATTACCACTGAAGGCAACCTACACTGCCTAGATGGTAAAATCGGTATCGACGGTAACGCTCTGTTCCGTCAACCAAAAATCAAAGGCATGCATGATCCATCACAGGATGACGCACGTGAAGCTCACGCGGCTAAGTTCGAACTGAACTACGTAGCATTAGACGGTAACGTTGGCTGTATGGTGAACGGTGCTGGTCTGGCTATGGGTACTATGGATATCGTTAACTTGCACGGTGGCAAGCCAGCGAACTTTTTAGACGTAGGCGGCGGCGCGACGAAAGAACGTGTAGCAGAAGCATTCAAAATCATTCTGTCTGACAGCAATGTGAAAGCGGTTCTGGTTAACATTTTTGGCGGTATCGTACGTTGTGACATGATCGCAGAAGGTATTATCGGCGCTGTTAAAGAAGTGGGCGTTAAAGTACCTGTTGTAGTTCGTTTAGAAGGTACTAACGCTGAACTTGGCCGTGAAGTATTAGCTAAATCAGGTCTAGATATCATTGCAGCTACCAGTCTAACTGACGCGGCTGAGCAAGTAGTTAAAGCTGCGGAGGGCAAATAATGTCTGTCTTAATCAATAAAGATACCAAGGTAATTTGCCAAGGTTTCACTGGCGGTCAAGGTACATTCCACTCACAACAAGCTATCGATTACGGTACGCAAATGGTGGGCGGTGTGTCTCCTGGTAAAGGTGGTCAAACTCACTTAGGTCTGCCAGTGTTCAACACTGTGAAAGACGCTGTGGCTGCGACTGGTGCGACTGCTTCTGTGATCTATGTTCCGGCTCCGTTCTGTAAGGATGCCATTCTTGAAGCTATCGACGGTGGCATCGAGCTTATCGTTTGTATCACTGAAGGCATTCCTACACTGGACATGTTGCAAGTTAAAGTGAAGCTTGAAGAAACTGGCGTTCGCATGATCGGCCCTAACTGCCCAGGTGTTATCACCCCAGGTGAATGTAAGATCGGCATTATGCCAGGTCACATCCACTTAAAAGGCAAAGTGGGCATCGTTTCTCGTTCAGGTACTCTGACTTATGAAGCCGTTAAGCAAACGACGGATGAAGGTTTCGGCCAATCTACTTGCGTAGGTATTGGTGGTGACCCAATTCCAGGTACTAGCTTCATTGATGTACTGGAAATGTTCCAAAACGATCCACAGACTGAAGCGATCGTTATGATCGGTGAAATCGGTGGTAACGCTGAGGAAGATGCGGCGGCTTTCATTAAAGCACACGTGACTAAGCCTGTTGTGTCTTATATTGCGGGTGTCACTGCACCTGCAGGTAAGCGTATGGGCCATGCTGGCGCGATTATCGCTGGCGGTAAAGGTACTGCAGAAGACAAATTTGCTGCATTAGAAGCAGCGGGCGTGACAACTGTCCGCTCGCTTGCTGATATCGGTAAAGCGCTGCGTATTCGTACAGGTTGGTAAGCTAACCTTTACGAATATAAAAGGCGCCTAAGGCGCCTTTTTTATTGGCTGTAATTTCAGCAGCGAATCGTAGTAAATGACAGGAATGGGATTGAGCTAACACCATGAAGACTAGATATTTTTTCTTCTACGGGTTAGATTGATGCTTCTCTACTACGCGCTCGTCTGTGTCATTGGCGAGGATAATGTGAGTAGAGCCATTAACCATGAGCTAAGTGCTTATGGCTTCAGTGCTGTTCTGCAAAAAATCTTGAACTCAAATTTATTTAACACGGTTGCAGTCTATCGTTGCGAGCGTATTTGTTTTATGGGGCTTATCGCATTGGGGGAGGGTAAGCAACAGAGTCGATGTTAGCCACAGTAACGGCTTAAACATCACATTTTTTTATGAGGGAAAAACTGTGAAAACACCTAAAATCATTATTTCGGAAATTGACTTAGAAAGACTAGAGCGATTATTGGAGTCACTGCCGGCAAATGCGTTTCCGGGCAAAGCGGCATTGGAGGCTGAATTAGACAGAGCCGATATTGTGCCTGCATCACAGGTGCCCGCGAATGTGGTGACCATGAATTCAGAAGTGAAGTTTAGCGTTTCATCCAGTAATGAGACTTTCTGTTTACGTTTAGTGTATCCAAAAGACGTGAACGGCGCGGGCACGATTTCTATTTTGGCGCCAGTGGGCAGCGCATTATTAGGGCTCTCTCAAGGTGATGAAATTGAATGGCCAGGTCCGGGTGGTTCTATGGTAAAAGTGCGTATTGAAGAAATCCTGTATCAGCCTGAACGCAGTGGTGATTTCCACCGTTAAGCTTGAGGTATTGGCGTAGTGTCGTTGACGTTACGCCAGTGCACTTTAAGCGAACCATTGGTTGATTTTTAAGTGCCATTTTTGAAGGAGCAAAGATGATAACCCAAACTGAACGGTTAATTATTCGACCATTTACTGAGCAAGATTGTGAAGCGCTTTATTTGATGAACAGTAATCCCGCGATGCTGAAATACATTCCCACCGCGGCATTTACAGCTCGCGAGCAGGCGGTTGAGTTGTTTCACAAGGTGATCCAAGTCGATTATCAGCAACATGGTTTTGGTCGCTGGGCGGTAGAGCATAAAGCTGATAAGCGGGTGATTGGTTTTTGTGGTCCGAAATTTATTCCAGAATTCAGCGAAGTCGAACTGGGTTATCGTTATTTCCCTGAGTATTGGGGAACAGGAATTGGTACTGAGGCCGCATTTGCTGCATTAGCCGAATTTAAACGTTTTGGCATTGACCAGACGATTGCACTTATCTTAGCAGGGAATCTCGGTTCTGAAGGCGTGGCTAAGCGTGTGGGCATGCATTGGCGTGAGCAAAATGAGTTTATGGGCCATAAAGTGAATATCTACGCCAAGGTGTTATAGCGGTTTACCCGTAAACATCATCCAATAAAAAACCAGCCTTAGGCTGGTTTTTTGCTTAATGCTTTATAAACACAATGGCCGACTTAGGCGTCGTTATGCTCACAGGTATCGTTGGTGCAAGTGCCGTACAAATATAAGCTGTGATTAGTCAGCTTAATGTTGTGTTTCATGGCAATTTCATCTTGACGACGTTCGATGACTTCATCTGAAAACTCAATCACTTTGCCACACGATAGGCAAACTAAGTGATCATGATGATGCTGAGTCGATAGTTCGAAAACGGCTTTACCGCTCTCAAAATGATGGCGACTGACAATGCCTGCATCATCAAATTGGTTTAACACACGGTAGACGGTGGCTAGACCAATTTCTTCACCGATATCGAGCAGCTTCTTGTACAAATCTTCTGCACTGATATGTTGGTTTTCAGGTCCTTGCATCAGTTCTAGGATCTTGACTCGTGGCAGGGTAATTTTCAAACCCGCTTTTTTTAGCGCTTGATTTCCATCTGTCATTGCTAATCTCTTGATTGCAGAACCAATAGGTTCATCCGTGGATAGTGTTTGCCATTATAGGTGCTCAGGTTGAAAACTTAAACCTTTGTTCTGGCTTTCTAGGGCGATATGCAGATAAATTGTGTCAATAGGCGTTAAATCACAATATTTTGCGGCAATTCAAGCATAGTTTTTGTATGGTTATACCAAGGAATAATATTCACGGCTGCCAAAGTCAGTGAGAATAATTCAAATAAATAAAATAATAAGGAATCGGCATGTACCAGCAAATTGTGGTGTTAACCGGCGCAGGGATCTCTGCTGAGTCGGGTTTACGCACCTTTCGCGATCAAGATGGTCTGTGGGAAGAGCATCATATTGAAGACGTTGCTACACCAGAAGGTTATGAGCGTGATGCTGAATTGGTAGAGCGATTTTACAATAGTCGTTGGTTGCAACTGCATAGTGGCACGGTTGAACCCAATGCAGCGCATGTGGCCTTAGCAAAGTTGGAAGCGGACTTTAAAGGTCAATTACTTATCATCACACAAAATATTGATGATCTGCATGAGCGTGCGGGCTCGCGTCGTCTATTGCATATGCACGGTGAATTATCCAAAGGCCGTTGTCCGCGCTCACGTCAGACCTTTATTTTACGTGAGCCCTTTGGTGCCGATAATTGCTGTACTTGTTGTATTCCGGCCCAGCGATTACGCCCCCATGTGGTGTGGTTTGGTGAAATGCCCTTAGGGATGGATCGAATTCACGATGCGCTCGATAACTGTGACTTGTTTATTGCCATTGGCACCTCTGGCACTGTGTATCCTGCCGCGGGCTTTGTGGATACAGCTAACCATCATGGGGCTCAAACAGTCGAAGTGAATATGATGGCACCCGATAGACACAGTCAGTTTCAATATCACCTCACAGGAAAAGCGGGGGAGTTAGTGCCTCAGTTGGTTGATACCATTTTAGCGGGTCGAGTGATTGGCAGTGAGTCGAACACATGAGCGAAAAAGTTGCGATTATAATGCGTGGCTTACCGGGCAGTGGTAAGTCACATTGGGTTGAAGCTTACATTCTTTCCCTTCCTTTAGAAAAAGCCATTGGCGTGCGGCAACGTGGCGTATTTTCGACCGATAGTTTTTTCTACCATGAAGATGAATACCGTTTTGATGCCAAGAAATTACCTGAGTTTCATCAATGTAATTTGACGGAGTTTATTCAGGCACTTTCTTCAAGCGAGCCCGTGGTGATTTGTGACAATACCAATCTGTGCCACTGGGAATACATGGCCTATGAAGCGGCGGCAAAAGCCTTAGGTTATCAAGTTAGAATTGTGCTTGTGGGTGAACCAAGCAGTCTGGCTCATCAGCAGGAATGCGCGAAACGCAATCGCCACGGCGTTCCTTTGGCACAAATTCAGCGTATGGCGAAGGGATTTGAAGATTTTTAATGTCAGGTACTTACTTATGTTGAGTGTTGTGATCTGTAGCAATCAATTTTAGGTATAGGTCCCCAGTGTTTTCGCCCTGTCATAAGTCTGTTGTACTCTGTTTCAACGTTCTGCTTTGTCGATGTCTATGTGTATGGCTCGTACATTCGCCTTGTCTATTTGACTGTGCACTTTAAGCTTGATCCCAAAGACAGTTTATCCACATAAGTATGCGTATAATGCGCTAACTTGTGTGGCATTGAAGGGTCAATGCAAGATTGCTGCTGGCTTGAACGAGACCATTGAGCACAAGCGGACGTATATCAGAGGAAGAGCCATGCTCATTAAAATTTTACTAACAGTCTTAGTTATTGCTGGCACTTGGTTTTTGCTGGTGAAACGCAAGCGTCAGATTGAACCTCTGGCTGTTAATCTCAGTTCAAAGCGTCTTAGTGAACCGCTGTGGCGCCGATACCTGTTGACGAGTGTATTTGTGGTGATTGGATTTAGCCTGCTGAGTTACAGTGTTTGGTATTGGCGCGATCAGCATAGAATTGTCACTGTGAGAATTGTGTCACCGAATGCCGACAATAACGGCGAGTATCGTGTGCGAAAAGGGGATATTTCAGACTCGAAAATGGTCACTCTCGATGGCATCCATATTCGCTTTTCGACCCAAGAACGGTTGGCAATTATCGAAACCGATTAAGGCATATTTATTTTACTAAATTACCTTGCACGCCTTTTCATTGCCAACTTATGCGGTAAACTAGCGACAATTTTTTAGCCTGCACTTAAGTGGAATCGTTAACTTAAGTTTTTTTTCAGGAGGACAAATGATTACTGCTTATGTCTATGATAATCGTCACCTTACTGTGACAGAGCTCGGCATACTGGACAGTATTCCCGCGTCGACCATTTGGTTAGATCTGTATAAACCCGATGATGAGGAGCGAGAGTGGTTAAGTCATTTTTCTGTTGAAGAAGTGCCTGACGAAGAAGATATCAATGAAATTGAGGCCTCAGCACGTTTTTATCAAAACAGTGACGGCTTGCATATTAATTCGTTATTCCCACAGCGTGTCGGCCAAGATGTGCGCGGCGTTAACGTTTCCTTCAACCTTCGTAGCAATTTTTTACTGACAATTCGTGAAGAAGACGTAGGTCTTATCCGTTTACTGCGTAACTACTTGCGTTTGGGACGGTTAGAAGTATCGACACCGCAGGAATTGTTTCTCGAATTATTCAATCTGAAAGTGGATTATCTATCTGACTTAATTGAAGACGTTTACACTGTACTTGAAAATGTCGGTGAGCAAGTATTTGATAACGACGAACTTGACGATGTATTTAAGCTCATCACTCTGCAAGAAGACTCTAATGGTAAAATCCGATTAAGTTTGCTCGATACTCAGCGTTCACTGCGTTATATGCAGCGTTATTATCGTGGCCAGTTATCCGATGAACATTTAAAGGACTTGCGGGAAATGTTGTCGGATATCGAGTCGCTGATGCCCCACAGTCAGTTTATTTTCGATAAGTTAAACTTTCTGCTCGATGCGGCCATGGGTTTCAGTGGTCTGCAGCAGAACAAAATCATCAAAATCTTCTCGGTTGCCGCTGTGGTGTTTCTACCACCGACCTTGATTGCCAGTAGTTATGGGATGAACTTTGCCAGCATGCCTGAGCTTGAGTGGCAATACGGTTACCCTATGGCGATTGTGATGATGTTAGCCAGTGCCGCAGGTACTTACTTCTTCTTTAAACGTAAGCATTGGTTATAAGTCAGCCGCTAGCTGTGTTGGTTTTCTCGAATTAAAAATAAGGGGCGAATGCAATATTCGCCCCTTATTGTTATCACTGCCATTTAACTACGTTCATTCAATGAGTGAGACTCGATGACTTTGCTTAAATGAGTGAAGCTCGTTAGACATAATCGTTAAACCAGTTTCTTAATCAACTACTTACGACTATCGCCGCCAAAGTAGTAACTCACTCGCTCGCGTGGATTCAAATATTCGTGGACTTTTTCAGGAAGCGCCGCAGGTGGTAAGCAACGCACTATGCTGATCCCTTCAATCTCTAAATCAACGATAGGCGCTTGGTCTTTAGGAACTAAGGCATCGTAAACCAATATTTTTGGACATAGCAGTTTAGTTAAGTTAACCGACATCACCATGGCATATTGACCGCTGGATAATTCCACCACACTGCCGGGGGGATAAATGCCCAGCATCTTGATCATCTTGCCAATATACTCTTGATTTAGCTTAGTTTTGTATTGCTTATACAAATGCCCCAGTGCGGCGTAGGGCATTCTGGCTTTGCCCTGTTGGCTTGGGTAACACAAGGAGTCATATTCGTTCACTACCGCAATCAGTTGCGATACCTTATCGAGAGCCTCTTCCTTTAGGCCTTTGGGATAACCACTGCCATCGAGAAACTCGTGGTGATTGGTGATTGCAGGTAAGGCTGCTTGGGGAAAATTATCGGCTAATTTGAGCAGTTCAATCCCAAGTAATGGATGCTGTTTGATAAAATTAAGCTCTGGTGCTGACCAAGGTGTCGATTTTTTTAGAATTTGTGGTGGGATTTTTAATTTACCCACATCGTGGAACAGGGCACTGAGACCGACCGTTTCGATTTCACTTCTATCCCATTCCATTTCTTTGGCGATCAGCATAGAGAGGATCGCAACATTCAAGGAGTGGTAGTAAATGCTTTCATCCTGCTTAGCATCACTCATCAAATGCAGCACTAAGTTATCTGAGTTGAGCAGCTGTTCGACTATGGTGTGTACCAAATCTTTGGCGTCATCGACCGCATTTAAGGGGCGATTACGTAGCTTAGAGATGAGGCTGCGCATCATGGCTACTGAGCGGGTAAAATTTTGCTCAGTTTTATTAATGTCACGGCGTAATTTTTTTTGTACTTCGATTTGCTCAGCCTTGTATTGATCCATGTCGTTTTTAAGCACATTGATTTCAGCACTTGGCGGCAATTTGATAGGGTTGACTGCATCAGCATGTATCGGGGCGACGTCGCTGCGTTCTAAATCGACGATGACATGTTCGATGCCCAGATTTTTAATCAACTCGATTTGCGCAGCTTGTTTAATATGAAAGCTACTGAATAAAAAGGGATGATCTTTCCAAGCCACGGGCAAACGCACAAAGTTGCCGACTTGAAGTTGATGGACTGAAACTTTACAGCTTTTTTTCATATTCTTGTTATCGTGAAGCGTAATGTGGGTTATTTTATCTCAATGATGCTGCTTTACAATTACTTAACTAACATGTCAGCATAGTAAGCCTAGAAAGTAGCCACTCCATTGAGGAAGTATGGACTTTATTGAAGTATACCCTAATGCGTTGCCGAATGACTTGTGTGACCGTCTCATTCTGGCATTTGAGCAACATGCTGGCGTTGTTGATGGACACACGGGCAATGGCGTCGATTTGGAGAAGAAGATCAGCCGCGATTTGACCTTAGATAGTTTCGTCGACCTGCAGCCCATCAGAAACGAACTCTTAGGTTATACCTTAAAGGGCGCGGTAGATTATTTCACAAAGTATTCAATGGCATTAATGGGTGCGGTTGCTGTGTCAGTGAGTGATGAGCAGGGCCAACCTGTAACGCTAACTCCGGCTAATTTTGCGACGCTGGGTGCGCCTAGGGCCGATGGCTTAGTGAAGTATTTGTATCGCAGTGGCAGTATTAATATTCAAAAGTATCAGCAAAATAAAGGCGGTTATCCCCATTGGCATTCGGAGCAATTCCCGCAGAATGGCCACAATGAAGCTCTGCATCGCGTCGTGCTCTATATGTTTTATTTAAATGATGTGGAAGAGGGCGGCGAAACCGAATTTTATTATCAACAGCGTAAAATCTCCCCCAAAAAAGGCACTATGGTGATAGCGCCTGCGGGATTTACTCATTCACATCGGGGAAATAAACCTGTGAGTGGTGACAAATATATTGCCACTTCTTGGATCATGTTTAATCGAGCCGAACAGTTATATGCGGTGATAGCATGATAATATCCCAGTTTCTTACACTGGGATACGGATCCTAAAGAGCGCCCCTTCTAAGCGACTTTCTTCAATTTTTAAGCTGCCACCGTAGCTGTGAACGATTTCATCACAGACAGCTAATCCGATCCCTTGCCCTGGGGACTGGGTATCGGCACGCACGCCACGTTGGATAATCTTCTGTCTTAAGCTTTCTTCAACACCAGGGCCATCATCTTCGACAATAAGTTCAAACTCACCTTGTGAGTTAATTTTAGCCGATACATGCACTTGGCTGATACACAGGCGGAAAGCATTTTCCATAAGGTTGCCACACAGCTCCATTAAGTCACCCTTGTTGCCGGGGAACATCAAGGAAGGGGAGATGTTGGCCGAGAACTGCACTTGTTTTTCTCGATAAATTTTAAACAACATTTGTGCTAATTGATCGACTAAGGGCGCGATAACAGTTTGTTCTTGCTTCAGGCCTTGGCGGCCTAACATGGCCCGTTTTAATTGGTATTTGACCAGCTGATCCATCTGGCTGACTTGTTCCATGATCTTTTCGCTTGCCGATTGTTTACTCAAACTGGCGTCATCTGTAATGGCATGCACGGCGGCTAAGCGGGTTTTAAGACTGTGTGCCAAGTCATTCATCGCATTTTGATAGCGCTGTTGTTGGGCACTCGATTGTTGCAACATCTGGTTGAGTGCTTGCGTTACGCCTTCAAGTTCAACAGGATAGCCCTCAGAAAGTGATTTACTCTTACCTTGGTTAATTGATTGCAGTTCATTTTGCATCCGTACCAAGGGACGCATGCCCCAATAGGCGGCGCTGACCAATAGAATTAAGGCTAAGGCCAATACCATGGCTAAACGAATATAAGTACGTTTACTGAACTTACTGTATTCTTGCTCCAGTTTGGCGGCATCTTTCATTACAAGGAGGTTGTAATGCACACTGGCAATTTCTACCGCGAGCAAATAGACGAAATATCCTCTGTCGTCAGCCATGGTGAGGTAGTAGGGCGGGGAGTCGTTACGGATTTCGTTAAAACGCTCACAGGTATCAAATAAGCCACGATCTACTGCGAGGGATGAGGTCCAAACCTGCTTAAATTTGTCATCGCAACTCGCTATCACATAGCGCTCTTGTTTATTATTTTCTTCTAACCAAGCACTGGTATCGGGGATAAGATCGTGCTCCCGTAATTCGGCGGCGACTTGGGGAATTTCGGCAATGAGTTGGGCAGTTTCTTCGTTATAACTATTTTGCGCATGCAGAATATTAACCATCCATGCGAGACCAAAACCCACTAAGGTAATAATTGATAGCGAGGTGAGAAACATCCGTGTCAGCAGACGTTTCTTGAATTTTAATCTTAATTGCATGGCAGGTTAAATTTATATCCTTGGCCGCGGATGGTCACTATGGGGTTATCTATACCATCTCGGGTCAGTTTTTTACGCAGGCGGCTGACCATGACTTCAATCGTATTGGGATCGCCTTCCTTATCACCATAAATCACATCGAGTAAACGTTGCTTGGCGACAACCTCATGACAATGGCGCATCAAATATTCAAGGATTAAATATTCAAAGGCAGTGACCTCCATGACTTCGTCACCCAGAGTGACTTGTTTGGCGGCGAGATCGAGTTTCAATTCTCCACTGCAAATCACGGGTTTAACAAAACCTGCGCTACGGCGCACTAAGGCATCAAGCCTTGCGACAAGCTCTTCTTTTTGAAAGGGTTTCACTAAATAGTCATCGGCTCCGGCGTTAAGGCCTTCAACTTTATCCTGCCAATTAACTCGTGCCGTGAGAATTAATATCGGTGCTTTAAGACCCGCTTCACGGAGCTGTTGAATTAAGCTAATACCATCTTGATCGGGTAGCCCTAAATCGACAATGGCGACATCGATGGGATAATTAGTGGCTTGATAAAAACCTTCTTTGGCAGTCAGTGCCACTTGAACTTGATTGCCGAGATCGCTTAATTGCACTTTTAAGTGGTGGGATAAAATAGGATCGTCTTCAACAACCAAAATTCTCATAATATAATGCCTTAAAGTGTATGAGCTAAAGCTTTAGCAAACTAGTCTACGCAAAATCACACTGATAACCAAATAGAGGATCAGCATATCTTAGTTGAACTTAACCTTTGCTGACCGAGTTGAACTTGTGGTCAAAATAAGTACTAATTAATTGTTGAATAAGAAGGTTTTGCCGTTAAAGTGTTAGCGTATCGGGGAATTTCCCCAAGGCGATTTTTGTTTTCTGATCCGCAAAATGCCGTTGCCACACATAATCGCGCCTAAGGTAAATAACATCACCGCCATCATGATAAAAGACAATCTCAACCAAGGCATTTCTTGCGCTAATCGCAGATGTACCGCTTCAATGGTTGTGACGCCCCATACGGCAAAGACACTTATAAATAATAAAATTTGTAATAAACGAAGTAAGTAAACTGAGTTAAAAAATAAGACCAAAGGCGCAAGTGCAAAAGGAATAGCAAAGTTAATTTGTTCGTAACGTACGAAGTGGGCACTCAATAACCAGCATGCAATCAGGATCCAAAGACTTCTCCACCACATTTATACCCCTCCCATTAAGCGTATTAAAATAGTAAACATAATGTATCTAAAAACAAACTTCCGTACTATTGGTGCGTTCATATTTTGCTAACAATAGACATGTTAACTGTATTGCGTTCAAACAAAAACGCCCAACACTGAAGCTGGGCGTCATTTTGGTCTTTGTGAGGTTTAGTTCGATTTATCTAAATGATGAACTTGCTCATCAAAACTTCTAGCAACTTTACCCGCTTGAGTGTTGTTAAACACTTGCTCGTTAAATTCGCCCTCTGATTTAGCAATAATTACAGTTGCTACGCAATCACCAGTGACGTTTACAGCAGTACGTACCATGTCGAGTAAGCGATCGACACCGATAATCAGGGCAATCCCTTCCACTGGTAAGCCAACTTGATTTAACACCATGGCCAGCATGATAAGTCCGACACCTGGAACACCCGCGGTACCAATTGATGCTAACGTGGCTGTCACAACAACAACGGCATAATCGGTTAGTGAGAGCTCAATGCCAAAAACCTGCGCAATAAACACAGTGGCAACGCCTTGCATGATTGCTGTGCCATCCATATTAATGGTAGCGCCTAACGGTAGCGTAAAAGCGGCAATTTTATTATCGACACCTAATCTATGCTCAGACGCTTCTATGGTAATGGGTAAAGTGGCATTTGAACTGGCGGTTGAAAAAGCAAACAACTGCACATCGCGCATTTTACGAATGAATATTAAGGGGTTGAGGCCTGAGAAAAGTTTTAAAAGGATTGGATAAACGATAAACGCATGGACCAGTAATACACCTAAGACCACGAAGAAATATTGAACCACACTACCAAAGGTCTCTAAACCGAGTGTTAATGCAAGTTTTGCCATCAGCGCAAACACACCATAGGGCGCGAGTTGCATGATCAGTGTCACGACACGCATGATGACTTCATTTAAATCTTCAAACAACGCCGCAATACGTTTGCCGCGCTCACCAATATGGGCAATAGCAAAGCCAAAAATGACCGCAAAAATAATAATTTGCAGCATATTACCTTCGCTCAATGCCTGCATCGGATTAGTAGGCACTATGTTTATCAGCACATCAGCAAGACTTGGGGCTTCTTTTGCGACGTACTCCATTTTTTCTGACGCCAGTGAGGCGTTTCCTGGATGTATTAGGGCTGCGCTGACAATCGCAATCACTAAAGCAATGGCGGTCGTGAATAAATAGAAGGCGAGGGTTTTCCCCCCTAAGCGGCCTAATTTTGAAGGTTCACTCAGTGAGCAAGTTCCGCAAACTAATGAAATAAAGACTAAAGGAACAACTAACATTTTTAAGCTGGAGATGAAGATAGTACCGATAACATGCAAGAAACCTTCGGTAATATAATCTTTTACTATATCGCTTTCTGGAAAGGCATTACGAAGAAAGAGGCCTAAAGCAATACCTGTTCCCATACCGATCAGAATTTTACTTGTAAGGCCGAGTTTATTTTTTATAGAAATTGCCATAGAGAGTCCTGTGTGTTTTTTATACATTCTATTTTTTGGCGCTCACAAGACTAGCAAGAAAATCGTGAAGATGAAATGACAAATAGCGTTAAAATATTTGTGTTATTTGTGAAATAAAATAAGGTTCTAGTGAGCAAAATTGGTGAAAATTGTGTAGTGTTAGCCTATAAGTAATAAGCATCTCGCTTAAGTATCATCATCAGAGTAACAGGGAGCCTGACAATGAAGTCAGCGTATAAGGTTTTTCTCGCAGGATTGTGTTCGCTTTTATTATCAGCATGTGGTGGTGGAGGCGGTATCTCTGATGATGGCGGAGGAACAACGCCTAAGCCATCTGTTGTTACCGTAACTATGGGTATTTCAAACACTGAGATTTCGGCGATTGCACCAGCCGAAGTAACGGCTAAAGTTGTCGATTCTAAACTTGGCCCTCTTGCTGGTATTTTAGTTACTTTCTCACTAAATGATAGCAATATTGGTTCTTTTTCTCCCTCTATCGGAACAGATTTAACTGGGGTTGACGGTGTTGCAAGAATGCAACTCGTGACAGCTACCATTGCTGGTGCCGGAACTGTTACCGCAAAAGTTGATAGTGGCGAGTCCGGGAAAATAGGTTTTAAGATGAAAGGTGATGGAGGTGTCGCTGGAGGCGGTGCTCAAGTTTCATTAGTTTTAACAGATTCAAATGGGTCTCCTCTTAAGTCTATTAGTACGCTATTACCAGGAAAGTTAGTAGCAACAGTAACAGGTATTAGTAAGCCTACAATAGTGACATTCTCTAGTCCAATAGGCGACTTACCGATTAAAACTGCAGTAACTAATGATCAAGGCAAAGCAACTGTTGATATTTATGCTGGCAGTGCCTTAGGTGCTGGAGAGGTTACTGCTTCGCTAGCATCGGGAGTGTAGTGGCACACTGAATTTGGCCACCTAATAAGAAATGTTATGATCCACTCATAACCCATTTAGGTGACAACATGAATAAAAGTAAACGTGCACGATATAGTGCTGCAATTAAGCTCGAAACCGCTCAATTAGTCATAGATCAAGATTACACACAAGAAGCGGCGGCGAAAGCCATGAACGTGGGTAAATCAACGGTCAGTAAGTGGGTAACACAGCTTCAGGTTGAGCGCCAAGGGCTTGCTCCTAA